>CAWWAX010000004.1:0-61055 GCA_963935005.1 uncultured bacterium | reverse complement strand
TCTTTATATAAAGAGAGATGACTGCACCGGTTTAGCAACTGGAGGCAACAAAGTTCGTCAATTGGAATTCCATCTAGGCAAAGCGCTGCAAGATGAATGCACCACGGTCTTAGTCTCTGGTCGTACTCAGTCGAACATGGTCCGCTGTACCGCCGCCGCCGCCGCAAAATTAGGGATTGGTTGCCACATTTTCTTGGGTGATAACAATGCTGCTACCGATAATGAATACCAAAGCTCTGGCAACGTGCTCTTGAGTAGTATTTTTGGTGCCTCTATCCATAATTGTCCTAAAGGCATCTCAGATCAGGAAATCGATTTCGTAATGAAAGAGAAGGCGTCGGAGCTGAAAAAACAGGGACATAAACCTTACCTGATTCATTCTTCCTCTGACCATCCTCCATACGGTGTTTTGGGTTATCTGGAAGCAGTTCAAGAAATTAGATTGCAGTTGAAGAGCATGGGCATCCTAAAGAGTACAATCGTAGTCGCCAGTGGCAGTGGAATCACACAAGCTGGTTTGATCTTGGGTGTAAAAGCCGCGGATGACATCGCAATAGACATTCACGGAATTTGTGTCCGCAGAAAAAGATACCCCCAGGAACAGAGACTGACCCACATCTTACGGAAAGCCGAAACGTTGCTCGATATTTCTGAGACTGCGGAAAAAGAAGACATTTCACTATGTGACAACTATCTAGATTCTTCCTATGGAGGATTCGGCCAAAAAACTAAAGCAGCGATTTTACTGGGAGCCCAGGAGGAAGGGATTCTGCTTGATCCAATATATACAGGTAAGGTATTTGCTGGATTCCTAGATCTTGCGAAACAATCTCACCTCGAAAAGCAACCACTGATCTTTCTTCATACTGGAGGGTTTCCGATACTATTTGCCTACCCAGACAAATTGTATCCTTAAGCCTTAACTACACAAAAGCAACAGAGGATGAAACCCAAGGATAGCCACAAACTCCTCTATGGACTTCCAGATTCGCTTCCTAGGGTAGCCACCATAACTGCCTTGATGGTGTGCATCCGATTTTCTGCCTGATCAAAAACAATAGAATACTCCGACTCAAACACTTCCTCACTAACCTCCATACTAGATAATCCAAATTGCTGGAAAATCCGCTCTCCAATATGTGTCTCTCTGTTATGAAAAGCTGGAAGACAGTGAAGAAATTTGGCAGTCGGCGAACCAGTCATAGCTAATACTTCACTGTTGACCTGGTAAGGTGCCAGCAACTCTATACGTTCCGACCAGACAGACTCTGGTTCACCCATAGACACCCATACATCAGTATAAAGAAAATCCACATCAGACACTCCCTCGGCTACATCCTCGGTGATGCAGAGTGAACCTCCACTAGCCGCCCTGATTGATTCAGTCCGATTAATCAATTTGTTCTCGGGCCAGCAAGGTTTTGGGGCTGCCAAACGTACGTCCATACCCATAAGCGCTCCGCCTACTAACAGTGAATTTCCCATATTGTTTTTTGCATCACCTAGATAGCAAAAAGACATTTCCGAAAGCTTCTTGTCGCTATGCTCTTCCATCGTCAGAAAATCTGCTAGGATCTGTGTGGGATGAAATTGATCGGTTAGACCGTTCCAAACTGGAACTCCTGCAAACTTGGCCAGTTGCTCTACTATTTCCTGATCGAACCCTCTGTATTCAATTCCATCATACATCCTGCCCAAAACACGAGCTGTATCTTTTATCGATTCCTTTTGGCCAATCTGTGTGCCACTCGATCCAAGATAGGTAGCATGAGCACCTTGATCATAAGCCGCAACCTCAAAAGCGCACCTGGTCCGCGTAGAAGGTTTTTCAAAAATCAAAGCGATATTTCTGCCAACTAGACGCTGACGTTCAGTCCCTCCTGATTTTTCAGTTTTCAATTTTCTTGCCAGATTGATCAGCTGCTTTACAGTAGTAGCATCAAAATCCTCTAACTTCAAAAAACTGCAACCACTAAGATTCATCAAGTTGATCCTTATTCTATGTAAAAGTACTCAGATTTCCTTTCTTCACCTGACCCTTATATAGCCCACTCCATTTTTGACTTCGATATGGGTCCCGAAAGGTTCGGAGCGTTCTATTAAGTCGCCCAAAATCTTATTTGCTAGATCGTCCTCAGCTAAAACCGGCCGGCCTCTTTCCCAGGCTTCTGTCCCAAAACCAAGGTCGATCGGTTGTAAAACAACTTCCATTAGTTCTCCTCCACGGAATCTCGGCATGGCCACTACAGCCTCCCATATTTCCCTATTAGCTGGGAACCCTGTTGTCCCCATGTTGTAACGTGCGTCATTGAAGTCGGCCACATGATTGTCTGAGCTTAGTCCATAGGCTCGATAGTTTTCATCTGGTAATCGGTCTAAAGTCTCGTTCTGAAATACAAAATCTCCAAGACTATAAAAGATGGGTTTACCCTTATAAATCTCTATGCCTCTCAAAACGTGTGGGCCATGACCCACAAACATGGTGGCACCAGCGTCTACCATCGCTCTGGCAAAGATCGGCAAAAAATCAGCTGGTTCCGAGCGAGCACTCCCACTCTCGTGAGCATGGATCGTCACTATCACATGATCGGCAAGCCTTTTGGCATTACTGACCACAGCAGCTATTTCTTCCAGATCTATTGGATCTGGAGTTGTTACCGTCGCTCGTTCATTACCTATTTCGAAAGTGTTGCCAAACACTGTTAATCGCCTTTCAGAATCAGTAAATCTTAGGTTTAAATTCTCTAAAACCGTTTGTAACTCAGAGAACTGATCACTGGTAACTGTTTGTACTGTCGAATAACGAAGCGGACTCAATCCCGGCCGAGGTTTAGTATCACCTCTCGTGCGTCCAGCCCTTGAATGGTCTGGAAAAGTCGAAGCCATAGAGATTAGTGCGACTCGCCCTTTCGCTGTCTCTAAAAATTTCGCCTCTCGAGCCTCTGCCAGACTCTCTCCGACTCCTGCCTGGACAAGTCCAGCCTCTTTCACATAGCGCGTGGTCAGTCGCATTCCTTCAACACCGTAGTCTCCTGTGTGATTGTTGGCCCTGGAAACCATATCAAATCCAGCCCAAACAAAATCATCGATAAGAGCTGGGTCTGCTCTAGTCCAGGTTCCTCCACTTTGATGCATAGGGTAAGGTTCGAAATCATGAAATAACATCTCCAGATTGACAAAGGCAGCATCCGCACCTCGAATCATTTCGATTAAACCCAAGAATTTTGGTTCGTTATATACTGAAAGTTTCCTCGTAATAAGAGCATCACCACCAAGGGCGAAGGTGAAGTCTGAGCTTTGCACGCCTGTGTCAATGTTCTGTGCCTCGAGCTCAAATGCTTGGCAAAAAAGAAAGGATAATCCGAAAATGAGCGTGTGTGTAATCTTCATCAAACCTCCTGAAATAGGCCAAAACCCTAATTGCTGAACAATTTACGATTAAGTCAGTAAATAGCCCAGAGTAGAAATTACAGTATGACATCAAACCCGATACATACATAGAGAATGCATTGTGTTTTACCATTGATGCAATGGTTCAGGACGATTGGTAAACTGAGAGTTCAGCTACTAACTTAAAAAGGGTGTGATTTCTTCCTCAAGATAAGGAGCTTGGTTTAATGCTATTTGCTCAGCGAATTGCGACAACCGCAGTTTTAATCGGATCGTCCCTGATCATCGCAGCCTGCGCCGAGGACAATACTCCCGAGGTCCAGCAGATAGATGGAATCGCTCTCTTGGAAGCGGATCCCAACTGGCCTGCACCAATGCCAGAAGACTGGAGTTGGGGACAGGTACTAGGAGTGAGCGTAGACAGTCAAGATCACATCTGGGTAACCCACTCTGCACAGGTGGTAGAGTTCGATCCTGACGGCAACTTACTCAGAACCTGGGGTGGGCCAGAGGCTGGACCTGAATGGCCCGGTATGCTTCACGGCCTCTTTGTTGATCACAACGACTATGTATGGAGTGCAGCACGGGAGCAACACACCATCTTTAAATTTACCAAAGATGGGGAAGTTGTTCTGACAATTGGACAAATGGAAGAGATGGGTAACAGCCATGATCCATATCTCCTGGGAAGACCAGCCGAGCTCTATGTTGATCCAGACACAAATGAACTTTATGTAGCAGATGGTTACACCAATCGAAGAATCATTGTTTATGATGCTGAGACTGGAGAATATCTTCGTCAGTGGGGCGCATACGGAAATGAACCCGACGACGACTACCAATATCCCGAAGAAGAAACTCAACCATCGCAACAATTCCGGCTACTTCATGGAATTACTTCTTCCAAAGACGACCTGGTATACGTAGCTGATAGGACCAACAGTCGAGTACAGGTTTTTAACCAAGATGGAACCTTCGTCATGGAACAACGAGTCAGTGAAGGTCCCAGTGCAGCCTTTTCTTTAGCCTTTTCAAATGATCCAGATCAGCACTTTCTATATGTAGCTGACGGCACCGCTCACCGTATTCTGATCTTGAGAAGAGAAACCTTAGAGGTTCTGGGTGAAGTAGGTAGCGAAGGAAGTGGAGTTGGGCAATTAGGCCGACCTCACAATATTGCTACAGACTCTAAGGGAAACTTGTACGTAGCTGAAGCGAATCCGGGTATGAGAGCACAGAAATTCTCATTTATGGGAATTGGATCTTTTTAGGCATATGGGTATTTCCTAAATACTCAGTTGGAAAAACGTAAGACGAACCGGTCGCTTTTTCTTGTTATTCGTTATCGTTCCAAATTACGCTGGAATAACGCCATGTGCCGTCCTCGCCTCGGCGAAAATGGTCAGCAAATTTAAATGAAATTGCTGTGTCTTCTCCGTCCATATCTACTGTCATGGCTCCGTTTCCGTGTCCGATGGCAATGTTACCATCTATTTGGATGTTATCAAAATCGAAATTGAACTCACTCATGACTGGAAAGCCATCCAGAAAAGTTCTCAGATCGGGACCACTAACTCGTGGAGCTCCTGCGGATCAAAAAATGCGTCTTCGGTGCAGATGTCGAAAAGAGCGTCCCAGTCGCGGGCCAGACAAGCGTCCACCCATGGGGCAATTAGGGCTCGAATCTGTGCAGCATCATCCATCATTGCTCTCATTTTTCAGGGGTTTTCGCATAAAACTCCTGAGCCTACCAGTATGTTTCATGCGATTTTCAGACAAAGGTAAGTACTGTGTTGACGTATGGCTATACGCTATAAGCGTGTTAGACTGAATATGAGTGCTCGGATGAAAAAGGTCTTGGAAAACTTCAGGTAGTTTTGTAGGCCGCAACAAGAAGTCCTATGCGAGCAACCATTTTCTGATTCGACAGCCTGTTCACACCTCGGAAGTCATTGGTACCAAGCGATCACGAACGTCTTCGATGTCATGTCTACACACTCCCGCTTTTTCAATTAATTTAATCTCGCAAACATTACACCTTACACACTCGTTAAAATCAATTTGGGGGCCCTCAATAGCCCCCGTCGGACAGTTCTGTTCACAAACATGGCAGGAATTACACTGCTCCACCCTCTTTATGCGTTTCAAGGAAAAAAATGAGGTCAAAGCTAACGCAGCACCTAAAGGACAAGCATAACGACAATAAAATCTAGGCACTACCAAAGACATTCCTAGAAAAAACAGTGCTATTATCCAAAGGGTCATCGAGGTGCTGCGAAAGAAAACCGTCCCGAACGGTTCAAAATACTGGTAAATACTTACCCTGCTCCCAGAAGCAGCAGAACCAAGAATAATAGCTAGAAAAACGTACTTCAATTTTAGGCCATTCTTGTGGACTTTTGTCGATATACTTATTCGAAACCGTTTAGGAAATATTTTTTCTAAAAGGTCCTGAATGACTCCAAATGGACAGAGAAATCCACAAAACACCCTGCCCCATAAGATGGTCGTGATCACAGTAAATACTACCAGTATCAGCAAGGGGAGATCACTTAAATAAAACCTAGGACCTACCCAAATACCGCTAGTGATATGAGATACTGATAAAAACCCTCCTTCTAAAAAGCCCAGATATACTAGGGTCAATGACAGAGAAAGTAGTCTAACCCAGGATTTCTTAACCAAGAAAGCAAAAAGAGCAGTAAATAAGACAGCTAAAAGCTTCCAAACTCTACTCCATGAAGTTTCTGCAAGGATTCTCTCTAAAAACGTTTCTTGTTCCAGTTCACTGAATTCCAACAACATATTTTCTACTTGCAATGCTTCGACTGACCCTGGAGCAGCGATCTCCGCCCTGGAGGTGATTGAGTCTGCAGCAGTATTTTCCTCTTGACCGACTGTCTCATCAAGACTCTCCCCCTTTACTAGGTCAAGATCAGGGGAAGGATCCTGTACCAAGTCAGTCGTAGCAGTAAACTCCTCTTCTAGCTGGTCACTCAAAGGCTCTTCGATGTCAAAATCTGCCAACTGTGCCGACTGTGTCAGGTACTCCAAAGATATAGCTTCTAACTCCGAACCTCTGTCATATAAAAATGTGAAAGCTTTGGAAACATCTACGTCACCGTCTATGATCATGCTCCCAGTCAAAACCACCCGTTCCTCCATCACACCTCCCCCGTCTAAGCCCAGTGAGGCAATTTCCCTTGGAGAAACTGGAAAGGTGTCCCCATCTTGTACCACCGACCAACCCTCCCTTACAAACAAACGGAGCCGAGGTCCTTCTACTCCATAGATCATCAAATGTCCAGGAGACTCCCTTCTTTCCATCCTAGTTAGGGCCCTTGCGAACCTCTCTTCTCCTACTAAGAACTGGCCAAACTCATCACTTTCTGCATACGTCAAAAAAATTTCTGCTGTCCCAGCAACATCAGCAAGAAGCGTAGACTCAATGACTCCTCTTTGCAGCATGTCAAACCAGGGCAAAGATTCAAGGTCTTCAACTGGCCCTGGAGCAGCTCCAGTATCATCTAAGTACAGCAGTGCGACTCTTCTAGCAGAGTCACGAACTCCCCTAGAAAGAGCCCGAACGCTGATAGTAGCTCGAGAAATTCCTTGAACATCTCCATAGACTCTGAAGGCGTCGCCAATATGTTTTCCAGAAAAATGTTCTTGGAAGCCAGGTCTTCTCAAAAAATCACCCATACTTTCTTGGATGGATTCCCAATAATCCATAACTCGGACCCCCGTCAAAGACCCTTCGAGATCCATGCCTACTAATGCCTGTACAGGTCCACTGTAGCCAAATGGTTCGGGGGGCACATCGGAAGTCACAAAGACGTAACCGACAAGTCGTTCTCCAGTTTCTCCACCGAAGCGGTATCCTTCAGCCACTGGAACATCCCCATCGATTACGGCAAACCGGTCAGCCCTGGGAAGGACTTCTTTGAGTAACCGTTCGGAAATTTCGGCCACATCCTGTCCAAGAAGTTTTTGAGGAAGCAGAATGCACAACCAGACTAACAAACCAACTTGTGACAGCCTTTTAAGTAAGGTCCCCAGAGGTATAACCTCCTATTTTTTCAAGAAATTACGTCCTAAATTAATCCCATATAGCACAACTTCAGAACCTGGCGACTGTTGCCTGGTGACGTTATCTCCGTAACATGAATCTTCACCCCAATACTTAATATCCAAAGACACTTCGATGAAAACAATAAGACCACACAGAAATCTGATGCCGTTGGAGGCTAAATGAATTCCTTTTTACGCAATCTAAGATTGTCCGCCAACACACTTGGAAAATTGCAAGTCTGTCTATTTGCTATGGCTTTCATCCTCGTGACACCATTGAAAGGACAGCTGTCAACTAGCTTTGACATAAGCTCCATATTCGAACTCGGTGCTCTCCTGACTGACGACAATGACGACGGATTTCCCAATCACATAAATGCTGCACTTATTTTGAGCTCTCAACCTAGTCAAACTGAAATACGAGCCGCCTCCGAAATATCTTTGCGTCTTGGATTTGAAACTATGGCAATGGACTTGCCCATAGGAAGAGTAGCTGAACCTGGTGAAATTGCGATTTTTATAGGGGAACGAAGTTTAGCTGAAAACTCCATAAACATTTCCGGATCAGGTCTGAATTCACTCGAATCTGGGCAAGGATATATTGAGGTTCGTGAAGCTCTCGGCAACCGCCAGATTTTGCTAGTGGCCAAAGACGATGAAGGCCTCATGAGAGCTGCGCGAGTATTTGCTGGAGTTCTGCCTCACAGTGAGACACTTTCGACCACCAAACTGGACCAAATTAACACTGACATTCAAAAAGTTCTCACTGACGCAGGCGTGTCAGAAGCCGCTACAAAATTGACTACGGTTGTGACTAAAAAAGATAGGATTGGGATACACTCTATCACCGCTCAAGTTGAAGTCAATTCTAACGATATCAACCTCAGTCAAACCGCTATCCGAGAATTACTCGTTCCAGATCAAGAGACATCTAAAACTTCCACAAAAAATAATCCCCTAAGGTATTCAGGAATTGACCTAGTTGAAGTAAAAATCCAAGACGGGACTACCCTCAAGATAGAAAACCAACAAAGTCCTCCAAAGCTTGGCCCCGTACCTTCTCGACCAGGAAGATCTGCCAAAGAATCAATGGATTTATCGAACATCTACAGTTCCGATGGCATTCTAGGAGATAGTGACAATGATCTCATTCCTGACCGGTTAGATGCCATGGTGATTTCAGGCCAATCAGGAATCTCTCTACTACCCGACCTAGCTGGACGTATTGGCCTAGAAACTACTGGAATAACTATACCTTTCGTAGAATCGGCTACTGATTTGGAAGAACCCTCTTCCCTAGGAACTCTTGTCCTGGTTGGCACTGAAAATAGTCTGGCCAATCAACTCGCAGATAGTGGAAAAATCGATCTATCCTCATTGGATACGGGTGAAGGCTTGATTCAAATTGTTCCTAAAGCTTTTGGTGGCGACCATTCCGCCATGGTTTTGACTGGATCAGATCAGTCTGGCGTCGATAGAGCCATGGAGCAAGTTGCTCTAATTTTCCCCAATTTACAGGAAAGAGGAAAAGATCGCACTACTATAGAAGATGTCGAAGGAGACCTTTGGCGGGTTCTATCGGGAAACTCTCCAGCAGGACAAGCAGCCATAGGCATGTATAAACTAAAACAGATCTCAGAAAAACTTTCGGCAAAACAATCCTCTGAGGTAAACGTAATGATGTCAGTGGAAAAAGCAGATCCTGGACTACAAGACTATGTCCAAAAGTATGCTGAGGAGATTTTTCCTGAAACCAATGTCAAGGTTACGATAGATGATCGAGATGTTCAAAGCGCAAAGACAATTTTCCAAGAAGAGAAGATTTTTGATTCGGAATTAGATCAATTCTGGAGACTCTTTAATGACCAGATTCTTCCGAGCGCAACTTCCGCACGAGAAATTGACGTCCGGGTACGACTTAGCGAACCGCCCGAATTACGTCTTCAATTAGAAAACCAAGTGCGTCAATTACTAGTAAACGCAGGCACCTCACCCTCTGAAACACATGTAACGATCCTTTCAGCTTTCAAGCAGGGATACTCTTGGCTGAATGAAGTAATAGCCCCACAGATCCAAGACGAAGAAATAGGTGAAATTGTCATCAAATTTTTGCGAAACGATCCTCCAAAAGACTGGCCCCAACAAGCTATCAATACCCCAGTGAGGTGGTTACATGAAATTTTTCCTATTGATGAAGTTTTTTCGAGAGATCTTTCGATCGATCTAGATCAGATTCGCTTTGAAGAGGTTACAGAGGGACCTACCTACTCAGTCACAATTTCAGACATATCTGGGAATACCATCTTGAGTGATGCTTTCGATCCAAAATGGGTATTGAGATCCTATTTCGACCGTTTTCAAGACTACGAAAAGGTTAGAGTTACTACAGGTTGGCTGGAGGCCGAAGTAGACGGTAAAATCCTAGTCGATGAAAGAATTATCACAGACCCTGAAATTTTCTGGGATTATTATCAAGCAAAGACCCTTCCTGCTATTTATGACTATGTAATGGAGCGTCATAAAGGAATACCTTGGGGAGGAGATCGTGATGCCCCATTTTTTGGCGAACTCACCCTAGAACTATATATGAGCGAACCAGATTATCGAATTGGGATCGACAATGAAATCCATGCACCCATGGATGCACTGCACGAAGAGATCTACTTCGGAACTATCGAATTCTTTGATGTCTTAGGACGTAATTCTCGTGGACAGGGGCTCCTTTTCCCAGGCAGAATAATACCTATTATGCGGCCCCAATCGAATGGAAAGCCACCTCGTATGAACCTGACATTTACTGGGTTTGCCACTTCCCGTCCTGCCGTAGTTGTCGACTACCAAAATGAAACTGGACCTCAGAAAGAAATCAGACTAGACATTCCGAAAACCACCTTAGAAAAACCTTCGGCACAATTGGCTAAGGTAAAAAGTAAGACCTTAGGTCTTACACACTTAGCTCTTAGGGTCCATACAGATACTGAGTATGACCTACGAGACAGTTTGATAACTGTGGCATCTTCAGAGAATGTCGATCGAACTATGGTTTCTGCTGCCCAGATTGAGGCGACTCTTAGAGAAATAACCCTACTCCACAATGCTGGGCTTTATCTCAAAGAATTGTCCTATCCTGGGCTGACTTCACTGGAAGTATGGGCCGAATGGACACATCAATTGGACCCTAAAAAACGAAGGACCGCTGTATTGGCCAGTCCTGGATCATCGACAGCCAACCCACATTGGCGAACTTTGCTCCCAGAAAATTGGAAGTACACTGGAGGGCGCATAGTCCAATGGGATACACCGATTCCTCCCAATGAAGGCCACGAGATGTTAGCAAAAATGAGTGCTACGTTCACAGAAGCAACTATGTACCACGCAGGCCAGTCTTATCTTGGTAAGGATATCTGGGCAATGGATCTAATGCCCGAGATTTCTCAGACACATTGGTCACATATGAAAGCATCCGCGTTTAAGCCAACTGTAATATACTCGGCAAGACAGCACGCTAATGAAGTTTCCTCAACGAGTCATGTGCTCCGTCATGCAGAACTTATTTTGACTGATCCTGACCAGAGATCAAAACTTAACAAGGTGAATGTGGTCATTCATCCCTTTACCAACCCAGATGGGGCACAGATCGCCTATGACCTTCATCAAATCACACCGGACTACATTCTCCACGCTGGCTACTTAGGTTCATTAGGAAGGGACGCGACCTCTGGAAATGATGCAGACCATCCCATCTATCCAGAATCCAAAGTACGAGGTGAACTTTGGGAAACCTGGCTTCCAGATATTTTCCTTAATCCACATGGCTATCCCAGTCACCAAGTAGTCCAGTTATTCAGTGGGTACACCGGGTTAGTGCGTCAAGGTAGAGTCACAGAAAGAAACTGGGGTTTCAACAAAGGTTGGTTTATGCCAGGCTTTAGTTTCATCGATAGTCCTGATTTTCCCAGACACAAAGATGCTGCCTTCCTGATCCGTGACCACATCACCTCAAAAATCAATTCGAATAGGGATGTGTTCGATTTGAACCAACGAATGTATGCTCGCTATCGTCGTTACGGCGCCAACCACGATCCTGAAGTATTTCGTCTGCCGATGACCGACAGCGTATTAATTCAAATGCCGCTTAAAGGTTCGACTGGAAGCGGTTCGGGTACAAGGGGTTACAACCCACGAGTTACAATCTGGAGTGGGACTACTGAAGCACCAGACGAAACGGCCTATGGACCATATATGGAACTTGTTGCTAAAGCAGGCCTGTCTTGGGATGAAGCTATCCTAGACTATCTATCCGAAGGAAATCACCGAATAGAAAGAAGTGGATCCAAATTTTTCGGAGGTGTGTCCTTAAAAATGAAACGTCCTAGGCCACCTAAAAATCCCATAAATTAAAGTGCTCAGCAAAAATCAAAATTTAGCTAGTCTCAACTTGCGATACAGTAAATGACACGTCATTTTCCGTTAATTCCCTGCAAAATATAGAGTGGCAAGACCTAAGCCTTTACATGTCCGAGGAGTATTATGGAAGTCTCAAAACAAAGTGACATCGTGGACAATCAAGAAAGGATAGTCTCTCTGTCACCAAGTTCAGGAAAAATCGGGGAAAAAGTTTCCGTCTCTACGGATCGACTATTTTCCAATACACTATTCTTAATCGGATTCGGCGCGCTCGGCGGTAATCAAGAAATCCTAAGCGAAGTAATGACTGACGAAGACGGAAACCTTGAAGCGATCGTGTCCGTACCTCTTTGGGCAAGTCGAGATTTGGACAACTTCTTCTTTGTGGCCTCAGGAGACGGCCTGCAACAACCTATAGCATATTCAGAAGAATTTGAGATTATAGAAACTCGGTGTTAGTTGCCGACAGTCTTTAGAATATGAATAGATGCAAGAGAAATCACCTCTACACTAGATCTTGAACACTTATGAGAAAAAAGACTTACACAATAGACGCTGACATCTCCAAGGCTCATACACCCCCGTCCTCTGTATACTCTGATCCACTGAATTTCGAACATCAGAAAGAAACCATTTTTGCTAAAACCTGGCAGTTTGTTCCCGATGCAACAACAATCAAAGCACCAGGACATGTTTTACCTTTTAGACTCCTAGATGGCTGTCTCTCTGAACCACTTTTACTCACAAGGGATGATAATGAGGAGCTGTGTTGTCTTTCCAATGTCTGTACCCACCGTGGAGCCTTGGTAGTAGAAGGAGAAGGACACCTAAGAACTCTACGTTGTCGCTACCACGGCCGAAAATTCCATCTCGATGGTAGATTCATTTCTATGCCCGAATTTGACGGTGTGTGTGATTTCCCCGACACCTGTGACAATTTGCCCCGCCTACCACTTGAAAACATAGGACCTCTTTTCTTCACCAGTCTCGATCCAGCTATACCTTTCGATGAATGGATGGCTCCTATTTTGGAACGGGTCGGTTGGCTCCAACTTGAAAAATACCGTTTTGATCCACTTTCTTCTCGAGATTATACCCTAAATGCAAATTGGGCCCTTTATTGCGACAACTATCTAGACGAACTGCATATTCCCTATGTACACCCAGTCAGCTTAGGTGGCCTTGATTACGAAAATTATAAGACTGAGTGCTTCCCTTGGGGAAACGTTCAGTTCGGTTCTAGCCCAACAAAAGAGTTTCCTATTTTTGATCTACCCTCTGGTCACCCTGACTTTGGACAACCACTTTCCGCTTTTTACTTTTGGTTATTCCCCAATCTCATGTTGAATTTTTACCCCACACACATGCAAGTGAATGTAGTTCGTCCACTTTCCCACAACCGAACGAATATCTCTTTTTTGAACTACCTCACGGAGGATACAGAATACTTCCCTGCACACATGGCAACTTCACACAGAGTGGAAATGGAGGACGAAGAAGTAGTAATGTCTGTGCAATCTGGAGTTTCTTCTAGGCTATACGATCGAGGAAGATACTCTCCTCGACGTGAAACTGGCACACATCATTTCCACCGACTTCTCAGCCATTTCGAACAGCTTTAGCAAAGAGGATCACGAGGATGAAACCATATTGGAATAGATCCCTAGTATTGGCGCTTGCAGTGATCTTCAGCTGCACCTCTGAAGACCCTGATAAGTATTCCTCTCTAGAGGAGCGAGTCGAGAAACACCTCGGATCCCTAAATGCCCAAACCACTTTCTATGCAAAACATCTTCCTTCTGGAAAAGAAATTTCTATTAGGGCAGATCAGCCTGTGAACCCTTTAAGTGTTATCAAGATACCCATGATGGTTTTGGCTTTTCGCGACGTCGAGGATGGACTTCTTGATCTTGATCAACGCTACTCGGTAAAACTGGAAGATATGCGAGGTGGGAGTGGCTTACTAAAGACTTTTACTCCAGGGCTCACGCCGACCTTCAAAGATCTTATTACACAAATGATCATCACCAGTGATAACACTGCTACTGACATCATGCTCAATAAATTAGGAATGGATCGAGTCAACACCTTTCTTCGAGAAGCAGGCTATCTGGAGACCACCATTTTAAGTTCGACAGGAGATTTATTTCGCAATCTGAGAGCTTATTCAAATCCTTCTGCTAAAGATTTTTCAGACCGTGAGATTTTCGAACTTCAGTCTCCTCTACATTCAGACTCTAATGATCACTCTTTCACATTTGAAGGGGATTCCACAAAATGGCTCGGGCGAACCACTGCTCGGGAAATGGGGAAACTTTTGGAACAACTAGGAAACGCTGAACTTACTTCTAAAGAATCGGCAGAAGAAATGATCGCCATTTTGAAAAACCAAATGTACAGCTCTAGAATACCTCGTCTTCTTCGAGGAAAAGCAACTGTTGCGCATAAAACCGGCGACTGGCCTCCCCACGCCGGTAATGATGTCGGCATTCTTTACTATGAAGGCGGACCCTCGATTATCAGCGTGTTCACCAATCAAAACCGAGGAGATTTCGTTGAGCTGGAGGCGACAATAGGGCGAATAGCTGAAGACCTTATTAATACCTGGAATTAAGTCCAACAGTGTTTTTGATCGATCTATCAAGGTCCAACAAACAATACATCAATAGGATCATCAAAATGTTGTCATCAAGAAGAGAATTTTTAAAAACCACTACTAGCATGAGTGCTGCTATGGCATTCGGGACTTTGCCTAGGCTTCCGAGTACTTCAAAACGACTGCTAATTCTTGGAGGAACTGGATTTATTGGACCTCATATGGTCCGTTATGCTGTAGATCGAGGTCACCAGGTGACAATCTTCACCCGTGGCAACTCTAAAGTTCACTTACCTAATGGTGTGGAACGGCTGATTGGTGACCGTAACGACGATCACGCTGCCCTGCAAGGAAGAACCTGGGACATAGTCCTAGACAACAATGCTCAAGATTACCGTTGGGTCGCAGCAAGTACATCATTATTGAAGCATTCTGTAGATCACTACATCTTAGTCTCATCGATATCCGCTTACGATTTAAATAGCTTCGGCTGGACCCATTCAGACCAAATATTAATGGAACCAAAGGTAGATGAAGGCTATCCACGAATAGAATCTCCCGTCGGCTGGAACTATGGAGACGAAGCTCCCTATGGACTTATGAAAACGCTATCTGAAGATATCGTTCACAATTCATTCCCTGGGAAAAACACCGTCGTGCGTCCTGGCTTGATCGCCGGTCCTGAAGACCCAACTGGTCGCTTCACCTACTGGCCAGTCCGCTTGGCGGAAGGTGGTGAAGTTTTAGCCCCTGGCAACCCCAAGCATTCTAATCAAGTGATCGACCAACGAGATCTGACCGAATGGATAATCCGACTAGCCGAAGACCAAGTCGTAGGTGATTTTAACGCAACGGGACCTGCTACCAGAATGTCCATGGAATCTATGCTTAATCGAATCGGTACAGCTACCGATGGCTCCTACAAACTAACCTGGGTTCCAGAATATTTTCTTGAGGCTGAAGGGCTATCTCCTTGGAGAGACATCCCCACCTGGATCCCAGGAGATCCACTCATGCTGGTCGATATTAATCGAGCCATTGCAGCAGGCCTAACTTTTCGACCACTGAGATTAACTTCTAAGGATACGCTAAAATGGTATGAAACTCGTCCGAAAAAGGAGCGCTTCAACCCACTATTCGGAATGTCGAGAGAAAGAGAAAGGAAAGTTTTAAAAGCATGGAGTGCAACTACCAAGTGATTAGCAGAATCAATTCTCCGGCAAAACATCCCGTGAATTTCAATAAAAATCCATCTCTTTTCCCTATCAAGAAAAATTGCCTTTATTTAGCTAACTGTGCTATCGGACCAATGTACTATCCCTCATTGAAGAAGGCACAGGAATTCCTTCACATGCAATCAGAATCTGGCTTGCTAGTTGTCGAGCACTATGGAGAAGTTCTATCTACTTTCCGAGAAAAAGTGGCCACCCTCCTAGAGACTGATCCCAAAAATATCGCTCATGTGAGTAATACAGCTACGGGCATTAACATGCTGGCTAACGGATACCCATTTGAAACTGGAGATCAAGTACTAAGCTATGTACATGAGTTTCCTTCGAACCATTATCCTTGGGTTCTCCAAGAGAAAAGAGGTGTAGAACTAGTACTCCTGCCCGACGCTAAAATCCCCAATGAGAAAACCTATCCAAGGCCATATCGTTGGTCATTTAAGGATCTTGAAAAAAATACTACAAAGAAAACTCGGATCATTGCTATCAGTCATGCACAATTTGCCAGTGGATATGCGGCAGACCTTAAAAAATTGGGCGATTTCTGCAAAGATCGAGACATTGATTTGGTGATAGATGCCGCACAAAGTCTTGGAGTATTACCAATTTATCCTGAAAGATATGGCATCTCCGCAATTACAGCTTCGTCATGGAAATGGCTTCTTGGTTCCCGAGGATCGGGACTCTTTTATACGAACCCTCAGTTGAGAGAAAAACTTCAAATAACCTCGGTCGGTGATAGTACGATGAAACACCGCCTAGATTATCTCAACCATAACTGGGACCCCTTCACTAGTGCCCGAAAATTCGAATATAGCACCTTACCTTGGGAGCATCTCATCAGTCTGCAAAAGGTATTGGAGGATATCTTCATACCGCACGGAATGGAGGCTATCTCCGAAGAAGTCTTTCGTCTACAGGATATTTTGATTCAATCTATCGACCAAACATACATACATCCAATCTTATTTCCTTCTGCTAATCGCTCTGGGATTCTATCTCTTCAACTAGATTGTGACCCTCAAGATGTTGTTGCACAATTGAGAGATCAAGACATAATATTGACTAGTCAGGGTGGATACCTAAGAATCGCTCCACATTTCTACATTGAAGACTCAGATATGGTTCGAGCTGCACAAGCCATTTCTGAGTCAGTTAATTCCTTCAGTCGCAAAACACCTTGACCACTTAAAAATCTCTACCAGTACCACTCTTAAAAACTCAATTCTCAGAGCAATCCTGGTGGGTGTCGCTGATGCCAGTCAGTAACGGACTGGTAAAGATGTGACACACTTAGAATTTTATCATCTGCAAAAAGGTTGCCAATGATCGTTGTACAGATTGGCTGCTCGTGCTGAAATTCGTCTTCGTTGTTTGAATCTCCAAAATCGAACGGTAAAACAGCAGCAGGATGACCTGTCTGATTGGTCAATCGAGTTTCCCCTGAACCCGTCACAAACATATCAAAACCTTCCATCGCTTCAGCCATTTCTTGCATGAGAATTCTTCGACGGCGCTGTGATTGTACAAATTCAAGGGCCGAAATAGACCGACCACCATGGAAGCGAGGAACCCTGACTTCTTCTCCTTCTGGGGGTTGAGGAACCTCTTCTAGCTCTCCGTTCGGAGCTACATAAAAATCAAAAGCCGCTGAAGACTCAACGCTCAATGCGTTCGAACGACCTTCGGGAAGACTCGACATAGGTTTTGGGTTAGCACCAAGTTCTTGAAGTTTATCCAAGAAAGCTTGAGGCGCATCTGGAGTATATCCTATTGCCATACTAGAGATATCTGGATTCTCTTGGAATCGAAATGGTGCCGTCAGAGTCGAAGGGTCTTTTTCATCGGAGCCGTGAATTGCATTGAAAACTAGAGCACAGTCCTTAATGCTACGACACATTGGACCTGGTTTGTCCATACTCCAGGAAAGAACCATTCCACCATGCCTACTGACTCTCCCGAAAGTAGGTCTCAGCGCACTTAAGCCTCCCCTCCTAGAAGGACCCACGATCGATCCCTGTGTTTCTGTACCGATTGAAAATCCAACCAGACCGGCAGCAGTAGCTGAACCTGGGCCGGCAGAAGATCCGCTAGACCCTTGATTTGTATTCCACGCGTTACGTGTTTCTCCTCTGTACCAATTATCTCCTGCAGCAAATCTACCAGTGGCTAATTTGGCGATAAGAACTGCACCTGCCTTCCTCAACCGAACAACTAACTCAGCATCTTCGTCAATTACCTGGTTCTTAAAGTCTTCAGATCCCCAAGTAGTCGGGGCGCCCGTAACAGAGAATAGATCTTTGACACCCCAGGGTATACCATGCAAAGGTCCTCGCCATTGTCCTCGCTGTAATTCTAAATCTGCATTCCGAGCTTCACGGTATGCTCTGTCTTCCAGTATTGTCACTGCACATAATAAAGTCGGATCGAATTTTTTCATCCGGTCTAAATAGATTTCGGTCAATTCTACAGAAGAGATTTTTCTCTGTCGAATGAGAGCGGCTAGTCTGTCCACAGGAAGAAAAGCTATCTCTGCAGGGTTGGTCGGAAGTGATCCAATCCAAGGATCAATCCCTATTTCATTTGAATGTAAAGAACTCCTTCCGTCTGCAGCCCACAATTTGTCCAAAAGGGCTCCCGTACCACCTGGATGGGCCTGGAACTGCAAAGCCGGAGACTCTCCATTGCCAAGAGGTTTCACCATCTCTTGTACCCGATGATCAGTCAGTGCAACAGCGCTGTCTCCTTCGAAATTAGTCTCAGAAGAAGCCGTCGAAGTTGTTCCAGCACCGATAGCCACACCCGCAGCCATTTTTAAGAAGCTTCTCCGTTCCAAGCCCTGATGAACTTTAGACACTTCCTCTTGATCTACCATATCGGAGCGTTTTGACATAATAGTCCTCCATATCTTCTAAGAATGATTCCAGAGTCTGTTTCATTGGATCAAACTAGTTCACATTTTTAAGATGGTCGACCTTTTCGAAAAATTACCCTTCAAGTTCAGGATTTTCATTTTCGGTCATTCCCATTATAGTACTTTTGGAATTCCAACAACCCATCGTACATTCTTTAAAGGTCTTCAACAGGCCTGACAAGGCAAGAACATAGGGAGAGGAAAATGCCGATTTATGAATACCTTTGCAAATCTTGCGAGACTAACTTTGAGATACTCGTCCGTGGAGAAATGACTGCAACCTGTCCGTCATGTGAAGCCACAGATCTAGAACGGCTCATCTCGTCCCCATCGGTGCATTCAACGTCTCGAAAGGCAATGAGCATGAAGGCAGCCAAGAAAAGAGATGTCGCTCAAGGAAAGGACAGGATGAATGAGCAGAGAAAGTACGAACTAGCCCACAACGACTAATCTGAAATGGTTGGATTAAGGACTAGTCTGAACAGATCCCGAGACATAGACCCTCTCTAGGACCTGTTCAGACTATAATTGTTTAACCGCCAAGTAGCTGGGACGCCATTGCTCCACGGTCTACAACTTGTCCATCCAGATAGACGGCCGAAATCAGACGTGTGTTGGTTATATCATCCAACGGATTGGCATCTAATACAATAAAATTAGCCTTCTTGCCTACTTCAACAGTACCAATATCTTCCATTTCCATTAAAGAAGCAGAATTTGCAGTAGCAGAAACAATCACATCGGCAGCACTCATCCCAGTCCGTACCATATCCTCCATCTCCAAATGAGGAGCCCAAGGCGAACTCCCATCTGTACCAAAAGCCACCGTTATTCCCGCTTCATGTAGTCTTAATAGATTCCGAGCCTGAATGCCAAAGGCCTCTTGAGCAGCAGGACGTTCTCCCTGGCTTTCCTCCATTACCCCAAGTTCAGTAGCTCCAATTGTACCACTAAGCCAAGCCAAATCTGAGGGAACTCCAGGCCCAGGCAAATTTGGCACCAAGACCACGTGAGGTCGGTCGGTCCATAGTTGGATAAGTTCGTCATCCACATCCGTATCTCTTATTCCATGAGCAAACATATCAATTCCAGCCCTAAGTAGGCCTTTAGCATCCTCCAGGCTGTAAACGTGAGCAGTAACACGCAAGTCGTTTTTGTGGGCCTCATCAATCACGGCCCCATAGAGCTCTGGAGTCAGACGATCATAACTGCCTCCCCTACTGTCGACCCATATCTTTACAACATCCACATTCTGTGCGGCCAATTCCGTCACTGCCGCTCGGGCCTCGTCTTCGGAAGCAATCCAGTATGGAACTTCAGTCCTTCCAGGCTCTGGGCTGGTGATCCCCCGACCTGCAGATTGAGACCTCGCCGCATCAACCAGTTCTTCCTCTCTCATCTGAAGGCCCACTTCACCTTCATCCAATCCAAGACTGATTGTAGCTACCGTCCCGTAGTATAAGGTGTGCTGCAACTGGCTAATACGTTCGGTTCGATCTGAAGAAAGATGAAAGTGTGCATTGATTAAAGCTGGCATTACGGTAGATCCACTTAAGTCAACACTCGCTCCACTCGGCATCTCACCAGCTTCACTTCTTGAACCCACCCAAGCAAAAGTCTCATCTTCCACAACAAACACGGCATCCTCAATAACCCTTCCGTCTCCAGTAATGACACGAGCACCTTCAAAGACAGTTGTGGAAGGTGTCACCTCTCCAGAATCACCACCACAACTCCATAAAACAGCTAATCCAAGCAAAAATCTAACTTTCATCATTTCCTCCATTGTTTAGGAAATCGTGGTGAATCCTATGTGTAACTATCAAAAACTAAATCAGTGAACGCGTTCCCATACAATCTGTCCATCCAAGACTGTCATATCTACCTGCATCTCCTCCAAACATGGGTCCAAACACTCAAGGTAACTATCTGCAGTAATGGCAAAATCAGCAAGCTTCCCTACACCAAGTGTCCCCTTTATTTGTTCCTCAAAAGTCAAGTAAGAATACCCTTCAGTTGCAAATCTTAGTGCTTCTTCCCTTTCTACCTTCTGTTCCAATCCCATCACTCCACCACTGATTGTATTCCTCGTTGTAAAGTGATGTAGCATCCACCAAGGATTATAAGGCACCACCGGAGAATCCGTACCTAGGGAAACCGGCACACCTGCAGATACATACAATCTAAGAGGAGTAGTAAACTCTGCTCTCTTCTTACCCCAATAATTAACTAAGCTGGGAGCAGCCAAGTACAAATGGTTTTGTACTGATAGAACCAAACCTAAATCTTTCATCAGAGGAACTTGATCTTCATTAGGAACAAAAGCGTGTTCTATGGCCCATCGTCGACCTAACAGCGTGATCTCTTGGTCAGCTTCTCTATACACATCCAGAACGAGGTCAATAGCCGCATCACCTACTGCATGTGTCGCTACTCTCCATCCTAAGCGATTGAACTCTTGAACCATAGCCAAATATGAGGACCTATCCATTGTTTGTAGCCCATAGAAGGAACCTTCCTCTCCCCATGGTTCAACATATGGATCTCTCATTAATCCACCCTCGAAGCCACCATCTACACCCAACTTAACCCCACCAATCCTAACCCATTGATCACCCTCATCGGGTGTGGGCCAAGTCGAAATCGCTTCTCGCATGTCAGCTATCGTAGACGTGTTGGGAGCCCTGAGGAGGGCATTGACTCGAACAGTCAGTAGCCCGGCATCTCTCATTATTTTCAGAAGCTCATATTTAGACTGAGGAATCCCTGGATAACGGATACTCGTAATACCTGATTTATTCAGAAGGGCATGTTCTTCCCTTAGCTTCCCAAGTTCCATTTCCAGATCCATTGGAGGTTCTTCTGGCAGAACCACCAAACGTTTTGCAAGATCAACCAACTCTCCATTCAATCTGCCGTCAGGATACCTTCCGATGCGGCCTCCTTCAACAGAAGTAGCCGATTCCTTTATGTTCCAATGCCTCAGAGCAGCACTGTTGAGGATATACTCGTGACCACCACGAACCACGACGACTGGATTTTGGGAAATCCTGGAATCTAAATCATCACGAAGAGGAAGGCGTTGCTCTTTTAGCTGACCTTCGTGCCAATCACTGTTTGTCACAATGATTCCACCTGTCGGCAATTCACTCGCCCTCTCTACGATCCTGTCCAGCAAGTCGTCCATTGATCGCACTGCTGCGAGATCTACCCCCAAACCTCCTCCAATAGAATGAAAATGATTGTCAGCTAGTCCAGGAATGACACTACGACCTCTTAGGTCTATAACCTCTGTAACAGGCCCAATCAATTTCATTATCTCAGAAGATGTTCCAATAGCCTGGATCTTGCCATCTCTCACAGCAACGGCTTCTACAACGCCCTCAGAAGTCAGAGTGATAACCTGTCCACCGACCAATGCAAGGTCAGCCAATTCCATTCTGTCTTGTTGGCAAGCTAAAACCACCGACACAAAAAGTACCAGCAGAACAGAATGAGACATTTCCGCAAGTCTAATCCCAAGCGTACCAGTCAGATTTGTGCAACCCATGTTACTTCAATTGATTAGTTTCAAATCCTGAGCATTTGGAGCTTGTTTCGTCATTTTCCACCAGAACCTTCTTCCGAAATAGTCTTGGGTTCGGATTCCGACTCCAAGGTTTCCAAAACCTGACGCCACTCGAACTTGTTCCCCAGTCCACGTACATAGTGATCCATCCACGCTTTCTCACTTACTGCTTTGACTAATCGATTTCGAGGCTGTGTTATCCCGTGAGTACGCCCAGGATACATGAACAACTCTGTTGGGACATGTAATTTTTTCAAAGCCATGTGTAATTCGACTGATTGCGGACTTGGAACCCTAGGATCACCCTCTACGACATGGATCATCGTCGGTGTACTGGCACTAGCTATATACTTCAAAGGTGATTGATTCCAATACGTATCAAAGTTCTCATACAAAAAATCGTCCCCAATATAGAACTGTCGATTTCGCTGCACATCACTTTGAGCGTACATGCTGATCCAGTTCATAGTTCCAGCTCCAGAACTAATCGCCTTAAACCGATCGGTATGAGTAAGGATCCAATTAGACCAATGGCCGCCAGCACTCCACCCCAGAGCACCCATTCTATCTCCGTCCACGATACCCTCTTCAATCAGGTAGTCCACCCCAGTCATGATGTCATCAAAACCTAGGGTGAAATAATCTCCAACAATATCTGTTCTATGGGCATTCCCATAATTAACGGAACCACGATAATTTGGCCTTAAGACTGCATATCCCGCACCTGCGTAGACCTGCGAATTGTAACCACCATTGAAATCCAGTTGATCCGCACCAGCTGGACCTCCATGAATAGCCACGATTAAAGGATATCTTTCCCCCTGTTCGTATCCCACGGGATAAACCAGCACGCCTCCAACGGTTTTTCCATCAGTCGAAGTCCAGTTGACCTCTACCTGGTCACCCAAAAGCATACCGTTGACCTGAGGGTTGGCGTCTACGAGTTGCACCCAGGAAGATCTATCCTCTACTCCCTCGATGTCAGAGGTCGTGAAAAGTGTTGGTGGTGTCTTCGGATCGGCATAGCCGATCAATATTTGACCACTGTTTACATCTCGATTGACAGATAATCGAGCTTTTTCATCGGTAATTTGGCTCACTCTATTATTTTCGATGTCCAATGCATGCAGCTGTGTTGTAACCTTGACGCCTGCATTGAAATAAATAGTTCTTGAATCTTCAGACCAAAAACCCATCCGTAGACTCTGATCGAAGGAGGAACCTAGCTTTCTAAAGGTGCCACCCTCATCATCGACCGCCCTTAGATAAATCCGGTTTTCAGTCATAGAATATGCGGAGAGATCGTCGGGTGCGGAAAAAGCAATCCACCTACTGTCCGGAGAAAAACTTGCGAGACTCTCACCAACTTCATAATTGTCAGTCAGGCGCTCTATAGACCTGGAGCTTACTTCCAAAAGATATTGGTCGGTATATAACCTTCCCCCAGTGATATTTCTCTCATATCTCTCTGGTGAACCACCCGCAAATGCGATCCACGCACCATCAGAAGAAATAGAAAAACTACTGACGCTATAAGCATCGTCATCCGTCATCCGACTCTCAACAAGGTCATTCATAGCGATTTTCCATAAACTAGCAAGAGAGGTGACCATATTTTTCACATCGACGCTGAAACCTTCATCCAAACGTTTCCGATTATCTTCATCCATCGAGTTGGCTCGCGTAAAATATACAGTTCGACTATCTGGAGACCATTCCCAGTCGTCAATCCCAGAAGCACCACGGGTGACCTGAAGTGGTGTAGATCCCAATATGTCATCCACTGGCAATCTGTATAGCTGTTCCCGACCTTCTTCTCCACTCCTAAAAATCAGCCAGTCTCCATCTTTACTAAATGCAAAATCTGCAACTCCCCATTTCGCATCAGTGACTGCCCGTGCTTCACCACCATCTGGACGCATCATATAAAGCTGCTGACCTCTAAGTTCTTCTGTCTGATCCCTGTCGGAAGCAAACACAAAGAATGCTCCATCCTTAGACCAAGCAGGTGAAGTTTCATTCTTATCCTGGGTGAAAGTAAGCTGGCGAGTTGACTCCACACCTTCTTTCATTGAAACCAAATACAGATCGGACTGAGATTTGTCTTTCCCCCAATCTGGCGTAGTGACAGAATGAAGTAGCCATTCCCCATCAGGGCTTGGAGTCCAGGATCCTGACCGAGCGAATTTCTGTGCATCTAAGAAGGTCATCGGCCTGGGTTCAACTACAGAATCCTGTCCGTATAGCGACGCAACATTAGCAATCATAAACAATGAAACTGTAAGCAATGAACTAGTGTGACTTTTCCAGCATTCAATCGTCAGCATTTTTACCTCAATGAAATGGTTTTAGTATACTTGCTAACATACTACCCCATCTTAGCTCACAACACTCTCTAGGTCACTCCTGTCCATCAGCAAAACTTACGATCCATAGACCATTAGACTTACGTCGTGATTACGAAAACAGTCGACGTAGATTGTTGCCTGATATATACTTCACGCTATCTAATAACAAAACTAAAAGCCTGAGAACAACACTTGAAAAGAATTCTCATCACAGGAGCTGGTGGACAGATCGGCTCTGAACTCGTCACTTCGCTGCGGGAGCGATATGGAGCAGACGCTGTTCTGGCAACTGACATACGCCCCCTATCCAAGACTGTCTGCGATTCGGGGCCAACTGCAATCTTAGATGCTCAAGATCAGAATGCTGTTGCACAAGCGACTGTCGCACACGGTACAGATACCATTTTCCACCTCGCTGCGATTCTATCTGCAGTAGGAGAAACGAATCCAGATCTAGCCTATCAAATCAATATGGGGACACTCCGTTCTGTACTGGAAGTTGCACGTCTTGAAAAGTGCTCTGTATTCACACCCAGCTCTATTGCTGTCTTTGGACCAACAAGCCCTAAAGAGAATACCCCCCAAAACACAGTAATGAGACCGACCACCATTTACGGCGTTACTAAAGTGGCTGGCGAATTGCTTTGTGACTACTACCATAGAAAATACGGAGTTGACACTCGCGGTGTCCGATACCCAGGTCTGATATCGTATGGCACTCCACCAGGTGGAGGAACCACAGATTGGGCAGTAGACATCTTTGTGCAAGCTGTCAAGAAACACTCTTACGCCTGTTTTTTAAAGGAAGACACTACGCTACCCATGATGTATATGCCAGATGCTGTTGAAGCATCCATTCAATTAATGGAGGCCGATCCTGACAGTTTGATCCATCGCAACGCTTTCAATGTTACAGCGATGCACCTCAATCCTCAAACACTGACTAAAGAGATCAAAAAGCACATTCCAACATTCCAAATAGAATACAAAGTAGACCAGCATCGTGAATCTATAGCCCAAAGCTGGCCAAGAACTATTGACGACAGTGCCGCCAGACTAGAGTGGGGTTGGTCTCCGAAATATGATCTCGCAGATATGACCGAAGAAATAATCAATGAACTTTCTCGCTCTGTATAACCGGTGACAGATACACTAACAACCTACAGGAGATGACTAGATATGCCCTCCGATCGCTTGACTCAGATTTTGGAGAGAGAAGTTGCAGAACTACAAGCAACTGGCATCGCAAAAGGTAAAGAAAATATTGTAGCTGAAGTCCGCCAAGCTGAAGAGAGCCGAGGACCTCGGTTCCTCTTAGAAGGCGAAGGCCAAAAAGAATTTATTCGCCTAAACTCTAACTCTTACCTCGGGCTAGGGCTACATCCTGAAGTCGTTCGGGCAGAAGAAGATGCTTCTTCCAAGTTTGGAGCGGGACCAGGTGCGGTTCGATTCATAAGCGGCTCCTACTCTGTCCACAGAGAATTAGAAACAGAATTGGCGAATTTTCATAATCGTCAGGCCTCAATGATTTTCTCTTCGGCCTATGCAACTATTCTCTCCACCATAACTTCTGTTGTGACCAAGGATACTGTGGTAATCAGTGATGAACTGAATCACAACTGCATCATTAATGGGACTAGAATGTCTTCTCCGTGTGGAAAAGTCATCTATCCTCATCTTGATATGGAGACTTTGTCTTCATCTCTAAAACAATGGGCTGGAAAAGCCAAAAGAGCTTTGATAGTCACAGACGGTGTTTTTAGTATGAGGGGAGACCACGCACCACTGGACCAAATCATGGATATAGCAAGGGAACACGATCACATTTATGAGGAAAACGCTGTGGTTTTAGTCGACGATTCTCATGGGGTAGGAGCAATGGGTGAGACTGGGCGTGGTGTTGAAGAATTTACTGGGTCTATGCCAGTCGACATCCTGGTCGGAACTCTAGGTAAAGCTTTTGGAGTGAATGGAGGATACGTCACTTCCTCCCAAGCTGTTGTTGATTTTTTACGAGAAAAATCACCAATGTATATCTACTCAAATCCAATTACTGCTGGAGAAGCTTCCGCAGCTAGAAAAGCTGTGCAAATCGTGAATAGTGCAGAGGGAAAATCCCGCTTGAATAATCTTAGACATCTTACTAAACATTTTGAAGATGGAGTCACAGCAATTGGGATTGAAACCATCCCTGGAAATCATCCAGTCGTTCCCCTGATGATACGAAATACGGACGAAACCCGTTCCTTGACAGAGTACTTATTTCAAAATGGAGTTTTGGTGACTGGATTGACCTATCCGGTGGTACCCGAAGGTGACGAGGAAATCAGAGTCCAGATTAATGCCGACTTGACCATGGAAGACATTGATTCTGTGCTTGCATTACTGCAGGCTTATCAAGAGAAGAATGATTAGGAAATCTTCACCGACATATTTTCTTAAATAGGCACTACGCTCACCGGACAAACTTTCAGTTCAGCAGTCTGTGTGACGGGGTCATATCCAGATCCTGTAAGGACGTTCACCGGCACGTCGTTAAAACTGAAAGATGTAAACACCGTACCCCTAGGTGATCTTACAGTCGCTTCGACTTTAACCTTCACCGACCCTCTTCGGCTGGAGACAGTGGCGAATCCTCCATCCTTTAAACCCCATTCCTTTACATCTTTTGGGTGAACTTCCAGAGATTCTTCTGAAAGCAGATAATCGATACCCGCAGATCGACCGGTTTGCGTTCTGGTATGGTAAGAAGCAAGCCTACGTCCAGTAGTTAGCCAAACTGGATAATCTGCATCAATTGTTTCAGCGGGGTCTCTGTACTCCGTTTGTGCGAACAGACCCCTCCCGTTTATAAAACTGCCTTCATGAAGGCGAGGCGTTCCTGGATGATCTGCGTCAGGAACAGGCCAACAGAACTCACCTTGATCAATTCGATCCCAATCTAAGCCGTTATAGATGGGTGAAAGCTGACAACATTCATTGAAAACCTCCCGAGCACTGTCATAGTCAAAGCCCTCAAAACCCATCCTTTTAGCCAATTCTGAAATAATCCACCAGTCGGGTTTGGCTTGGCCTTTCGGCTCCACCGCTGCCCGCAGTCGTTGCACTCTCCTTTCAGTATTAGTCTGTGTCCCATCCACTTCGGTCCAGGATGCTGCAGGGAAAACAACATCAGCCATAGCAGCCGTTTCAGTAAGAAACAGGTCCGTAACCACTAAAAAATCCAGACTTTTTAAAGCACGTTCGCAATGATTACGATCAGGATCGGTTACTACTGTGTTTTCACCATCAATCAACATGGCCCTGATTTGGTCTCCGCACATATCCAAAGCAGTGACTTTAGTAATTCCTAGTTCCAGGTCGACCTTTCTTCCCCAAGCTTTTTCAAATTTTCTTTGGACATCAGGATCCGTGACCGATTGAAAACCAGGATAGTTGTTGGGCAAAGCACCCATATCACCAGCTCCCTGAATATTGTTCTGGCCACGCATAGGATTTATACCCGTACCTTCTCTCCCAATATTACCCGTCAATAAAGCGAGGTTGCATAGACTTTGAACATTCTCTACACCACAAATGTGCTCCGTTATTCCTAAGGTATAGTATATTGCACCTCTACTAGCAGAACCGTATAAAAGAGCTGCTTTCTCTATCTCTTCCGGGGCTATCTCACATATCTCAGCAGCCCATTCAGGAGTAGCCTTCTCTATATGTTTTAGGAATTTCTCAGGATCTTCGGTACGCTCATTCATAAACTGCTTATTAATCAAACCTTCTCTGGAAATAACATGAGCCATGGCCAAAAGCAGAGCTGTATCGGAACCCACTCGAATCGGCAGATAAAGATCTGCCAAGTTAGCCAACTCTATCTTTCGAGGATCTGCAACTATTAATTTGGCGCCCTTGGCCAGAGCTCTCTTGAGACGAGTGGCGGCCACAGGGTGTGCTTCTGTCATGTTAGTGCCAATGCAAAAAATCACATCAGGCTTTTCCATGTCAGCCAATGGATTGGACATCGCACCCCGTCCAATACTTGCCGCCAGACCGGCGACGGTAGGAGCGTGTCAGGCTCGACTGCAGTTATCTATATAATTGGTGCCGAGTCCAGCTCTAACGAATTTTTGCATTACATATGCCACTTCATTCGGCGCACGACCAGATGCAATAGCATAGAGACTGTGACGACCATGCTCTTGAACCGCCTTGCTTAATCCTTCAGCGGCACAGTTTAAAGCATCTTCCCACGATGCCGGTTCCAATTGACCAGAACCATTCTTAATTAGTGGGGTTTTCAGACGATCACGATGCCCTACGAAATCATAAGCAAATTGACCTTTGACACAGAGAGCTCCGTTATTAGCTGGACCATCCATAGCAGGCAGTACTCCTATGACTTTTTCACCCCTGGACAAAACGTCGATTGAACATCCAACTCCACAGTAAGTACAAATAGTCCTGGTCTTTTTCGTCTCACCCGGAACTTCTCGATTTGCTAGAGCTTTTAAGTCTCCCAATGCTCCTGTCGGACACGTCTGTATACATTGCCCACAGAAAGTGCACGCTGAATCATTCAACAATCCACCAAATTCAGTAGAGATTTCAGTCTCAAAACCTCTGTTGACAACGGTAATGGCGTAGTCCCCTTCCTGTTCCGCACAAACGCGGACACAACGATAGCAGGAGATACAGTTATCGTAGTCCCTCTTTATAAATGGATTAGGATCATCTTCAAAGCTTTTTCCTGACTGCTTTCCACTAAAACGTCCCGTGCGAGCATCATACTTATCAGCTAGAATTTTAAGTTCCTGAGAAGCATAGCCAGAAAGAGGATCCACATCGATTTCTCTGTTCTCAGACGCTACCATTTCCAAGAGAACTCTTCTGTGCATATCCAATCGGCCTCCTGCAGTCTTTACACGCATTCCAGGCATCGCCTTAGTGGTACAAGAGGCTACCGGATTCCTAGACCCCTCCACCTCGACAATACACATCCGACAACCCCCAAATGGGTCAAGCCTGGAATCGTAACAAAGTGTTGGTATATCAATCCCGCTTCGCTCTGCCACCTCGTAGACCGTTTCGCCTGGATTAAAACCAACCTGGTCACCATTCAACGCAAGAGTTTGCTTTTTCACCTGGTCACCATTCTTCCTTTTCATCTCGATAAGTTCATGACATCATCCTGTCACATGCTGAGAGACACTCTCTGGAAAATACTTCAGTAAGCTACTAGAGATCAATGGAGCTGCCATACCTAAACCACAAGCACTGGTCTCTGTCATTGTCTTGCCTAGGTCTATCACTTCATCTAACCATTCCTGCAAATCCGCTGGCCCAGCCGTTCCAGACAACCTCTCAGTGAGTCTTTGGGTGCCTATCCGACAAGGAAAACACTTACCACATGACTCGTGTGCAAAAAATTCCATCGCCTGAAATGCTACTTCTACCATATCTCTGGTATCGTCAAAAACCATTATGCCACCTGCACCTAAAAATGAGCCCTTAGAACGTATACTCGGCTCATCCAATGTCACATCCAGATCTTCACCAGCTAAGAAACCACCAGAAAGACCTGCCATAGTGACTGCCTGAACCGAGTGGCCTGGAGTACACCCACCCGCCCATTCTTCAATCAGCTCCAACAAAGGGAATCCTAACGGCACCTCATAGTTTCCAGGCCTTAGAATATCACCAGACAAACTAATAATTTTAGTCCCTCCCTGATCCCCGATGCCTAAGTTCTGGTACCAGTTCGCACCATTACGAACAATGGGCGGCACAGAAGCTAGCGTCTCGACGTTATTTACGACGGTAGGAAGATTTTCATAGCCGTTTGTTACAGGATATGGAGGCCGATTACGAGGGAAGGGATGCTTGCCTTCAAGGCTATTGAGAAGTGACGTTTCTTCTCCGCATATGTAGGCTCCTGCCCCTCTTCTCAGATAAAGATCGAATCCAAAGTCATAACCCAAAATACCTTGGCCTAAAAACCTTTTCTCGTAGGCCTCACGAATCGCTTCTGCAAGAACCTCTTCCGTTTCTGGATATTCGTATCTCAGATAGATAAACCCCCTGCTTGCCCCTGTAGCATAAGCGGCCAAAATCATACCTTCTATCAGAGCGTGTGGATCATAATCCATGATACATCTATCTTTGAAGCAACCTGGCTCTCCTTCATCTGCATTACAAACAACGGTTTTAGGGCTACCAGCTGCATCTGCAACTGCTTTCCATTTCCTGCCCGTAGGGAACCCAGCACCTCCACGTCCTGCCAGACCAGAATCATCCATAAGAGTAATCAACCCTTCAGATCCTAGCTCTATAGCAATTTTGAGAGCATCATAACCTCCGCTATTCAAATAACCCTCGAGGCTGGATCGGTTAGGATCTCTAATGTCTGAAAAAACGCATTCTTGCATATTTTCTGGCAATACTGGAGGTATCGGAGAACGTTTCTTTTCTAGAGATGATCCGGGGAGTCCCACCAGAGTTTCACGCCCTCTTAGCACCGGTATAGGTTCGTCACACCTTCCCGAACAAGGCATCGAAGAGGCTCCTTCCAGATTTTTCAGTAGCTCATCGCTACCATACATCTTACAAATTGGACCTGTACAAACACGCGGAGCTTCAAGCCCGCCAGGTTCTCGTGAAAAGTGATGATAGAAAGTAACCGTGCCAAAAAGATCCGCTACAGGAATCTTTAGAGATTTTGCTATTTCTCGAAGAACTTCTTCTGACAAATAACCATCTCTATCATGGAATTCTTGAAGTACCCCCAGAAGAGGTGCCGGTTCATCCTTCCATTGAAGGATGATTTCTTGGTTGCTAAGACAGTTCATCTAGACTTAACTCTGGCCAAAAAAAGTTCCTAAAGCAAGGAGCTTCACTAGGTCCATAAATTCTCCGCTGTGAGAAAGGCTGTACGTTTACAGTCGAAAAAGCTTTACATTACTAGGTACACAACCGACGCTACAGATAAGGTTATCGGGTCATTCTACATAGACTGTGAACTAAGAAACAAAAACGGGATACTGAAACTAATGCTTACTGATATCGAAATTGCACAATCAGCTAAACTGAAACCAATTTCAGAAATCGCTGAAAAAATAGAACTTGATTCAGCAGAAATACAGCCCTATGGGCATTATAAAGCGAAAATCCCACTCGACCTAATCGAGAAGCGTAAAAGTAAAGAAGGCAAAGTTGTTCTAGTCACGGGTATTAGCCCGACAGCCGCTGGAGAAGGAAAATCTACAGTTTCAGTGGGCCTGGCGGACGCTTTAACACTCAGAGATAGGAACCCCATCTTATGTCTCCGTGAGCCCAGTCTAGGTCCTGTTTTCGGGATAAAGGGTGGAGCTGCAGGCGGAGGACATTCACAGGTCGTTCCCATGTCTGATATCAACCTGCACTTCACTGGTGATTTTCACGCTATCACCTCAGCCCATTCACTTCTGTCAGCCCTTCTGGATAACCATTTATTCCGGCCCAATAGCTTAGAAATAGATCACCGGCAGATTACGTGGCCCAGAGCAGTGGACATGAACGATCGAGCGCTAAGGAACATAGTGGTAGGACTGGGAGGAAAGACTGGAGGCATCCCTAGGGAGGATGGGTTTGTCATCACTGCAGCTTCTGAAATCATGGCTATTTTCTGTTTGTCCCGATCTCTCAAGGATCTGACAAATAGACTCGGCAACATCATTGTAGGGTCAACCAGAACTGGTGACCCAGTCCGCGCTAAAGAACTTAATGCCCCTGGAGCTATGACACTCCTCCTTAAGGACAGCCTGAACCCAAATTTAGTACAGACGATAGGAGGAACCCCTGCTTTCATTCACGGTGGTCCTTTCGCAAACATTGCACATGGTTGCAATTCACTCGTAGCTACCAAAACAGCGATTTCTCTTGGTGATATCGTTGTGACAGAGGCCGGTTTTGGAGCAGACCTGGGAGCTGAAAAATTCTTTGATATAAAATGTCGGATTGGAGAGCTACAACCTCAGGCTGTAGTAATCGTAGCGACAATAAGAGCTTTAAAAATGAATGGAGGCATATCTAAGGACAGTCTGGAAAATGAAGATGTAAATGCCGTCAAAATGGGATTAGAGAATCTTCGAGGCCATATAGAAAATGTCAGCAAATTCGGGATCCCTCCCATTGTAGCTATCAACAGATTTGCTACCGACACAAACTCCGAAGTCGCTGCTGTCTTAGAGGCCTGTAAAGAATGGAATACTATTTGCGTAGAAGCTGATCCACACAGTCAAACTGGAACTGGCTGTCTTGATTTGGCAGATGCTGTTTCAGAAATGTTAAAATCTGGTGCTGCTGACTATCGTCCTTTATACCCAAACGAGATGGGAATTAGAGAAAAAATAGAAACAGTAGCTACCCAAATTTATGGTGCTGAAGGAGTTGATTTTGTAGGTGGATCAGGACCAGCCATTGACCATTTAGAATCGATCGGAATGGGCGAGGTTCCCGTGTGTATAGCCAAAACACAATACTCCTTCTCTGATAACCCAAAATTACTAGGAAGACCCAAAGGGTTCAGGATCAGTGTAAGAGAGGTCACTCCATCAGCTGGGGCAGGATTTGTGGTTGCCAAAACTGGCAGTATCATGACAATGCCTGGCTTGGCTCTTCATCCTGCTTCCGAAGGAATGTCTTTATCGGAAAATGGTGAAATCGTCGGCCTGACCTAGTAAATTAGATATTGCTTAACTTATTCATTAAGACCTGACAGAAGAAATTGTTGCTTTTATCTCCGAGTGGAGGGTCATGATGCCAAATAAACTTGAAGATGTAGACGCCGTATTGATCGATCTGGACGGAACCATATTTGTCGGAGACAAGTTAGTCCCAGGTGCTGCCGACGCTATTGCAAGCCTCCGTCGTGGAAACATCCCCATGAGGTTTGGGACAAATATTTCTCGGATGCCAAGAACAGCTCTTGTTAAAAGTCTGTACAATATGGGTCTAGAGGTTGAACTCGAAGAAGTTCTAACTGCTCCTCTCGCCGCAGCTTCCTGGCTTGAGAAGAAAGGACTTTGGAACTTGGCTCTTAGAGTAGGACCCTCTACCTACGCCGATTTTGCGCACTTTACGATGAATGAAACTTCGCCACAGGCGGTAGTCATTGGGGACATGGGTAAAGATTGGGATTTCACAATGTTGAATGAAGCATTTCAGCACATCATGGATGGAGCAACATTCATAGCACTTCATCAAAATCGACACTGGGATACTGGGAACGGCTTGGCCATGGATGCTGGAGCATTCGTCACAGCACTAGAATACGCCACGCAAAAGAAAGCAAAGATTTTAGGTAAACCTAGCCGTGCATTCTTCGCCGCAGCAGCAGAATCGATGGGCGTAGACCTTTTCAATATGGCTGTCGTCGGCGATGACCTAAAAACAGATATAGAAGGCGCGAACGCCTGTGATGCCGCCTCTATCTTAGTTAGAACTGGAAAATTTAGAGAAGACGACCTCTTCTCCGCAAAGACTAAGCCTGACCTGACTTTAGATTCTGTAGCTTCTCTCCCTGCTGCGCTCGGTGTCGGTTTCAATTGATGACTACTCTCAACCCATCCACAAAATGAATTTTGCACAGCAAAGCGATCCTATAGCACTTTTCAGCGAGTGGTTTATGGCCGCCAAAGAGTCTGGTATAACTCTTCATGAATCTATGTCACTCTCAACTTCTACCTCTGCTGGATCTCCATCTTCCAGGATGGTCCTCTTAAAAGGTTTTGACTCCAGAGGTTTTGTTTTTTTTACTAACTATAACAGTAGAAAGGCCCAAGACATTCAAAAAAATCCTGAGGTCTCTCTTTTGTTCCACTGGTCTATACTGGAAAGACAAATCAGAATTGAAGGCAATGTGACCCGAACCACTATTGAAGAATCAGAAGACTACTTTAGAACACGTGACAGAGGTAGCCAGATTGGAGCTTGGGCATCGAAACAGAGTGCCACTATTGGCCAAGAATCGCTCGCAGGCGAAGTCAAGGGAATTGAGAGTCGTTTTGAGAATCAAAAAATTCCTTTACCACATTTCTGGGGTGGCTACAGGGTTTCTCCCCGTAAAATAGAATTCTGGCAGGGTCGTCCCGACCGCTTACACGAACGTCTCCTCTTTGAACGCGAAGCCAAGGACCATTGGAGCACAACATTGCTTTACCCTTAGTACCATGCCAACATTTTGATATGTTTCGCAGATATATAAAACAAACCAGACAAAAGCAAACAATTAGAGACTAAGACTATGCCCAAAAATATTATCTTAGGTATAGCCATTGGAATAGTGGCAATCAGTACCGCACGTTTCCTGTGGGCTCCGTTAGAAGAAACGACCCACTATCATGCAAACTGGGCTGTGTACATCGATGATGTTCGCCTTGATCTTTCTTCCGATAGATATATGGAGGACATTTCTAGTTGCTACGGTTCTGATGGACATGTCACCCCTGAATCGCGAGTCCATATGCATCTAGGCGAACAGGATGTAGTCCACATCCACCACGACGGTTCTGCTTGGGGACATCTTTTGACAAATCTGGGATTAGGAGTCGGTGAAGGATTCTTAGTTTTCCCCGACGGAACAAGCTTGTTCGATAAGGAAGACAAACGTTTCACCTACATCCTAAACGGTCAAATCCTAACTTCAATACACAATCAATTAATTTCTTCGGCAGATAGAATGCTGATAAGCTATGGATCCGAATCCATCGACACAGTATTGAAAAATCAATTCTCCAGTGTCATGTCCAATGCATCTGAATACAATGACAAAGCTGACCCAGCCACTTGTTCTGGGGGTCACGAACCCCTACCTCTTTTAGATCGTTTAAAGCTGGCTTTCTGGGGTTAGTAAAATCAACGCCTCATTGTGCCTTAAAGACATAGAAGCTTAATATTCTTGAGATGGGTTCATTGATCTAGTAAACGTCTAGATATAACGCAGCACAGTTGTCAGGAGAAAGACATGGTTCGATCCACTTTATACACTTTATTAGTAACCGTTCTTCTATTAACACCCAACGGTATCAACGCACAGACTTCCGGTCCTTCTAATGGCTCTTTAGTCATAGTGGGAGGAGCAATGAGAGATCCAGGGATCATGCAAAGATTTATGGATCTCGCCGGAGGCAATGACGCTCCAATAGTGGTTATTCCGACCGCTGGTGGAGAAGAAGACTACGATCAATTTTATTCTGGACTGAAGTCTTGGAGAGACTTGGGTGCTACTAACATGACCGTGCTCCACACCAAAGACCGTTCCGTAGCAGATTCCGAAGCTTTTGTAACTGCCCTTCAGGAAGCAAACGGAGTCTGGTTTCCCGGAGGACGTCAGTGGCATCTGGCAGATTCTTATTTAGACACAAAAACAGAAGAAGAACTTTGGAAAGTACTGGAACGCGGTGGTGTCATAGGCGGTTCATCTGCAGGGGCCAGTATCCAAGGCTCATACCTGGTCCGTGGAGACACGCAGACTAATGAAATTATGATGGGAGACCATGAGGTCGGTTTTGGTTTTTTGACTAATTCGGCGATCGATCAACATCTCTTAATGCGTAACCGTCAGTTCGACTTGGTGGATGTCATCAACGAACACCCAAACCTCTTAGGCATAGGAATAGACGAAAACACAGCGATCGTGGTAACTGGAGACGAGTTTGAGGTAGTCGGTCAAAGCTATGTTGCAATTTACGACAACACGCGCATGATCGGAGATCAAGGCTTTAGCTATTTTCTCGCCCCAGGAGATAGATTTGACATGAAGACTAGAGAAGCTCAAAGACCATCTAGAACATTTCAGCCTGTGGACAGAGCTAAACCAAAACGGTGGCCAGGTGGATAAGCTGCCCACAAAAAAGTAATCTGTGCCGTCAGTATCCCATCAATTTAGTCAGCTACTTCTCGATCCCACAGAAACGTATGGCCGTTAATGCCAACGTTCGTGTAGCCGTTAAAACTTCATTGATAGGTACAAATTCATCTGGACCGTGAGCGTCCCTGACATCTCCTGGACCATAAAGTACTGTTGGAGTAGAGCCATGGTTGACCAGTAGCCCCATATCAGAACCATAGGGAACTCCGGTCACTATGGGTTCAGTTTCAGTTACGGTCAAATGAGACTCTTGAACAGCAGCAGCAATACCGACTTTCGGATCCACAGCAGCAGATTCGAATCGACCACCCCACCATTCAATTTCTGGCTTATGTAGACTCAGCCAAGGGTCACCTTCTGCAGCTCTCTCCATCGCTTCCTCGAAAACTTCTCTAGCGGTGACAATTCCTTCTCCTGGTTGAATTCCATATCGTCCCTCAAGAAGGACTTCTTCAGAGACAGAAGAAGCCCATTCACCCCCTGTAATTTTCCCTACACATATGGGAAACGGAAGCTGTCCAGGAATCACTGGATCTCCCTTCTCGTTACGCTCTTTCTCAAGCGAGTTTAGAGCCGAAAGAATGACAGTACTTTTTTCGATGGCACTTACACCTTCATCGCGTAAGGCACCGTGTGCGGCTCTACCAGATACACGTATCCGAAAGTTTTGACATCCTGCTCCTGCAGTCACCACCTGCAGTCCGGTGGGCTCCATGACAACCGCACCTCTAGCCTTATATCCCCGTACTATCGCTCCCAAGGTGCCGACCCCTCCATCTTCTTCACCGACCACACTTTCAATCATCAAAGGCGTCCTGAGAATTATGCCTGCCTCCTTAATAGCTTTTGCGGCAAAAATCGCTGAACAGAGACCAGCTTTCATATCGACTGCCCCTCTTCCATAGATCCTGTGTTCTTTGACTATAGGATCAAACGGAGGGGTGCTCCAACGTTCTATCCGGCCAGCTGGCACCACATCAACATGACCATTATAAATCAGGCCTTCTTCTTTGGATCCTGCCCCAATCCGACCCACCACACCAAGTCCATAAGATCGATCGATCTCTGTCGAATGGCCGGGATGATTTGCCAGATCCTCAAAATCCAATTCCCAAGAATCGACTTCCAGGCCCATTTCTGTCATCACATCCACAACCCATTTCTGAGCAAGAGTTTCTGCTCCTCCTACACTTTCAATAGCTACCAACTGACAGATCGCATCTATTAAACCTTCGTGATCTATGGAGTCGAGCGCTCTATTCTCTTTGGAAGTTAAAGTTTTCATGTTTCAGTTTATGCTAGATCCTATATTGGAAATTTACTGGAAAAATACATTCGGAGATCAAGATAGCTACTAAAAAGGTCCACCAGAGAACTCTGATGGACCTTTTTAGTACTAGGAAATGGGTCTTAATTATTAACCACCATTACTTAACTTCCATACATAAGAAGCCAAAGCATTGACCTGGTCATCGGTGATAGAAGAACCTCCTCTTGGCGGCATCATCACACCCATGGCATTCTTCACATCTGCTAGCGCTACACCATTCGTAATCGCTCCGACAATCTCTTCGTAAGTGCCTGACCCATTCAACCATTCGGCATCTATGAGACTCGGTCCAATAAATCCCTCGCCAACAGGGCCGTGACAAGTAGCACATAGACCAGCTCCTACATAAATCTGTTGTCCTTCGGTCACCATCGCATCAGTAACTCCGCTAGGCAAACCTTGGGCATATGCACCAGGTACAACGGCGAGAAATAAAACGAGTGCCCCAACACCAGGAAAAATCTGCTTCATCTGCTTCCTCTACTTTGCTATTAAAGCTAACCGATCTAACGGGTGCTTCCCGAAATTCGCTTAGCATTTTTCCAACACCTATAACAAAGATAAAATCAGGAAGGCCCCAGCCCAAGTCCCAAAACACCATTCACTCGACTCTTTCTTGTACCCGTCGTAGTTCCTATCCTCCAATCTAGGTTTCTACTAGTATTAAAAAGTCCAAAACGCTATCGGCACGAATCTTGCAAGTTTTATCTATTGTTAGAAAGCTGGAACAGGATGACTCAAGTTCTCGGGGGAGGTATGCTTTGCTAAATGAGATGAAGGCATATATGCGAGTAACTACCAGGATAGTACCCTTGATTATCCTCCTGGGAATTCCGAAGGAAGCTTTCGGACAGCAAAATCCATCAGGATTTAGATTCAATCCTCCCAAAGTACATTTTAGTATTCAGGTGGGCGCTGACCAAACCAAAGCTGGAAACGAGATTATACAGGATGTTAGTAATTGGATGACCTTGGATCCCAAAGATTTCCATCAGCCCAAGATTGCTCTGGAATTCGGAGTGAGACTGAGTGAACGAACTGATATAGATTTCGAAATGGTATTTGCCGGATCCAGCAAGTCGTCGGAGTTTAGGGATTGGGTGGACAACGAAGACTTACCCATAGAGCAAACTACTGACTTCTTTAAGAGTACTTATGGCCTGAATGTCAAAAGGTATCTAAGGAACAGGGGCGAGCGGTTAAGCCAATTTTCTTGGATACCTACTAGCTGGGCTCCATTTGTAGGTGCTGGAGGAGGATTAGCTGTTTATCAATTCGGACAAGTGGGTGATTTCATTGATTTTCAAACCTCGGAGGTTTTTGGAGCCCAGTTGAAGTCGAGGGGGCATGGTGCAATCGGAAAAGTGTTTGCCGGTATGGATTTTTACTTAGGTGCAGGATGGGGCTTGACCACCACTTGGCAATATACGTGGGTGACTAGCCCAATGAATGGAGATTTTCAACAATTCCAGCCCTTTGATTTGGGCGGATTGGGTGGACAATTCGGAGTAAGGCTACTCTTTTAATATGGAAACCGATGACATTTGAGCGGTTACACGCAAGGAATCAACCATGAATAATATCAAAAAGGCGAAACGAACGGTCAGAAACGACCTCCTCTTAGTTCTTGCACTGTCTCTCATGTTATTACCAAGTGCACTGAATGCTGCCACGATCACAACAACTGACGATAGATGGTTGGCTTGGATGGGCTGCTGGTCACCCAAAGAGGTGCAACAAACTGGTCAAGAAAACCTCGCATCTCTCTGTGTGATCAATAGTGAAGAAACGAATGGATTAGAAATTCTTACTATAGTAGATGGCTCCATTGTCGAACGAAGAGCGGTGGGACTTAATGGTGCACCCAAAGAAATAACTAGCGAAGACTGCTCTGGAATTGAAGCTTTCACTTTTTCTGATGACGGGCGGCATATCTTCCTGCAAACGGAGTTGCTCTGTGATGGAGGCCAACGCAAAGAAACTGGTATAATGAGCATGACTAGTTCTCAGGAATGGCTAGAGGTAAGAGCTATTGGAGTGGGAGAGGAAACTATTCCATGGGTTCTAAGATACGGAGTTGCCTCGGAAGATGTCTTTCAAGCTGCTGGTGTTGAAGGAATTGTGACTAGAAACACGTTTCTGGCAAGACTCGCATTCACCGCTCCTCTGACACTAGCCAATGTCGTTGAAGCTGGCTCAAAAGTAGATCCACAAGCGATAGAAGCTTGGGTTTTAGAGAGCGCACAACCATTCGCTTTGGATGGAGACATCCTGAAAAGAATTTCTTATTCAGGAGTGGCACCTAATGTACTGGACGCTATTATTGCGGTCTCATTCCCTAACGAATTTGTCTTAGAAAGATTTGGAACAGATACGAATGGGGAGTTTCAAGGATCTAGATTGGGGGCACAAACCAATGGTCGTGGTCCTATAGCTCGTCAAAACACATACTCGGGGAGTAATTACTACGCTGGTGCATACCAAACTGGGCCGTTCAGGTACGGATATGGCAGATATGCCAATCCCTTTGGGGGGGCATACGATCCTTTTCTGGCCCACAACCCCAACTTTACCTACGATCCTTTCAGAAGCTATAGTTTCGGATACAGGTATGGGTACGGATTTGGGTCCGGATATAGCCCCTACCCCTACCTGTATCGTTCTCATTCCAGAAATTTTTACGACAACTCCTACTGGGGTGCTTACAGAAGCCCCACTCAAGTAACGGGAAGGGTTAGAAGCAACAGCTGGAGCTACGACAACGACGACTCTCGAGCCCGTGTAGTACCTGGAAGAGGATACACAAGGGGAGGCAGAGGAACACCGAGTACTGCCGCACCTTCCGGAGGACGCGGTAGCCCTCCTGCAAGTGGTACACGCACAGCTAAGCCTCGTGGAGGAAAACCAGGTGGCTCCTCCTAGTAAGGAATCCTTAATCCTCTAGGTAAAAGTAACTACAGAAATACCTGCTGTTCCCCCTATGGGACGACAGCAGGTATTTTTATTAAGCTTCCAGGATCAGGACGTATTCCTAACCGATCCAATCCTGAATTAAGATTGGGCATGCCTTCACTGATCAATTCATTGATAGTTGTGACCACTTCGGTTAAATCACTCCTGCCCGCTTCGATCTGGTAGAGTTGGTCAGTAGTAGGAGCGGTTGCAGAACCCTCAAGGCCAGACAAAAGTCTAGACATACGATTCAATCCTGAAAGATCCTCAATCGCATTATCTAAGTTGCCCTTCAAGTCCTGTACGAGATTCCTTAAATCCTCTGTTACTTCTGATGTGGAATCAAGAAGTGTTTTGACATCTTCAAGTTGATCTTCAAGACGTCCTGAAGCATCCCTCGCTTGGCCTAAAAGACCTAGCATCTCGAAGACCGACATTGCCGCTTCATATCTAGATCTTCTATCCATTTCAGACATTCCATCTCTTGGATCCGCCTGAACTTCTATCTCAACCTCACTAGCTGCTAATCCTGCCGTTATCCTGGCTTGATAGCTTCCTGGCAAAACCATTGGACCAGTTAGAGACGGACCGAAACCACCTCCATTCGAGTCTTCTATATCCGAAGGTAACTCGTAACGCATATCCCACAGGATCTCATGAAATCCAGCTTCACTAGACCCGGTCATTTTACTTATGAGTTGCAGTGATTTGTCAAAAATTTCCACACACACAGGTTGGCCACACTCGCTAGCTGGTTCCAGAACCAAGTCTTCACCTAGCCAATAACGAATCCTAACTCCGTCCTCTGGATTAGGTGCAATAAACATATCCCCCCAAAAAGGCCAGCCTCCAGAACGAATCCACTGAGTTCCTGGTTTCGACCTAAAACCATGCAAGCTAGTCCCAAGCATAGCAGGATCGTCAGCAATTTCCTGTAATGGACCAAGATCGTGTAAAATCCATATACTTCGACCGTGAGTGCCTACTATTAAGTCGTTCTCACGTGGATGTATCGCTATGTCATCAACAGGAACAGTTGGAAAGTTTCCTTTAAAAGATTGCCAATTCCCCCCCCTGTCAAACGAGACGTAAACCCCGACCTCATTTCCTAAGAATAGAAGGTTCGGAGACAAATGGTGTTCCCTGACGACATTTATTGACCAATCTGGTAAACCTGATGAGATTGACTGCCAGCTCACTCCATAATCCTCACTAACATAAAGATATGGCCCGTAGTCATCATCATTGTGTGCGTCAAAAGAAGCGTATACACGACCTTCAGAATGTCTAGAGGCTTGCAGTCTACTCACGTAAGTTCCTTGCGGTAGACCCGGACGATTTTCGACGATCATCCAATTATCTCCACCATCTCTTGTAACTTGTAAGTTGCCGTCGTCAGTTCCAACATAAATTACTGATGAACTGAAAGATGATTCTGAAATCGCAGTTATATTGCCATAAGAGGAAATGCCATCATTGCGAGATAAATGAGATTCAGAAAGAGATCTTCCCATTATTTCCAATGTGTCTCGATCGATGAGTCTTGTTAGATCCGGAGAAGCCTCTTCCCAAGTCATGCCTTGATCTCTGGAACGAAGTAGGTGGTTTGCTCCGATATAAACAGTATTCGGATCATGTTGAGAAACCACTATGGGTGCATTCCAGTTGAAATCGTAAGAACGATCCTCGTCACTTTCGGTAGAGCGTGCCACGGGACGAATCCTGGTTGCCGAACCCGTACTTCTATCCAAGCGTGAAATATTGCCTCCCTGTGATTCAGTGTAGACAATATTTGAATTGGTCGGATCTATCTGGTTATAAAATCCATCTCCCCCAGAAACATCCTCCCAATCACTGTTACGCACACCGTAATTGTTTAGAGTTTGGTTCGGTGCACACCACGAGCTGTTATCCTGTAATCCTCCGCAGACATGGTACGGATCCTGCATATCAAACCCAATCTCATAAAACTGCCCAACCGGCATGTTGTCGTACATACGCCAGTTTTGTCCTCCATCTCTGGTCGTTGACAATCCTCCATCACTCCCCAGAATAACGTGATCGGAATTGTCAGGATTGATCCAAAGAGCATGATGATCCACATGAATCCCCTCAGCTGCATCCCCGTCCCACCAAGTTCTTCCTCCATCGTCGGATATCGAAAGCTGAACTCCACCCAAGTAGATACGCTCTGGATTATTCGGATCTATTCTCACCATACTGAAATACATCGGACGCGGATTGCGAGTATCCACCATTTCCCAAGTATCACCTCTATCCCTTGTTCGATAGAGACCCCTTCCATCCCCTTCTTGACTTTCGACAGTAGCGTACAGCAGATCCCCATCTCTTTGATAGATATCTATTCCGATGCGTCCCTTATCTCCTTGAGGCAGACCTTCACTGAGTTCTTCCCAGTTTTCTCCACCGTCATAGGATCGATAGATCCCCGAACCTGACCCACTGGCACTGAATCCAAAAGCTGTACGACGACGTTGATACATCGCAGCAAAAAGAGTGTTCGGATCTTCGGGGCTCATGACTAAATCAATGGCTCCACTATCTTCATCTATGTAAAAAACTTTTTCCCAATTCTCTCCACCGTCCGTAGTCTTAAAAACTCCTCGCTCCTCATTGGGACCCCACAAGTGACCCACAGCAGCAACGTATACCACATTCGGATCTTGAGGATGAACGATTATACGAGCTATGTGTCTTGTCTCTGACAATCCTACTGAAATCCAATTCTCTCCACCGTCAACCGACTTAAACACCCCATATCCATAAGGCGAACTCTGCCTGTTTTGAGGTTCACCAGTGCCAACCCAGATAACATTGGGATTAGACGGGTCCATCGTAACTGCTCCTATAGACGATGTTATTTGGTTGTCGAATTTGGATTCCCAAGCCATTCCATCACTAGTTGTTCCCCATAAACCGGCAGTTGCAAATCCTACAAAGATATTTGCTGGGTTTTCTGCGTTCACAGCTACATCCGATATCCTTCCACCCATGATTGCAGGACCTATTTCACGAAATACTACACCTTCGGTTATTAATCGGGACGCATCCAAATTCTCTTGTCCTACAAGTGAAATAAACGACGCGATGGTAAGGACAGTTGCCGAGAACGACACTCCTAAAACCCTAGATATTACCGAAAAAAACATCTTCTGTGATTTCTGGAATGGTTGCATTGCATACGACCCTGTTTGAGAGAATGGAAAAGTCATGAATCCTCCGAGCGACTTGAGTTCTGACCATAATGGCTAATAGCTTTTCCCTTATTAGTCTGCGCCATAGGTCTTAGCTATAGCTAAGTTGAGAAGCGTAGTAAGGCAAGCTATCTATTCCCGAGTTCTAAATTTTACTGTAAACTATTGAAATTATTGAGGGACATTAGTTAATCCCTCGAACATCTCAACTATTTTCAACTTTAGAAGGTGCCCTTTGTTCTCACTACAGATACTAGCAGATAAAAACTCCTCCGATTCTAATATGTACAGAACCCTGGGGATTATCATTGTCATGGCCTTATTAGTCATAAGTTTCATGCGCAATGACGTTAGAGAATACTGGCAAGAACCTTTGAATTCAGAAGACTGGCCCCACTATGCAAGAGATCTGGCCAGCACCAAGTATTCACCCCTAGACCAGATCGATCATGAAAATATCAGTCAGCTAGAAATAGTGTGGAAATGGGAGTCGGCTGACTACGATCTACTGGAAAAATATCCCGATTTACAAATTAATAACAACTTCCAAACTACCCCTATAAAAATTGACGATCGTATTTATACAACTACCAGTATGGGACAAGCAGTTGCACTAAATCCAGGCAATGGACAAGTACTCTGGACATACAATCCCTATCTTTTGGAAGATCGAATTCCTACAGGAAGAACGAACAGAGGTTTGTCTTACTGGAGGGATGGAACTGATGAACGAATACTGTTGGGTTCTGGAGAATATTTGATCGCTCTAAACGCAAAAACAGGAGCGCTCGTAGAAAATTTCGGGAGTAACGGTCGTGTCCATCTGGCTCAAGACATTGATGACAGAGTAACTCGTTACAGATGGGCGTCTGCTCCTCTGATAGTTAGGGATGTTGTTATCGTAGGTTCACAAGCCTTGGCAGAAACTAGAAATTGGCAAAAATCTCCCCCAGGATATGTGAGAGGTTTTGACGTTCGCACAGGAGAACTCAAATGGCGGTTTAATCCCATCCCTCAACCCGGAGAGGCTGGTAATGAAACATGGGCAGACTCTTCTTGGGCCTACACGGGACATGGTAATGTATGGACACTGATGACTGGAGATGCGGAAACGGGGACCGTTTTCTTACCCCTGAAAACAACTACCAATGACTGGTACGGTGGCCACAGAAAAGGGGACAACCTTTATGGAGAAAGCCTTGTCGCACTGAACTCTGAAACAGGTGCTATGCGGTGGCACTACCAAACAGTTCACCATGGACTCTGGGATTATGATTTACCAGCCGCTCCAAATCTGGTAGATGTCCGTGTTGAAGGACGAGAAATAAAAGCAGTTGCGCAGGTTACTAAACAAGCTTTTGTTTTCTTTTTTGACAGAGAAACTGGTGAACCGATATGGCCTATTGAAGAACGACCGGTATTGCCTTCCACCGTTCCGGGAGAGAAAGCATCCGATACGCAACCATTCCCTACCCGACCCGTACCTTTCGATCTTCAAGGAATCACAGAAGAAGATCTGATAGACTTTACTCCAGAGCTCCGGAGTGAAGCAATTAAAATACTGTCTGATTTTGTATATGGACCGATGTATACACCTCCGACAGTAAGAGATGAAAACCTGCCAGGTAAAATGGGAACTGTCATGATGCCCGGATGGGTAGGTGGAGCCAACTGGGGTGGAGCTGCAGTCGATCCAGAAACAGGTATCATCTACATACCATCCGTCACATCACCAAATGTTGTTGCACTGGAGCCACCTGACCCTGACATTTCAGATTTCAATTTTGTTCGTGGATTACCTAGAGAAGTTTCTATGCCCCAAGGTTTACCCATCCTCAAGCCACCTTACGGAAGGATTACCGCTATCGACTTAAATACTGGAAATCATGTCTGGATGAAACCCAACGGACCAGGCCCTATCGATCATCCATTATTGGAGGATATGGACTTACCATGGCTAGGTCAGCGTGGACGCCCTGCCCCTTTACTCACAAAAACTCTTCTCTTTCTCGGTGAAGGATCTGAGGGAGCGCTATCTATTCTGCCAATAGCAGGAGGTCCTGCTTTTCGAGCATGGGACAAGCAGACGGGTGAAGTGATCTGGGAAACAGAACTAGAAGCAGGAACTTCGGGTGCTCCTATGACTTACATGATTGACGGGAAGCAGCATCTTCTAGTAGCAATCGGTGACCAAGATGTACACGGACAATACGTAGTTTTTGCTCTTCCTTGAACAAGTAATTTGAGCGTTGTGACCACAATCTGGAGTTGACCTTATGAATCGAATTAAAAAATCACTCTCACTTCTCTTGTTAATCGTGTTGATTTCATCCGTGAACTTCCATTTTGAAGCGGAAATAGCCGCTCAGAGTGGTTCTAGTAATACGACAGCAATTGTTGGTGCCATGCTCCTGGACGGATATGAACGACCTCCTGTTCACAACTCGGTAATCATTGTGAAAGGAGACCGTATCGTGGCCGTAGGAACACAAGCAGATACTGACATACCTAAAGAAGCAGAAATTATTGACGGTGGTGGCATGACTGTGATGCCAGGACTTATAGACCTCCATGTTCACACTATGTTTTTAGGGCATGGAGATTATGCAGAATGGTTCCCGATTTTTGAAGGAAAAGAAGAAGAAATGATGGAGATAGCAGCAAAGCAATTGCTGATGGCTGGAGTGACCACAGCAGTCGATTTAGGTGCACCTATAGAGATCGTCAACGTTAGAGATCGTATAAACGATGGAAGCGCTATTGGACCCCGACTACTGGTAAGCGGTCCATGGATTTCTCGAAGAGCTTGGGGCTCGTACCCTTCCTATTTCCAACATGTAGTAACTGATCCAGAAGAAGCCGCACAACGCACTCAAGAATTAGTGGATGCAGGAGTAGATGTAATAAAGACTTGGGCAGGTATGGGAGAAGCAGACATTCGTGCAGTCGCTGATGTCGCACACCGATCTGGAGTTCCCGTGCACAGTCACCTTTACACACCAAAATCGATGTGGGATGCTATCCGAGGAGGATCAGATGTTTTACAACATGTTGGATCAGGTGGAAATCCAGATTATCCAGAAGACCTAATCGAAGCTATAAACGTACAAAACATCCCAATCGTTCAAACAATAGCTCACAGAATCTGGGTATACCCTGCTACCATTGATTTCCCCGAACGACTTCAAGATCCTCGTCTTAAGGAAGACCTTTCCGGGGCTTTATATTCAGAATTTCAACGCTCTTTCTCGGATTTTGAGCGACTATCCTATTTTCGGACTACTCCGAGACAGATACGGAACAGTAAGACAGCAGCTCGACAATTTATCGATGCCAATGTGATAATGGGCATGGGGACAGATTCAGGTAGTCCTCTCAACTTCCATACAGAATCGGCATGGAGAGAAATATCCGCCCTAGTTGATAGCGGCATGAGTCCCGCTCAAGCAATATCAGTGTCCACCAAATCAGGAGCAGAAATCATTGGTCGAGGATCGGACCTCGGAACAATTGAGGTAGGTAAAATTGCGGACCTAATAATGGTTATTGGAAACCCTCTTTCCAATATCGAACTACTATCAAACATAGAGCGTGTCATGAAAGAAGGTGTCTTGTATAAGTAAGTAATATCTCTCTAGTTATGACCCGTGCTTAATAGAAATTTTCATAGCCTCGTCGAGCAAAAACAAATCCGTGAGTAGTGCTCGAAAATGAATAGAAGCGTTCAGGTTATCGATGAGCTGAGAGCTTATTGCTGGTTGGGCCATTACTAATCCCACTGCCGCTCGAGTCTTCAGCGCATCCTGTCTGACAACATCCGCCAAGGCTGTAAATGACGAGCTTGGTGTGAGTGATTCCGTAACTGCATGAAGTTCTTCTTCAAGAAACACCAAGGCCGTATCCGTGGCTTCTAAGAAGCTAACTAGATCTGAATTAGGCTCTTGATCTCCACTGACACCCTGTGCAGCATAGGCTAAGAAGAACTCATAACTTTCTTCTATCTTATCTATGTGCTTTTCGAGCTTAGCTATCGTCACGTAGATCTATTCCCTTCACTATAGGTCAGCCCCGAATCATTAGATCCCGCTTCCGCCTGTCCCGGAGCTTCTTTCTTTCCTACAACCCAACGTTCGGGGTCATGATGTTTAAGGTAATCGTCTCTAGTAATCCAGCCAAAAAACATGGACTTAGTAATCCACCATTTGTCGGGCCTCACTGCAAAGTAGATGTGTGTGATAACCAAGGTTATCAAACCCACTCCACCGAGCCCATGAAGCACATAAACAACACCCCATCCTGCATCAGAGAAGACCCTATCTGGATCGGCCAGACCAAACCAGGTGTCAATCCTTAACATCATCAGCAGACCTGTAGCAATTGCCAGTAAGCCAGATACAGAAGCCGCGTGGTGAAAAAGTTTGTGATCGACTGGATATTTCCCAGCCTTGGGTGCTTCTTCTTCATTGTTTGACAGGATATTATTCAGCTCCAATTTTCCAGCTTTAATATCATCTTTATCTATCCACATCGCCCAAAAGTTTTGCCAAACAGTAGCCTGGATGATGTGGTAAAGAATAGTAACAGCCAGGACCAATCCAGCTATCCAATGAATTTCAACCCAAGCAAATTGCACACCTACTATAGGAAAAAAAGCGGTTACTAAGAGAACAATCATCGTAGCCGACATCAGCCAATGAAAAACTCTCTCAGACATGGCATGTCGCAAGATCTTAACAGGTAGGTTCCAACCCTCACTCGAATTTGATTCTGCGTGGTCCGATCCTGGAGTTCCATTTGCCTTCGCGCGGGCCCACACAAAATGCACCGCCACAAAACCGAGCCCAAACACAATAGCTGCCCACATCAGATTCCAAGATATGCCTATCAAAACCTCTTGGCCCCAAGGGTTCGCTAGTTTTCTCCATAATTCCACTTTTTAACCCTCCGTTCCACGAATAGACCTGCGAACGAGATTTCTCATCAACGGTAATTTGAAATCATTATGCCTTAACGGTTGAGCATTCGTTGTGCTTAAAGAAAGCTGTCCTGCGGCCATTCCCAGCTCATCCGTCGGCTCCTTCCCTTTAATGAACGATTCCACAACTTCCAAACGAACTGGGAAAGGAGCAACTCCATTCACAGCCAAACGAGCGTCTTCAATAATACCACCACTCATTTTGATAGCGGAAGCAACCGACATAAGGGCAAAATCCCATGCCTTCCGATCTTCCATTTTTTCGTAGTAGAAGCCAGCCCCTGACCATGTCGTCGGAATACGAATAGAGGTCAACAATTCGTCGGGTTCAAGAACTGTCATGCGCTGAATGTCTACAGCAGGGCTCATAAAGTAATCTTGAGCTTCGACTATTTTCTCTCCCCCAGGACCTCGTATTACAAACTGAGCTCCCAACGCTATTAATGCAGGAGCTGAATCTGAAGGATTTACAGCAACGCAACGACTGGCCCCTGTAATACAGTGCTCACGGTTCATTGATGTGGGTGTGCCCGCATAGCAAACATTTCCGCCTGCCCGATAACAAGGCCATCCGCTTCTGTAATACCAACAGCGAGTATCTTGAGAAAGATTGCCACCCAAGGTCCCCCTATTACGTATCTGAGGAGTGGCAATGTGACCAGCAGCTTGTGCAAGAATCGAATAGTTCTCCAGAAGATGAGGGTGTTTAGACACCTCAGTGATTGTGGTCATGGCTCCAATCTCGACTCCATCCGAACTTATCCGAACACCTTTAAGCTCTTCCACATTGGTCAAGTCAACAACTGCGGTTGGTTTTTTTATTCTATCCTTAAACCAATCGAAGCTATCTAACCCTCCTGACAACACCCAACCATCATCCCCATAGCGAGACAATAGTTCTATAGCATCATCCACAGCGGTTGGCTGAAAAAGCTCGAAACCCGAAATCATATCTCTTATGATTGCCATACTCTGCTTCTCCAGTTAGACGTGTAGGTCAAGAGGACCATATGCTGGTTCTCGACCTTCAATTTCTGATAGAATTACATCTGCTGTTAATGGGGTCCGGCACAGACACTGTCCATCTAATGCATCAGCAATAGCCGAGGTTAGTGCAGCCGAACCAGCGCCGACAGGTGGTTCTCCAATCCCTTTAGCACCTACTGGATTCTGTGGATCGGGAATTTCAACCGCAGCCCAGTCCATATCAGGTGGAACGTCTAAGATCCCAGGAGGCCGCGCTGTATACAGACGATTTGCAAAAGATACTCCCCAGACTGGATCAAAAACCCATTTTTGACTCATCGCAATCCCCATCCCTTGGATTGATCCACCCAAGCCCTGAGCTCGCAGACTCCTGGGGTGCAACACAGTTCCAACGTCAGCCACACCGGTATAATTGATTAGATCTACCTGGCCTGTCTCAACATCAACTTCCACCTCTGCAAATCCTACGACCCACGATTGTATGGCTCCCTCGCGAGGGTAGTTATCTCTTGCTGCTGCTACTAATCCTTTGCCCTCTAAGCCTCTTACGGCCATTTTCGTCATATCATTAAGATCTTCAGCCGGCTCTGCTCCACTATAGGTCCCACCCAAACTAATGGCTCTCTCTGCCGCTGCTCCTAAGCTCATTCCTCTCGATGGATTCGAACGATGAAAAACTCTACCATCCGACGTCTCATAATCTGAAGGTGAACCACCTAGATCAAGAGCTGCTATCTCCTGTAATTTCTGTTTGGCATCCATTCCAGCTGCATGGTTCGCCCTCGTATGAGCAAACGTTGTTTGGCTTCCTGCCTGAACTGAACTCCATGGAAGGTGCTGGCTCGTATCACCCCAAACAATTTCACAATCTTCCCACTGCAGTCCAAGAACATCAGCGGCTGCACGACCCGTATCCGCAATCGAATGAGTGCCCAGATTTCCAATCCCCTGATGGATTTGCAACTTACCATCTGGGCGGATTACTAGGAGGCCATCAAAACCAGTACTGCCTGCAGTATAAGGACTGACTGCCAATCCTATTCCAGTTTTCTTAGTACCATTCAGTTGACCACTCCTCTGAATGCGCTCATCCCATCCGAAAAGCTCCACTCCTTTTTCGATGGCTTCTTTAACGTGAACACTGGTCAGGCCACCCTGCCTTGGACCGAAAACCGAGTTGCCATCGGGAGCGTTGATTCTCCTGAGATCCAAACGATCAATTCCCAACTCTCTAGCAGCCTTATCCATCAAAGGTTCGAGCATTCCTATATACTGAGCACCTCCAGGACCTCTCTGGGCAGCTTTTGGAGGAGTATTAGTATATACCCCCACCCCTCGCTGACGCTGATTTAAAGGCTGGTAAGCCAGAGATGCAGTAGACCCCCCAGACATATGATCATTGGTACCATAGGGTCCACCGTCACCAAGCGCATATATATCGAGAGCCGTGATACGACCATCCTCTCTAAATCCTATTTTTATTCTAGCCTGCATTCCAGGTCGGGCTCTACCCAAATAATTTTCCTCATATCGGGTAATCCTGAGCATCACAGGCCTGTTTAGCTTGCGAGACAAGTGCGCTGGCACCTGCATTATTGGGCTCCCACTGATCTTGCTTCCAAATCCGCCGCCACAGAATTCGCCCACTAGGACTACGTCTTCAATGTCTAGATCCAGCATATTGGCAAGGGATGCCCTAGTCCGCGCAACACTTTGAGTGGATGTGTGCATATATATTTTACCATTCTTCCAGTATGCCATAGTACTTCTAGGCTCCATAGGATGATGCGACAGAGACTGATGCACGACAGTCTCGTCCAAAATAACCTTAGCCTCCGAGAATCCCTTCTCAATGTCTCCAACAGTCCATTCATCTGAAGGCTCTCCCATGGGCATCTTTCCTGGGCCAGCAATATCAAAATCTTCCTGTGTCCACTTGATCGTTTTTATTTCCCGACCAACTCTAGTATTACCTTCGAGCCTGCCGTTTGGACCATCTGGCTTCAGGCTATCCAGGGGAGTCAAAACGAAAGGAAGAGGCTCGTAGTCAATTTTTATCGCCTCGATAGCTTCTGCTGCGGTTGTTTCATCTACAGCAGCAATCGCCAGAATAGCTTCTCCTTCATACAAAGGCTCGTTCGTTAGGCAAGGTTCTCCTGGAGCGTCGACAGCTGGAACATCGTCAGCCGTCAACATTCCAAACACACCTTCCATAGCCAATGCGGCACTAGCATCAATTCGACGGACTCTACAGTGAGGCATCGGGCTTAACAGTAATTTGGCAAATATCATGCCGTCAGCCCTAAAGTCTTCAGAGTATTTTGCCCGACCGGTAATCTTCGCAACCAAGTCAGGCGGGCTAATATCCTGTCCAATTAATTTTTCTGCCATGCCAGCCCCCTATGCCTGACGCCGCGCATATTCTGCGCCTCGTAAAGCTGAATTAAGAATTTTTTCATAGTCACAGCAACGACACAGATTCCCTGAAAGTGCCTGGGCTGCTTCCTGTCTAGTAGGATTAGGGTTTTCCTCGATCATAGCGACCATGGACATGATAAATCCTGGAGCACAGAACGCACACTGAAATCCACCTTCATCAAAAACACCCTGCTGGACAGGATGCAAAGAGCCATCGGGATTCTCTAATCCTTCTATAGTAGTGATCTGCTTTCCTCTGACGCTCTGCGTCAGTACCGAACATGCGTAACTGGCGACCCCGTCAATGAGTACTGTACAGGCCCCGCATTCTGCTCTATCACAACCGAGCTTAGTTCCAGTGAGGCCCAGTTTATAACGAAGCGTCATAGCTAACGTTTCTTGGTTTAAAACGTCAACTCGCCTTTGTTGACCATTGACCTGCAATGTAACTAGCCGCTCTACAGAACCTTGAACAGCCATCGCACCCAGTAACGGCTGGGAACCCCTGAAGAGATAGCCGACAGATGATGTGGTTGCCCCAGTAGCTATAACCCCCATAATAAATTTTCTGCGGGAAACTGTCCGCTCCGGAGTACCGATAATCTCAACCTCACTCATGGAACCCCACCTCCTTGAGTAAATCTGTTAAAGAGCCTCCTCATTGGCGACTCCATATGCCCACAACTCATCCAAGATAATGTCAGACATGCAGATGTGCGAGACCAGGTCGAAACTCCACACCCCAAACTCTGATTTCCATGATCGAAGAAAGCTGTTCAAGAAAAACCTGTCTGATCTATAATTTTGTGAGTTTCACGAATCATTCGAGTACTCTATGTTGTTTTAGTAGCAAAACCAACAGACACCCTAATTTTTGAACCTGTGAAAATAACCCCCTCCAGTTCATATACCCATCTGAGTGGCCAAGACGCCGTTGCCATCCTTGAGTCCAGTTATGGGATTGCAGGTTCGGTTGATTTTTTGCCCAGTGAGAGAGATCAAAATTTCAAGGTAACTACAGAAGAGAAAGATCAATTTGTACTCAAGATAGCCAGCCCTTTCGAGGAAGAACGCCTAGTAAACTTTCAGGATGAAGTTCTTAATTTTCTAATCGAAAAGAAGTTGCCGTTCTCTCTTCCAACCCCAGTGCCGGATAAAAGTGGGCACAACATCGTCAGATTCAAGAACCAATCCGGACAGGAAAGATTGATCCGGCTCGTGTCTTACATAGAAGGGAAAAAGCTATCTGAAGTTGCTCACAAGGACGGTAAACTGATTCGATCTTTGGGAGAATCTGTAGCCAGCCTTCACCAAACCCTTACTGCTTTTGACCAAGAAATTCCTGAAAGAGATGGGTTTGCTTGGGATCTGACTAATGCTTCCAAGGTGATATCCGCTAATATCGACTACATAGACAACGCAGACCACAAACGTCTATTGGAAAAAATATGTAGAAATCTAGAAACCGAGATTCAACCCATACTTCAAGAACTGCCCTCCAGCCTCCTTCATAATGATGCTAATGACCACAACATCCTTGTAGGACCAACTTCCGCCGAAGGCCGCAACGTTCTTGGAATTTTGGACTTCGGAGACATGATCTATGGACCGTGCATCTACGATCTTGCGATTTCGAGCGCCTATGCTCAAATGGGGTCGAACGACCCTCTCTCCGTAATTACAACCCTCGTCCAGGCCTACAATGAAGTGCAACCTCTTAGTGAAACTGAACTAGAGGTCCTCTTCCCACTCATTTGCGCTAGACTAGCCGTCAGCGTCAGCCTTTCCGCGAGACACTTACATGAGAACAAGAATAATACAGACCCTTACCTAACAGTAAGCCAACAAGCCGCATGGGAATCTCTAAACTCCTTGGGAAAAATTCACTCTCGCTTGGCTCGTGATCTCTTGCGAGACTCCTGTGGATATCCACCATGTCCAAACAACGTGAAAATATGCGATTGGTTAGCAACTCACAAAGCTGATTTTGGCCCCCTCGTAAAATACCCCCTGAGCGACTGTTTAGTATTCGACCTCAGTGCTGAAAGCTCTTCCCTGCCTGGACTGGACATCTTAACCGACGTTGATCAGGTCACAAAACTACTATTCGATAAAATGGCTGATTCCCAATCTGAAGTTGGAATCGGACGGTACGCTGAACCCAGACTGCTATATGCATCTAATCACTACGTAAAAGCAGAAGGAGACTTCCCAGAACGACGAACCATACATCTAGGGTTAGACCTATTTTTGCCAGCAGAAAGCCCGATATCAGCTCCCTTAGACGGCCGAGTCCATAGCTTTAACAATAATGATATCAACCTGGACTACGGACCAACAATAATCCTGGAACACTCCTCAGAAGAAATCAGGTTTTTTAGCTTATATGGGCACCTCAGTGCTGAATCTTTGGATGGCCTGCGAGTAGGAGACGTTGTGGAAAAAGGCCAGGAATTTTGTAGCCTTGGACATTACCCGATCAATGGAAACTGGCCTCCGCATTTGCACTTCCAATTGATTACAGACCTACTAGATATGGAAGGTACTTTCCCTGGAGTAGCTTTCCCAAGTCAAAAAGATACTTGGCTGAGCCTATCACCGAGCCCCTTATTAATGCTAGATCTTCCGAGCGCCTCTCAGTTTTCACCAATCTTATCGGCGGAAAACATACAGGCACAACGTGAAAAGTATCTAGCTCCATCCCTGAGTCTCTCCTACAAGAATCCTCTGCACATTGTTAGAGGATGGAGACAAAATCTCATTACCGACCAAGGCCAGTCCTATCTCGATTGTGTTAATAATGTCAGCCACGTTGGACACTGTCATCCCGAAGTAGTTAAGGCCTCTGCAACTCAAATGAGTTTATTAAACACTAATACTCGCTACCTAAATAGAAATATCACAAAGTACTGTAGGCGGTTAATTAGCACTCTTCCTGATCCTCTTTCCGTTTGCTTCTTGGTAAACTCTGGCAGTGAGGCCAACGAATTGGCATTTAGAATGGCGCACGCGAAAACTGGGCGTGAAGACCTCATTGTGGTAAATGGAGGCTATCATGGAAACACTGGAGCTACCGTCGCTGCAAGTTCTTACAAATTTGAAGGGCCTGGAGGAAAGGGCCCAAGTCCGAGCGTGTTTCCTGTCATTGCTCCAGATGACTACCAGGGTCCCTTCCTGAGGGATGACCCAAAAAGGGGTGAGCGTTATGCGCATGAGGTCGAGTTAGCCCTAAAAGCTTCACACGACAGTGGCACAGGACCGTCACTCTTTATATGTGAGAGTCTACTCAGCTGCGGAGGGCAGATCGTGCTACCGCCAGGCTACCTCAAGGCTGCATATAAATTTGTCCGCAAGGCGGGCGGAATTTGTATCGCTGATGAAGTCCAAGTTGGATTTGGCCGAGTGGGCAGTCACTTTTGGGGTTTTCAAACCCAAGACGTCGTTCCAGACATCGTTACAATGGGCAAACCTATGGGGAATGGCCATCCGATGGGAGCCGTGGTAACTACCCCCGAAATAGCCCAAGCCTTTAACAATGGGATGGAATACTTCAATACTTTTGGAGGGAACCCAGTCTCCTGTAGTATCGGGATCGCTGTCTTGGATATCATTGAGCAGGCCAACCTCCAGGCACATGCACTAGAAATTGGAAATTATCTACTTGCCCAACTAAGTAACCTTTTGACCCGACACGAACAAATAGGAGACATCCGCGGCTTGGGGCTGTTCATCGGAATAGAGATAGTATCCAACAAACAAGAGAAGGCTCCACGTCGGGACCTGGCCAAGTATATCGTCGAAAGAATGAAAGACCACGGCATTCTATTGAGCACGGATGGACCTAAAGGTAATGTAATTAAGATTAAACCACCTCTAGTATTTGACAAAACAGATGCTACACGGTTAATCCGAGCACTCGAAAGGATCCTCTTAGAAGATTTTGTTGTAACATAATAACGGAGAAAATGGATATGAATAAACAATCTGACAAATTCCGATCTCTGAAGGTTACAGGGATGTCTTGCGGCCATTGCACAGCACAGGTCCAGACTGCCCTTGAAAGCTTGGAGGACGTCCTAGAAGCCGATGTATCGCTTCAGGAGGAAACAGCTACGATAAGAATGGCAAAAGACATTCCGAACGATGTCCTCACCAGAGCTATAACAGCAGCAGGATATAGAGCTGAACCGCAATGATAAAAACTCACCAGTCAAATAAACTTGGTTTTGATTTTTCGAAACATTTTCCACCCTTAGGCACTGGCGAATAGCAGAAATGACCAGATTCATTTCTTCAATCGTTCTGCTTTCAATTTTCCTCTATTTGGGAAACTCACGTCTGGGATCCTTGCCACCACTATTGAACTTCCTGGATCCTGCTCACGGTGTGTGGGCGATTTCGAACACGGAAGACCAATCGGACTTAATGCTCAAGCCTATAGAGGGATTATCCGACAAGATCCAAATCATTTATGACAACCGCCAAGTACCTCACATTTACGCACAAACTATCGAAGATGTTCTACTTGGCCTCGGCTATGCTGTAGCCAGAGACAGACTGTTTCAACTAGAGCTACAAACCCGTGCCACCGCCGGAACTTTAACAGAGATTCTTGGAGAAAGAGTTCTTCCTCTCGATAGGCAAGCTCGCCAGCTTGGACTCGCGTGGGCAGCTGAAAAAAACCATTCGGAGTTAGCTCCAACATCGAAATCTTATCGCTACCAGGCAGCATACGCTAAAGGTGTAAATGCTTGGATTGGAGAAATGACTGCATCAAAATTACCTCTGGAATACCATCTTCTGGGACAGAAACCCATGGAATGGCTCCCACAATATTCAGCATATCTCAATAAGAATATGGGCCGGACCCTTTCGATGAAAAATACCGAAAGAAGAAAATTTTTAGCCGCTAGGTTGGTCGGAGAAGATGCTGCCAATGCCCTTTTCCCCGTGAACAGTTGGATTCAAGAACCGATACAACCTAACGGACAAAAAAAACCTAGATTTGACCCAATTTCTTTAGCTGAGCCTGGACGCCCTTGCGCTGGACCACGCGATTCTCTGTCAGACTTAGGCCTGTTCACTCTACCTGAGGAACTGGACCAAAATCACTTCCTCGAAACCACTCTAGGCTCCAATAACTGGGCAATCTCAGCTAGTCGGTCCAGCAATGGAAATCCCATCATATCTGGAGACCCTCACCTAAATCTCACGCTGCCCAGTATATGGTATGAAGCCCACCTCAATGTACCTGGAGAACTGGATGTTTACGGAGTGACCATCCCAGGAAGCCCTGGTATTGTTATCGGATTTAATCGAAATGTAGCCTGGACCTTCACCAACACTGGCTCAGACGTAATGGATTTCTACAAAGAACAGGTAGACGATCCCCAAGATCCCAAGGCTTACATTCTCGATGATCAATGGAAAACTCTCAAGAAACGTGTGGAGGCATACGTCGACACCAAGGGGTCAGTTATACAAACCGACACCATCCTTCACACACATCGAGGACCAGTAGCTGAAGAGAACAACGTATACACTTCGATGCGCTGGACTGTCTTGGAAGAATCTGGAGAGTTAGATGCATTCCTAGCTATCGCTAAAGCTACATCTGTAGATGATTGGATGTCGGGGATGGAATCTTGGATGGCTCCAACTCAAAATGGCTTGGTCATTGATCGGCTCGGGAACATAGCTATCCGGTCAACTGGACGTTATCCCATCCGTCCTTTCGACACCAGCGGGGATCAAATATACGATGGTTCCGTCTCAGAGAATGACTGGAAAGGCTGGTTTGACATTTCAGATTATCCTGGATCAATCAACCCAGAACAAGGCTATTTAACTTCTAGCAACCAGCAGCCTGTCGATCCTATTCTCTATGAGAGTTACATCGGCTCTGACTGGCCTCCACCATGGAGAGCAATGCGTATAAACCAGCTACTCAGATCCGATCCGACTTACACCCTGGAGGACCTAATAGAATTTCAGACCGATCCAGGTAGTGCCAGAGCAGACATTTTTGTGGCCGCCTTCTTGAATGCTGCCAATACATTCGGTTATGACTCCAGCGCCAGTACCCAGGAGGCTATATCCCTACTCTCGGAATGGGATCGTTTATATACGAAGAGTAACGAACGAGCAATCTTGTTTGAGACTGCAATGAACAAACTTGCTGAGAATACCTGGGACGAACTAGAGGACGAAGAAGGCCGAGCTGTTGTCAGGCCAGGAAGTACTGTCCTGGCAGCTCTGCTACAAACGCCTGAGAACAAATGGTGGGACGATCGATCGACAACAGACAAACAAGAGAATAGGGACGACATTCTGATTAAATCCTTAGGTCAAGCCATTGAGACAATCAAAAACCAATATGGAACAAAATCAGAAGGAGGCTGGCGGTGGGACAAAGTACAGACAGCAAACATATACCATCTGATGAATATTCCAGGATTGTCAGCACTCGGTGTGCCTGTCCAAGGGGGGCCCGAAACCCTGAGCCCAAACTCTGGCAGTGGACGACACGGGGCCAGTTGGAGAATGGTCGTAGAATTGGGAGACAGTATAATAGCTAAGGGTGTTTACCCTGGAGGACAATCTGGTAATCCCTTAAGTCCGGCCTACAAAAATCGGTTGGACGACTGGTCATCTGGAAGCCTTCAAGATCTCTACTTTCCAAAACACATTGAAGAAATGCTTAAATCTTCAGTCAAAATAGTAGAGCTTATTCCTGTGGGTGACCCGTGATCATTCTATTCCTCTTCATGTCTATGGTTGCTGGAAGTCTGTTTTTAGGCTGGCCAGCCATAGCCACGCTAGGTTTTCTATATGGCTTGACTACTAGACAAACTCGCCCCTGCACATTTTCTGCTCTTGTAGCTATGAGCTCATGGTTACTTCTGCTGGTGTGGAGATCCTTGAATGGAGATGTGCCCGTCTTGCTAGAAACTCTTGAAAACAGTACAAATATTCCTGGGTGGCTACTAATGTGTATTACTCTGACTTCTTCCGGAATTTTGGGAGCAACCAGCACCAATCTAGGAATTGGAACTCGACTAGCATTGGAAAAATTGTCCACTAGAGTTTCGGATTGACCATCGCTTTATAAACTCCATTTCCAATTCTAGATTGCTTGCAAACCTTCTTGTCGGTTAGTTTTGTCCTCACAGGAGCTTATGACAATAAATGACCCGACTCCCACTGATACTACGAAAAGACAAGCGGATACCTATGGAGTGTTCTGGAAACTCAAACTCTACATCTGTACTGTGGTTCTAAGATGATTTTCCAAGCATTGGAAGGGCTCGATCTTTCTACTATACTTTCGCAAAACCCAATCTTTGCGCTGGTAGTCCTCTTCTCCGCAGGAGTCATGACAAGCCTGACGCCCTGTGTCTACCCCCTTATACCTATTACTGCATCGGTCTTAGCGGGCACAACCCAAGCTGGACAACCACGCTCGAGAGTGATCGGATTGACATTAACCTATGCATTGGGGCTCGCATTATTTTACGCCCTCTTAGGGCTTTTAGCCGGGATGACTGGCAGTCTTTTCGGTACGGTCAGTGCCAGCCCATGGACTAGACTTGTTGTTGGAAACCTCTTGCTCATTTTTTCTTTGGCAATGTTTGATGTCATTCCAGTATCGGCACCCCAGAAATTTTTGCAGTGGACAGGAACTCTCAATGCTGGATCATATCCGGCAGTGTTTCTTCTAGGATCTACATCAGGAATAATAGCAGCACCCTGTGGAGCACCCGCATTCGCAGTAGTTTTAACTTGGGTAGCAGCTACCCAGTCAGGTGCTATGGGATTCATTTATCTTTTTGTATTTTCACTCGGCATGACTGCACTTTTGATAGGTGTTGGCTTGTTCTCTGGCTTCGGAGCAGCACTTCCAAAATCCGGAGTTTGGATGGCTTGGGTGAAAAAAATAGCTGCTGTGATCATGCTTCTTATGGCTGAATACTATTTGATTTTGGCCGGTTACAATTTCTAGGAGGATACTATGAGAATTCTTGCCAGTTTACTGGCCTTGAGCTTGATCCTTCCGATGAGCCTTCAAGGACAATCAGGATCAGTGTCGCTTTCCATTGGCTCAGAGGGACCTTCTGCGCAACTGCAAGATCTAGATGGCAACTCAGTGGACCTGTTGGACTATACCACTGGCAAACCCGCCCTTATTGAATTTTGGGCAAGCTGGTGTGAGCAATGTGAAGCGCTTCAACCACAACTCGATCAAATCCAGAGTGCATACGGCGACAAAATGAACATCGTAGCAGTGGCCGTTGGAGTTTCCCAGAGTGTGAGAAGAGTCAAACGCCACCTAGAAGATCACGACCCTGGTTACGCATTTCTATGGGATGGTCGAGGAGCAGCGGTGAGAGCATATAACGCGACTACAACCTCGATCGTGGTCATCTTAGACGAACAAGGAAAGGTGGCTTATACAGGAGTTGGTCCTTCACAAGATCTAGTCGGGGCCACACAAAGGTTGATGGAGCCCTAAACTCCCTTACAAAGGATTTCTTTGGCAACCTTGGTAACTGATGAAAATCGCTCGCCTGCAGCTTCACATCTGACAACCCTTCCCTAGGAAATAATACCAGACCCCACCTTCGTTTCCCACTGCAGATCGTCGAACAATTTCGACCTGTTCCACCAGGACCAGCATAACATGGACCACCAGATCCAGGTTAAAGGGTTGAAAAGAGGAGGCGCCGTACTGAGTAAAACACCTCCTCTTTCTATAT
>CAWWAX010000003.1:0-62310 GCA_963935005.1 uncultured bacterium | reverse complement strand
CAGGAAAAATCACTATCGGTAATTTTTACGATGACATCTTGGATTCGAACTCCCAGACAAACAAGCAAATGAAGGAGCTTCCCTTTAACCAAAAAGAATTAGAAGGGTTCATAGGAGCTGATCTGTGTGGAGGAGAAACCGAATATTCTGTCCTAGAACGTCTTTGGACCAGACCGACCTGTGAGGTCAACGGACTGAACTCAGGCTACACTGGTACTGGCGCCAAAACCGTCCTTCCCAGTAGGGCTCAAGCCAAGGTAAGTTTCCGTCTTGTGCCCGACCAAACTCCTCAAAGAATCGAAGAGCTGTTCCGGAAACATATTGAGGAAGTCACACCTAAGGGCGTCCGAGTCACAATAAAACTACTCCATGGAGGAATGCCTTGGCGAGCACAATTAGGTGACGCATTGAAATACGCTGTAGATTCTGCCCTAGTAAAAGTGTTTAACAAGCCAGCAGTTATCGCAGGTGAGGGTGGTAGCATACCTATTGTAAGAGACTTAGAAACCGTGCTGAACAGCCCTGTTCTGTTGCTCGGATTTTCTTATCCAGGGTGTAACTTGCATGCTCCAGATGAATGGTTTCCAGTAGAAAACATTGAAAATGGAATAAGAACAATAGCACATCTTTATCACGAGATATCTCTTGTGAATAAGAATTAGCTAAGTCAGCACAGCTTCCCAAACTCCCTTATTAGTTCCTTCCATTTTCAAGCACAGCTACTGCTTGTAAAAGTGCCCGAGCCTTATTCAGAGTTTCTTCAAATTCTCGAGAAGGATCGGAATCGGCTACCACACCGGCCCCTGCCTGCAAGAAGGCTTGCCCCTCACTGACTAAAACCGTTCTAATAGTAATCGCAAGGTCCATAGACATTCCCCCCCAGCCGAAATAACCGACAGCACCTGCATAGGGGCCTCGGACACATGGCTCTAATTCGTCGATGATTTCCATCGCCCGAACTTTAGGAGCTCCCGTTACAGTTCCAGCTGGAAAGCAGGCCCTGAAAACGTCCATAGCAGAAAGCCCTTGCCGAAGCAGTCCATCCACCTGGCTGACCAAATGCATAACGTGGGAATATCGCTCTACGACCATGAGATCTTTCACTACAATAGATCCGTAATCTGCAACCCTTCCCAAGTCATTCCTTCCCAAATCTACAAGCATTCTATGTTCGGCAAGTTCCTTGTCATCAGCTTTAAGATCCGATTCTAAGTCCAAATCTTCCTGCAAAGTCTTTCCCCTAGGACGAGTGCCAGCAATTGGCCTCACTGTCACCTTTTGATCTCTAAGTCGAACTAAGACCTCTGGAGAGCTACCTACCAAGGAGAAGTCTTCCATTTCTAATAAATACAGATAAGGAGATGGATTTAAATTTCTCAAAACACGGTACAGGTCAAATGGACTGCCCGACATCGGAGTCGAAAGACGCTGACTTATAACTACCTGAAAGACATCCCCAGCAGTTATATAGTCACGTATTTTCTGGACATTTTTCTCAAAAACACTCTGTTCCATGGTACTGGAAAATTCAGGATCTACTACATGCTCACCTGTTAGCTCTAAGTCTGCGGGAGGCGGGTCAGATTTTATAGTATTAATCAGATCCTTAATCTTTTCTTCTGCCGATGTATATCTGGCCTTCAGTTCCCGTTCTTCCAAATCTTTATCTACCTCGACCGAGGCGATCACCATAGCTGAACCCGACAAATTATCGACTACCAGCACAACATCCATAAACGCAAATAAACCATCTGGAAGCTCCAAATCATCGTATGGCTGGTTTGGTAATTTTTCGATCAATCGGACCACATCATATCCAAAATATCCTACGGCACCACCCCAAAACTCTGGCAAACCATTAGACACTAGTGGACGACGTGCCTCCAGCCGGCTACTCAAATCCTCCAAGGGATCCAATGTTTCCAAGCTCTTCCAGGAATCCGTAGGTGTCCAAGTCTCCACAGCCCCCCGACGAAGTCGCCACATTTCAGAAGGTTTAGTTCCAAGAAGCGTATATCGAGCCCATTGATCACCCCCTACCACAGATTCAAAAAGGAAACTAAAAGGAGAGCACCGAATCTTTGAATAGGCTGTAACAGGGTCGTCACTATCCAACAAAAACTCTTCCCATATAGGAAGTACACCTTTACCAGTTACTTGGGCTAGAAAATCTTTGAAGCTAGGTTTGTTTATCATCTAACTAGTTCATCACTATTGAGAAAAGCCTTTCAGGGCCAGAAACATATGAGTCTAACAGAAAAGGGAAAGATCTCACGGATAATTTCCGTGGACACTGGAGGAACTTTTACAGATTTTCTTTTCTTTGAAAATGGACACTTGAGGTCATTAAAAATCCCGTCAACACCTGCCGATCCAGCCGAAGCAGTGTTAGGGGGCGTCAATACCTTATTAGGGAAAACCAGCGACAACTATATCCTACTGCATGGAACTACCGTCTCCACTAACACCGTTTTAGAACGTACTGGAGCCAGAGTAAAATTAGTAACCAATTCAGGCTTTGAGGATATCATTGAAATTGGTCGGCAAAATCGCCCGCAGCTATACGAACTGGTAGGGCACAGGCTTCCCCCTTTAGTTTCGAGGGACGACAGACAAGGAATCCGAGGTCGAATAGGACCAAATGGAGAGATCATCGAACAATTAGATGCTGATGACCTGAGACAACTCCCACAATGTTTAGAAGATGCAGAATCAATTGCCATTGTCTTACTACATTCTTATGCAAATCCTGAGCATGAGGCACAAGTCGAAGTAAGCATTTCTTCTCTGAATATTCCTATTTCCATGTCCGCAAAATTGTTACCCGAATACAGGGAATATGAACGCACGTCTACAACTGTTACCAACGCTTACGTTGCACCAAAAATGCTAGCTTACCTCACACGCTTAGAACGTGAATCACAAGCTGAAAGAGTGAACTTGATGGGATCGAACGGTGGGTCCTTACCAGTGAAAAGAGCCGCTTTAGAACCCGTACACACATTGCTATCTGGACCAGCTGGAGGTGTGGTTGGAGCATTATCTTGGAGTAAAAGAGCAGGTCATGACCATATAATTTCTTTCGATATGGGCGGGACTTCTACTGACGTATCTCTATGCCCAGGGAACCCGACCCACACAACAGAATTTGAAATCGGAGGACAAGCAGTAGCCGTTCCAGTGATTGACATTCACACGGTTGGATCTGGAGGTGGATCTTTAGCAAGGATAGACCCAGGGGGAGCCCTTAGAGTAGGCCCTCAGTCAGCAGGAGCGGATCCTGGACCTATTTGTTACGGTAAAGGTGGAGAAGGAGTAACAGTCACAGATGCTCATGTATGGCTAGGACATCTTCCAACAGATGGCTTATTAGACGGCTCTACTTCTCTGGAACGAGAAGCTATAAAACCACATTTACAACATATCGCAACATCTTTAAACTGTGGACTCGAAGAAGCAGCCCAAGGGATATTGAAGATCGCTGACTCTACAATGGAACGTGCCCTTCGCGTGATTTCTGTAGAGAAGGGCTATGATCCCGCAGATTTTTCTTTGGTGGCCTTTGGAGGTGCTGGTGGACTCCACGCAGCTAGCCTTACTGAAAGATTAGGTGCAGCCAAAGCTATAGTCCCTCCGTTACCTGGCCTTCTTTCTGCTTATGGCATTCTCTCTGCTGACATAACCCGAGAAGCATCTAAGACGGTTTTGATTCCTTCCAGTAGAACGCAGGCTCAAGAAGACATCGATACCATCTTTCTAGAACTCGAAAAAGCTATTACGAACGAAATGGAATCTGAAGGTATCGACAGGGGGAACCTTACTCTAAAACGTTGGGTTGAGGCTCGATATGCAGGTCAGAGCTTCGAATTGCGTGTCCCTGGATCCTCCTGGATCTCAAACTTTCACGCTCTACATGAAGAACGCTATGGATATCAGCACACTGGTCAGTCCGTATTGGCCGTTACTCTGAGGTCTGTTGCGTCGGCACCTGGTCCAGAGTTCGAATTAAATCCTTTAAAAGAATGCTCCACCTCACCCAAAAACACATTTACAACAGTGTTTCTAGATGGACAATGGACTAAAGTGAAAAGATTTGAACGAGAGAGCCTATCGCCTGGTTATGAGCTTTCAGGACCATTGGTGATTACCGAATACAGTTCTACTATTTGGGTCCCCCCTGATTACGATGTAATTGTTGACCAATGGGGGAACCTACATTTATACAGAGTTCAATGAACTTTTCCGCTCTATATCCCAGAGATTTTTCTTGTTTCAATGCATTGATTAGTCCAAAGCTAAAAATCCTATGCAACAAAATGCTACTGTTTATTTTCTCTACATGGATATTTCTGTCGTGCGATTCGGTTGAATGGGGAGGCATCGAAATAACCTTGGAAGGACCTACCGAATCTGTGCCAAATGACCCGAATTTTGAAACTCAATTTAGAAAGGAAAAAACACCTTTAGAAGGAAGAAATTTCCTATACTTAGGATCAAGAAAAGCCGATGAAGGATCTCTAATCCCGATTGTTGAGATACTGCCCTCAGGATTGCTATCCACACCAAATGTCAGCCACCAAAAAAGATTGGAAGAATTTTCAGCAAGTCATTTCGAATTGGGTTCTCAATTCACACTTTTTTCAGATGGATCCAGGATCGGCACTCTCACTACCACCCATAACGACCTTAACCAAGATTACTGCTACCCAAGGCCAGAAGGGAAAGGAATCGTAAGATTAACTTCAGATGCCCAGGAAGTGCAGTACTTTTTAGCTCTTGCCAGAGAGTCTACAACTATTCCCTATCTCAAAGACTATCGTCCCGTCGTCCAAACCAGAGCGCTCAGACAGGCGTCCATGGATATGGCCATAGAGGTCATATCTTCAGTAGGAGCAACTTGGCCACCATCTGTCCTTGAAAGTCGCAAGGCTCTGAATTTCTTTAGATCGCAATTAGACCAAAGCCCCACCATAATAGCTACTTTCACCAAGAACGATGCTTTACAGATAGGGCCAGCTCCTGTGGGTATGTACTCTATTCTACTCATTGGCTCGAATCATGACGGATTAGGCTACCAACCAACCTATGTGGATTATCGATCGGCCGTCCCAGAAGGAAAAGCCATTGGACGTTATGTGGACCATTTAGACCTAAATGGAGACGGACAATCTGAGATCGTCTTGGAAATGTTAGGTGAAAAATCAAAATGGATTTCCGTTCTTGGTCTTAATGCAAATACCTGGAACAGAACCTACACCGATTCTTGTGAGCCTCCAGACACCGAAAGGTCCTGACAGATGCCAATTCCAAGATCTTTCCGAATACCCTTTTCCCTGACACTTCTTATCATCTTTTTGGCATGTCAAAATTTTGATAAACCCGACACGAGTAACTCCTCTGGAAAATCAGGGACGTTGCCTTCCGAACCTTACCCAATTCTACTCACAGATGATGCCGAAACGCTCCATCGATTTCTTTCAGTCCCAAGACGGATAATATCACTTGTTCCTTCGGCTACCCAGACACTCTTATCTATGGGTCTCAGAAACAGTCTGATCGGTAGGACAGACTTCGACCTTGCTACCCCAGAACTCAGCAACCTACCCTCGGTAGGAGAAGGGCTGAACCCAGACTTAGAGATTCTTCTGTCTTTAGAGCCTGATCTAGTGATCGGATTTGCAGGCGAATCAAATCCCTCAATCACAGAACACCTCGACAATTCTCATATCACTTACTTTATGATCCGACCGGAAAAACTAGAAGACGTTCTGGAAATAATTAATAAATTGAGTGTGATTACCGACAGAGAAGCCATCGGAGACTCAATCATCATGGGTATCAACACCGCTCTGGAAATAGTTCAGCAAAAAGTCGCTAACAAACCTAGGCCCAGAATAGCTTATCTGTTAGGAGGTGAGCCACCCTGGGTAGCTGGGCCCAACACCTATATTCATCAAATCATTGTTACAGGTGGAGGGCAAAACGTTTTCGAAGATCTGGAACACGAGTATGCTCCAGTAAGCTTAGAAGAATTCTTTGTAAGAAACATAGACCTAATTTTATCGACAGAAAACACATACATTCCAGATAAATTAAAAGTCTTTAGAGCCATTGCCCTTCCCTCATCAGTTGAAATACCTGGCCCCGAATTAGGAGAAGCCATCCTCGAAATTGCCCGCTTCATTCATCCCCAATCATTCCCATGAGACCTCTGATTTGTGGATTCATCCTTTTAGTCTGCCTGGTGGTCGCAGCGAGCTTAAGTATATGGATGGGCCCAGTCGATTTTACATCTGTACAGATCCTAGGCGCACTGAAGGGAGAAGGGGAGGATGAAGCCCTATATATCATCAGAAATATTCGCGGACCCAGGACGGTGTTGGCAATCCTGGTGGGTGGGGGATTAGCTCTATCTGGTGCCGTTTTTCAAGCTCTGCTAAGAAATCCTCTCGCAGAACCTTACATACTAGGAATCTCAAGTGGGGCTGCTACAGGAGCAGTATTGGTGCTCTCGCTTGGACTAGCAGCCACACAGCCCTGGATTCTTCCTGCAGCAGCCTTTGCAGGATCTCTGCTTGCAATCTCGATAGTACTAGGAGTTGCATCTACCCACAGTCACAAACTGGATATGCGTGTTATGCTTCTGGCTGGAGTCGTAACTGGCGCATTCTTTTCAGCCTGTATCTCCCTGATACTGACACTCTCAGATACCCCCAACATTAGAAGTGCCATTGTGTGGATGATGGGAAGTTTGGCGGGCACCGAATGGTCAACTACAATGGTAGTTGCCACCTACACCCTTCCTTGTACAATGATTCTTATCGGACTTGCCAGACCTTTGAATTTATTGGCCATTGGAGAAGAGACGGCCAGTTACCTTGGAGCAAAAGTAGAACAAGTGAAACTAGCAGGATACCTAGTCGCCTCCCTGATGACTGCAGCAGGTGTAGCGGCCACTGGCATCATCGGGTTTGTTGGACTTATCGTACCACATGGTATGCGATTATTAGTTGGCAATGACTACCGAATCCTTCTTCCGCTCTGCTTTCTCGCTGGAGGAAGCTTTCTCACTCTAGCCGACACAGTCTCCCGCATTCTAATTGCACCTGTGGAGATTCCCGTAGGAGTCGTGACCGCTCTCTTTGGAGTGCCAGCTTTTTTGTGGTTACTTCGTCGAAGCATCAAGACATAACTACCATGAAAAACACAATGCCCCCAATCCAAGTTTCGAATCTGACTGTTCAATACCACGACTCTAGAAAACCTGCGCTAGAAGGCGTTCAAATGACCGTTCGCGAATCCTCTTTTCACACAATCTTAGGACCGAATGGATCTGGAAAATCTAGTTTACTAAAGACAATAATGGGATTAATAAAACCCAGGACTGGTAAAGTGCTCATAAATGGACTCCCTATTTCTTCATGGACAAGATCGGCATTAGCAAAAAAAGTAGCAGTGGTTCCACAGTCTGAAACATTCGCATTCCCCCTGACCGTTAGAGAGCTTGTGGCTACAGGACGTTATCCCTACTTGAACGCTTTTCAGACAGAAACCATGGTCGATCAAAGAGCGATTTCTAGGGCCTTGCAACATTGCGATATAGAACATTTGGTAAGCCGACCTATATCCACACTGTCGGGAGGAGAGCTGCAACGAGTTCGTATAGCTAGGTCTCTAGCCCAAGAGCCAAGAATACTCATCCTAGATGAACCAACCGCCAATTTGGATATAAGGTATGAAATGGCCATCTTTACCCTCTTGAAATCTCTGACCAAACAACGCATGACTGTAATTTTAGTCACACATCATCTCAACCTCGCCTCGGTATTTTCTGATCACATACTCTTATTAGATCAAGGCCAGGTAGCTGCAGACGGAACACCGCAAGAAGTCCTTAACGAATCTACCCTAAGCAGTGTTTACCAATGGCCAGTTGCGGTAGAAGAAAGTCCCGAAACGAAAACGCCCCAGATCCGCCCATTGTCTTAGGCCGGCTGAAGTTCACTATAAAGTACCCTATAGCTCTCAAACCGACTCGAATGGATGGCCCCCTCAAACAGAGCCATTCTCACTGAACAATCAGGCTCCTGAAGATGACTACAGTTGCGAAACTGACAGTCTCCAGTGTATGGGAGAAACTCTGGGAACAATGAGTCCAATCCACTTTGAGTTACCAAACCTTTAACGCCAGCATCACTAAATCCTGGAGTGTCTGCAAGCAAACCTCCGTTACTAAATGGAATCAGTCTAGCTCTGACGGTGGTATGCCTACCAGTGCCACCCCTGGCACTGACTTCTGCTGTTTTCAAGGATACTTTTGGCTCTAGGGAATTAATCAGACTAGATTTTCCAACACCAGATCGACCAGCAAAAGCTGTAATACCTGAAGTTGTTTCTAGAGCGAGACGGTCAATCCCTTCATTAGTCACAGTGCTAGTTCGAATTACATCATATCCAATGGATCGATAAATGCCCTCGAGGTCTTCAACCTCACTTTGAGCTTCCATCAAATCCATTTTGTTGATGACTAACAAGGGTTTGATACCTTCGGATTCAACAAGAACCAACATCCTATCTATGAAATCTACACGAGGCTGTGGTCGCTTCACGGCGACAACAAGGAGCATTCTATCTACATTTGCAACTAGAACCTTTACCTCAAATCCACTTCCACGACTTCTCACAATGACATTGTCGCGAGCAAGCACCTTTTCAATGACATATGATCCATCTGGGGTTCGGACCGTTTCCACCCGATCTCCAATAACTACTTGCTCTCCCAGGCGATCCTCGAGTTTGAGTCGGCCTCGTAAATAAGCCTCCGTGGAAGCTCCTTCGGAGGCGGAAACTACTTGGTAAGAGCCACCACCGACTGAATGTACGACCCCAATTATTTCCTTCAAAACCTAGAGAACCTCTTCACTTATCAGACCCCGCCATCTGTTCAAACAATAGGTCGAACAGAGAAGTGACTAAGCCGCAAAAGACTCTAGGGCATCCCCTTTTCTTCCCTCACGAAGCCTACGTAGTGCCCGATCGCGAAGTTGACGGATCCTTTCTCGAGTCACGCCCAACATATTCCCTATTTCTTCTAAGGTGTGCTCCCTCTCGCCCTGAAGCCCGAAATAAAGTCTGAGTACTTTCGCATCCCGAGCGTCCAAAGTAGTCAATGACTCCGACACAGTTTCCGCTAACAAACGCCCCTCAACTTCCTGTTCGGGCTCTGATGCCTCTTCGCTGACGAAACGCTCGACCAACTGTGAATCTTCACTGTCTCCAATAGGAGCATCCAGCCTGATTTCCGAAGAATTAAGAGTCTGTAAAGATTCTATAAGTTCAGCAGTAAGATCAGTGACCCTGCTCAGCTCCTGAAACGTTGGTTCCCGATTCAGCTCCTGTTTCAACCTTTCTTTCTCTCTAAAGATACGTGCCAAATCAGAAGCACGGTTCAGAGGGACTCGGACTGGCCGACCCTGATTGGCCAAAGCTGCCAAGATAGCCTGCCGAATCCACCACACTGCATAGCTAATAAATTTGACTCCCTGCTCAGGGTCGAATTTCCTAGCTGCCGTCACCAAACCAACATTCCCTTCCTGTATGAGATCCGTAAGGGAAACACCACGATTTTGATATTTTTTTGCAACACTGATCACAAACCGTAGGTTAGCCCTAGCTAACCGCTGGATAGCATCTTGATCACCTTTCTGAGCCAAAGCACCTAGTTCTTTTTCCATCTCTGGAGTTATCAATTCATAACGACTGACATCCCGCAGATACTGATCAAGAGCGGTCTTTTCGTCGAGGGAAGAGTCAAAGCCAGCAAGAGGATTTGCCTGCTTTTTCCGACCCTTTTTTCCTGGAGGCCGAGAGGCCTTAGAGGTTGGTAACCTAGCCATGGAAATCTGATTCCTCCTGACCCGATCAAGGGCCGAAAGTGGGAGCATTCTGTGCACTCCGAGCACCAAATGCCATTCTGTATACTATACAGCCTAATATGTTAATTAAAATCCTTGCTTTTGTCTAGTCCAATTCTCCACCCTATATCGCATTCATTAGCTAAATTACACCCCCACCACGCTACTTGTTCCCCACCATCGTCCCTAGCTTCCTCTCTATATAAAATGACTCGCTTGGAGAACTACCTATCAAGAGGTTTCCTGAACAATGATACTCCCAACATTCCGGCAGAAAGACCCCCCAAGTGAGCCATATAGGCCACTCCTCCATCCCCTATTGGAGTCATCGCTGAACTGAATAATTGAATCAACGCCCACAGTCCCAAAAACATCCACGCTGGAATAGACGTAACTGTAATCGCATATCCCAAAACGACTAGTGTGCGGATTCGCGCTCTGGGATAGAGCAACAAGTACGCACCCATGATTCCACTTATTGCCCCTGATGCACCAACCATTGGAATGGCTGAAGTAGGCTGGCTAAGAGCGTGAGCCAGGGTAGCTACAACCCCCGTGAGTAGGAAAAAGAGCAAAAATCGCATATGTCCCATGGAGCCTTCAACGTTGTTACCAAAAATCCATAAAAACCAAACATTACCTATCAAATGGAGCCAACTACCGTGCAAAAACATGGAAGAAACCAGTGTCTGCCAACTATAACCACCTATTTGACAGGACGAAGTCTCCACAGCTACCTCTGAATTACCTGTGATTTCTATCGGAATAGTACCAAAGTTACAGATTGAACTCAGAAGCATATCCATCGAAAATCCACCACCCTGTATGAACAGCCAACAGAGCACACAACTGCCAATCAAGAATACAGTGCCTATAGGCACGATGTTGGTTGGATTTTCATCGTATAACGGAAGCACGGCTTAGGTCTCAATCCAGGACGATTTGTGGGTGGCTAAAATTAATTTGCACGGCAGATCTTCCTTCATTTTCCGCGAGTCACCTCTTCGAGAACCCGTTCCTTGTTTAGGGTCCTTTTCTTGAAAGCAAAAATCCTAAGAACTCGAGTGGCGGCATAAAGAGATCCAGCCATCTGGGGAAGATCGATGAGGCCAGAAACTCCACTGAGGTCCAATCTCTCCACTCCACCCCTCGTCCTCTTTATCAACAAGTCCAACTGAAACATCGACTCCTTTACTGGAAAATCTACCACTATTTCTCCTGATTCCAGTTCCAATTCCTCAGCTAGACGATCCTCAAATGCTCTCTTTTCATGAGAGTCTTTTAGCACCCACTCTTGGACAACGCGACCATCTAATTCAGCAGCTGTAACTTCCATTATCCGCTTAGGAAGTTCTCTGGCTTTTAATGACGGAATCCAACGATCAGAGAGTTTCCGACCAATATCGCTTTCCGAAGTCTCTGCCCTCCTTGAAATCTCGTAAATCAGCTCTTCGTCAGTCGGTCCTACTAATTCTTCTCTGGTCAATATGCCCGCATGTACCGCTTCATATACAATCCGTTTGTAGAGGGCGGAGGCAGCACGAACGCCATGATGCCAATAAACGTTTCTAAACATCTGATATTTCGCAAACAATAGAGACTCCAGAGCTGCAACAGCTTTCTCATGTATGCCAATTTCTAGTTTTCCCGATGTTGGATCCTCCAGGACTAGCATGCCTTGGAGTAGTCTATCTACATCCACTTCACCATAAGGGACTCCACAAAATCGGGCATCTCTTCTAAGATATTCGATTTTATCTAAATCAAGGCTTCCGCTTACCAATCCTCTTAATGGATTAGCACTTTCCCCTCGAATCAAATCATGAATACCTCCCGCCGCATTATCTCCCAATGATCTCAAAACATTCCTCATCTGGTCCGAACAAAAAAATCTAGCGCTCACAGCCTCGTGATCCCCTGGGAGGAAATCATCTCCCAGTTCTTCTAGGGCATGTGAAAAAGCGTAGTGGCCAATATCATGAAGCAAGGCTGCATAGGGAATCAGGCGGGCTTCTTCGTAAACATCATTTTCCAATTGACCTGATTTTCTAAGATGTTCTAAAGTGACTCTAGCTAAATGGTAGACTCCTATAGCATGGCCAAATCGAGTATGCGTAGCACCTGGATAAACCAGATGCGCAAAACCCAACTGCCGGATATACCTTTGCCTTTGAAAAGCCGCAGTATTTACTATCCGGACTGCGTGATGATCCAGCTGGATAGCATTCCACAAAGGGTCGCGAATTACTTGCTCATTATTTTCAGAAGACATGAAGGCACTCCATTAATCCTCGCTCAGGATTTCTAGTCTCTAATAATATACAGCCGACCCTCGAGACTTCTATAATTCCTTTCTTGTTTCTGCTGAAATCATAGCCATCTCCTCTGCCGCCCCTTCTGGTGGTCTGCCTATTAAACTCACCCCTATAACCACTGAAAATCCCACCACAAATCCTGGGATCATCTCATAGAGATCAAAAAACCTTTCTTTAAAAAGCAGAACCCACACAACCGTAGTAATAAAACCTGAGATCATCCCTGCGATTGCCCCATTCTTAGTTGTTTTATCCCAAAATAAAGAGCAAAGGATAGCAGGTGTAAAAGCAGTGGCAATACCCGACCAAGCAAAAAGTACAAACCAAAAAATCGCTCGCACCTCGGTCAATGCCGCTATCAAGGCAATAGTCCCTATGAAAACTGTTACCAATTTTCCGTACAAGGATAGCTTCCTCTCTCCAATAGCCAATTTCAAGGTCTGTTGGATTATGTCCCTTACTACGGAAGCGGAAGCTAGAATCAGCAAAGAATCCACTGTAGACATTATGGCCGCTAAGACTGTCACCAGAAACAACCCTGTTATCAAGGATGGAAAGAGATCCATGCTCATCATAGGGAGAATAGTTTCTGGATCCGTCAGAGCTGGAAAGAGCACTCTCCCGGCCATCCCCGCAAAGACTGCTCCTATATCAAAGACCAATATACATGGTATTGCTATCCTGGCCCCTTTGACAATATCGGTCTGACTACGCGCTGCCATAAATCTGGTTAGCAGTTGAGGAGAACCCAAAAAGGCAAATCCAATCGCAACAAACCCTAATGCACTGATCATAGACGAAAGAGTAAGCCCACCACTTCCCATTAGAGCCAGAAGGCTAGGGTCCTCTAGCCGAAGACTCTCTATGAAAGAGCTCCAACCTCCAATTGCCATTATCCCTGTAATTGGAAGCAAAAAAAGACAGCCAAACATCAAAATGCCCTGGATCAGATCACTATAAGCAACTGCCTTAAAGCCTCCAATTGTCGTATAAAACACTATGACCAAAGCACCAATAGTTACACCCGTAGTATAGTCTGTTCCCAAGAACGAGTTGAAGGCTTTTCCAGATGCTGTCAGTTGAGCGGCCGTATAAGCGGTAACCATACTCAAGATTATAATCGTACCAATGATTCGAAGAATATGACTATTATCCCTAAACCTCGTTTCCAGATAGTCATTAACTGTTATGGAATCGTACCGATCGGTATACTCCTTGAATGGCCTAGCCACCCATTTCCATGCGATCAGCACACCCAAGAACTCTCCCAACACCACCCAGAGAGCATGAAAGCCTACCATGTAGCCCATCCCAGTCAGGCCCAATAGTAACCAGGCACTTTCTCCTGTAGAGGTAGAGCTAAAAGCTATAACCCAAGATGGAAGTTTCTTTCCAGCCACATAATATCCAGCCAAACTTTTGGAGTCCTTAGAACCCCAAAATCCCAAAACCAACAAAACGAGGAGATAACACCCAAGAACAAGGATTATACCTCTTGAAGACGCCACTTACCTGTCCTCCAATTTATGGCAGGCTCTCCCAAACCTTTCCAAGCCTTCTTCTATTTCCGATGGAGTGACCAGCAAGGATGGTCCTAAACGAATAACGTGACCATACAATCCACCTATTCCTACTAGGAGTCCTTCCTCCTTACAAGCTTCTAATAATCTCTTGGCTTTCGCAGGGAATGGCTTCTTTTCCTCACCATTTTCGACTAATTCCAAGCCCAACATTAACCCCCGTCCCCTCACATCTCCAATCCAATCGAAATGATTCTGAAGTTTCTGGAGGCCCACTAGAAGCTGTCCTCCTTGTTCTGAAGCCCTTTGAGGTACATTCTCTTCTATCATGACCTCCATAGTGGCACTTGCGGCGGCCATAGAAATCGGATTGCCACCAAAGGTGGAAATGGTTTTAGCTGTCCAGGATTCTGCAATTTCCGGACGGGTCGTCATCGCCCCCACTGGGGCTCCGTTCGCTATCCCTTTCGCCATCACCATAATATCTGGCTCGACTCCCGAATGTTCTATGCCGAACCAGTGATCGCCAGAGCGTCCGAATCCGGATTGAACCTCATCAGAAATGAATAGGCCTCCATAAGATCTTATTATTTCCGCCGCTCTTTCAAGGTACCCTTTAGGGGGAACAATATAACCACCAACACCCATGACGGATTCCGCTATGAAAGCGGCTGGCTCACCGTTCGTAGTCGTACGAATCACATCCTCGATATCCGCTGCAAATTTTTCCGAGCAGCTCTCGTCGCAAGGTTGTTTATAGGGACATCTGTAAGGATACGGTGTTTGAACATGCTTGATGCCCGGAAACGAAGTGGCAAGTGGACGCCAAGAACCTACTGCGGTCAAATTGCTCGTCATGAAGCTTCTGCCATGGTAGGCCTGCCGGATACCTATCACCTCACTACGGCCTGTATGAACGAATGCCATCTGGATGGCAGACTCGATTGCCTCAGTCCCAGAATTAGTAAAAAATGTCTGGCTTAATTCTCCTGGAGCTATGGAAGCCAACCGACCAGCTGCTTCTACTTGAGCTTCCGTCACGTAAAGAGTAGAGGTATGCCCTAACTTGCCCAGTTGCTCACTCATCCGCGCGATCACCTTAGGATTACAATGACCTACAGAAGTTGTGAGGATTCCCGCAAATAAATCTAGGTATTCCCGCCCATCGACATCCCGAACCCTTACTCCTTGACCTTCCTTAAGAACCAAAGGTGTGTCATATAATGGTCTTACAGCGGGGAATATGAACTCGCTTTGTCCACTCAATACATCCTGATCGTACGACATATTTTGGTACCCCATCTCAAATGAAAACCTTCAATTCGCTTGCAACTAATAAACCCTGAAAAGCACTATCTAGACTTCAGTAGATCACACTACGGCTGTCTAATCGTTGCTCGGAAAGGCGAATCTTATGCCCTCTCCATCCACCGACGAAGGCCAGCGTTGTGTGATGGTTTTCCTTCTGGTATAAAACCGCACTCCGTCTGGGCCGTATGCCGCTAGGTCTCCAAATAGGGAACGTTTCCATCCTCCAAAACTATGTGACGCTACCGGGACGGGCAGGGCTACATTTACTCCAACCATGCCAACCTTTATATGGTCAGTGAAATAACGGGCCACCTCCCCGTCTCTAGTAAAAATACAAGTTCCATTTCCATATTCATGTTGGTCAATTAATTCCATCGCGTCCTGTAAGGTGTCCGCTCGAACGACACACAAAACTGGTCCGAATATTTCGTCGCTATAGATGCGCATGTCCGAACTAACATGATCGAACAGGCACGCCCCTAAGAAAAACCCGCTTTCGTGCCCTTCAACCTCGAGATTCCTCCCATCTACAACCAGCGTAGCTCCCTCTCTGACGCCCTCATCAACATAACCCGCTACTTTGTTTCTGTGTTCGTTGGTAACCAGAGGACCCATATCAGAATTTTCCGAGCAGCCAGGCCCAACCCTGATATCTGCTAAACGCTCTTTCAATCCCGATACCAGGTGATCAGCCGTTTCTGACCCCACAGCGACTGCCACAGAAATTGCCATGCAGCGCTCTCCTGCTGACCCAAAAGCCGCACCCATTAAGGCGTTTACAGCAGTATCTATATCAGCATCAGGCATAACAACGGCATGATTTTTAGCCCCACCCAGTGCTTGAACACGTTTCCCATTTGACGTACCTCGTTTATAAACATACTCGGCAATGGGCGTAGAGCCCACAAAGCTGATAGCCTCTATTCTCGCATCACCTAGAAGAGCATCGACAGCTTCTTTTCCACCATTAACCACATTGAAAACTCCATCTGGAAGGCCAGCCTCAGCCAACAACTCTGCCAACAACATCGGAGCACTAGGGTCTCTTTCCGAAGGTTTAAGGATAAAAGTATTTCCACAGGCCAAAGCAACAGGAAACATCCACATCGGAACCATGGCTGGAAAATTAAATGGTGTTATCCCAGCAACCACACCCAAAGGCTGGAACTCGACCCAACTGTCAATCGCTGGACCTGCATTTTTACTATGCTGGCCTTTAAGTAATTCTGGAGCGCCACAAGCATATTCAACGTTTTCAATACCTCTCTGTACTTCTCCCATGGCATCGTCCAAAACCTTACCATGTTCTTCACTGATTAACCTAGCCAACCGTTTCGAGTTTTTTTCCAGCAGATTTTTAAACTGAAACATTACGCGTGATCTCTTTCCAGGAGGGAGCTCCCTCCACTCTGGGAATGCCTTCTCGGCTGCGTCGATAGCCATTTTCACGGTTGCTTCTTTTCCCATTGCGACCGTACGAAGCACCTTTCCATCTGCGGGATTGTAGATGTCTTGGGTATCTTCTGATACACTGACAACCTTCCCATTTATAAAATGGCCTATAGGGAAAATTTCTGATCCTGACTCAGGATGAATCCTTTTCATATTTGAATTACCTTACTTATCAGTCCCCCAAAAGGGTGCATCTAAGGTTTTGAACGGCTCATCTTTAAAATCCAGTCAAATTCTTCCTTCAGAACTGGCTGGACCGACAAGCGTGAATTGTTTACTAGCACCATATTGACCAGAGATTGTTGATCCTTGATTTCCGTCAGGCTGATCTCTGTTTCAAATTTCTGAACAAATTCAATGTCCACCATGTGCCACTTGGGGTCTCCTTCACTCGACCTGGCGTCATAATAATTAGATGTCTTATCAAACTGTGTAAAGTCTGGATATGACTCTTTCACAACCTGTGCTCTTCCAACTACAGCTGGAGGCGTCTGCCTGCTGTGGTAGTAAAGGACCTCATCTCCCACAGTCATCTTCATCATGTTGTTTCGGGCCTGATAATTTCTTACTCCATCCCAGTGCGTTCTACCATCAGCGTCCAAGTCGTCTATAGAATAAACATCAGGTTCACTTTTCATTAACCAATAAGATTTTTTCATGAATCAACCAAAGACTAAAGTTTGCTTTCTATTGAATGAACGTAAGATCTGCGTGCAAATCATCACCTGGGCCCAGCCTGTCTTATTTCCAATGGGATTTCAGGTCCGAGCTGATCGAAATTGTCTTTAAACATGCCAGCAAGTTTTATAGCAGCACTCTCATAATCTGAAGGGGTTCTCCAAGCATCGGCAGGATTTAAGACTTCACTTGGCACACCTTCGACACTGACTGGAATAAGTAAGCCGAACACCGAATCCAACTGGGTGGATACTGCACTCAAATTACCAGTAACAGCAGCCCTGACCATTGCTCTGGTATAAGAAAGTTTGATACGTTCTCCCACACCGAACCCTCCCCCACTCCAGCCGGTATTGACCAACCAAGTTTGGGTTCCGTGTGTCTCTAGTAGTTCACCCAACATTCTAGCGTATTCGTAAGGAGGCCTTGGAAGAAAAGGAGCGCCAAAGCAAGAACTGAAGGTCGCTTTAGGCTCATTGATACCCCTCTCTGTACCAGCCACCTTAGCAGTATATCCCGACAGAAAATGATACATAGCCTGCTCCGGTGTAAGCTTAGAAATCGGAGGTAAAACACCAAAAGCATCGGCAGTGAGAAACACAATATGCTCTGGATGCTTTCCTGTTCCAGGAATTACAGCATTAGGGATATAGTGGATCGGATAAGATGCCCTCGCATTCTCAGATATGCTTCCATCATCAAAGTCTGGTTCGTTAGATCCTTCTGATAAAACTACGTTTTCCAATATTGTCCCGACCATTTCCGTAGTTTTATAAATCTCAGGCTCACTTTCGGGAGTAAGCCGGATGGTTTTTGCGTAACAACCACCCTCAAAATTAAAAATCCCTTCTTCCCCCCAACCATGTTCATCATCACCAATCAGGCAGCGTAAAGGATCAGCGGAAAGAGTAGTTTTTCCTGTTCCAGACAAGCCAAAAAACAAAGCTGAATCACCATCCTCACCTAAGTTGGCAGAACAGTGCATAGGCAAAACACCCTTCTCTGGCAACATATAGTTAAGGACAGAAAAGATAGATTTCTTTATTTCACCAGCATAGTTAGAACCTCCAATCAGGACTTCACGCTCTTCTAGGTTCACTACTATAAAAGTGCCTGAATTCGTTCCATGCTTCTCGGGATCAGCCTCGAACCCTGGTGCGTGTAATACTGTGAAATCTGGATTAAAATCTTTTAATTGCTCCTCTGAAAGTCTTAAAAACATGTTGTTAGCAAACCAACAATGCCAAGCATTATGAGTGATCACACGAACATTAATACCAAGCTCAGGATGTGCCCCTGCTCGAGCATCTTGGACGAACAGTTCACGCCCCTCCAAATATCGAATCACTTCCCTGCGCAACGAGAAGAAATTCTCCTTTTCGAACGCAACATTGACTGCACCCCAGTCAATGTTTTTGGACGTAGAAGACTCTTTCACTGTAAATCTGTCGTTAGGAGATCGACCGCAATGTGGTGTGGTAACAGCTACAAATACGCCTTGGTGAGTCAATTTTCCTTCTCCCCTACGGACAGCTTCTTCACACAACTGAGAGGGTGGAAGGTTTCGATATACATTGTTAGTCTCAAGCAATCTAGATAGACTTTCCTCTAATCCAAATTGTTGATTTTCTACTGATTGTTCCTCTCTATCACCTGTCGCCATATATAGTATTCCTCATATTAGATTGATCACCTTAAGATATAAGATGTTACTTTAATCTGAGAACGAAACCCCAACATTAAATTTGAGTCGTCGGCTACTTTAGTAACAAATTAGAGAGTGTCAAGCACCGTGAAAAATAGATCATTACAATGGCAACTTAAAGCTGTTCTGGTTTTTCTTTTCATTATAGGATTCCATCCACCATCTGCGTTATACGGACAACTTTGTTCCGAAGGGTCCATCTCGTCGATTTCAATAGTTAGTCAACCGATCTTCGATGTTGGCTCTAGATCAGAAGAAGAAGTGGATCCACCATCTAGATTCTATAGGTTCGGAAACTGGCTACACGCCGAGACCAAAGAAACTTTCGTACGAAAACAACTCCTCTTCAAGGAGGGAGACTGCCATAGCCAGTTCTTACTTACTGAATCCGAAAGGAGGCTCAGAGAATTAGATTTTCTAGCTTTGGCCAATGTAAGGAGCTTTAATGAAAAAGATGGCACTAAGAGTGTACTAGTCGAAACGCAGGACCGGTGGACTTTACAAATAAGCCTCGGCATCAGCCTAGAGGAAGAATTTGAGTTCACCGGAGGCGGTATTGGAGAAGAAAACCTCTTTGGGCAAGGCCTAGCAGTCAGAGGATTCTACCGCAAGCTTCGGGAGCAGAAAGATGTAGGAGCTGGCATCGAATCAAAACGTTTACTCGGCAGTAATTGGGCGACAAAAGTCGAAGGCGGAGAAACACGCATAGGCACCTTCTTCGAACAAGATATTTCCTATCCATTCTTAGCCGAGATAGGACGTGTTTCATCAAAACAATCAATCCTTCTTCGAGAAGACGTATTCGCCTATTATCTGCCAGATAGTCAAGGTTACTCACACGCCCTGCAGCCACTCAGACAGAAGTCTGGAGAGATAAGCTTTGCTGGCAGATCTGGCCGCCCCGGAGGGTGGACGCTTTTCGGAATGGGGATTTCAAGACAGGAGCTAAGCTTCGAAGACTTTTCAACGGGTACCGAAGTAATCCGTAACCGTGACTTCTCAACATTTGAAAATGCCCCAGACCCAATAACACAAGCATTGCAGGACCAAACCCAAGATCACGGGTTTACTCGAGTAAATATCATTTTAGGGCAAAGAAATATCCAGTATCAAAAGAGGAATGGCCTAAACGGTCTTAAGGGTTCCTTGGATATCCCAGTAGGAAGGGAATTTGATCTGACCATAGGAAAAGGTATAAATTTCCTATCAACCAATGATCTGCAGAGCGAAAAAGATCTATTTTTCAGCCTTCGTGGATACGGAGCGGTCGCACCAGGAAGATGGATTTTGACTTCATCACTTAGCCTGCAAGGGCGAAGAGTTGAGGATTCACCCCAATCAGGCTGGAAAGACATTTTAGGAGAATTCGATTTTTATACATCCTGGAAACCTGAAGTTGCTCCTCGCCATACCCTGTTTGCCAGATTGTCAGGATCTGGTGGATGGAAAACCACTGCACCTTTTCAATTAAGCCTTGGCGGATTCTCAACGTTGAGAGGATATCGGTTAGGCTATGCCCCTGGCGCCAAATTGTTGATAGCCACTATCGAAGATAGAATCTACTTAGGATCTCCTGGCGACGGGCTGATGGATTTAGGAATGACAGGATTTGTAGACTTGGGATCGATGTGGGCTGGTGATGTACCCTTCGGTTCTGACTCAGGGCTCCAAGCCTCTGCTGGAGCAGGTATAAGAATAGGATTGCCCAGTGGCTCTAAGGATGTAGTCCGGATAGACGTGGCTGTGCCCATAAACGGTCGCAACGCTTTCTCCGGTCCTACCTTCAGGATCACAGCATATGAGATGCTCGGCTTTCTCAAGGGTTTTGAAGATGATGAGATGGGAAGAAGCCGACGTGTGGGTGGTGGCCTGAAGCTCATCTCAAATTCTTCATCTTTCTGAGTATTGGCAGGAAGTATTAGTGGAAGAAGATATTAAACTCATACAATCTTCCTTGCTGGATCTAAGCTGCTTACGAAAGTTGCCGGCACAATTATCACCTTTGACTCAATGACGCAATTCTTATAGTATTGAGGCCCGATTCCAACTAATCATGTAAAAGACTCGGTTCCAGGTTAGATAGAGAATGGGCAAATATATAGACTTAGATTCGGTGCTCCTTATAGACTTTTAAACCGAGGTATTTGCGAAATATGTTTTCAACTTCCAGAGGCCTAGATTCCTTCGATCAATACCTTCAAGACGTTGAAAAATACCCCTTAATACAAAATGCAGCAGAAGAAAGGGCTCTAGCCCACGCTGCACGCACCGGAGACAAAGAAGCAGCTGAAAGACTCGTGACTGCTAATCTTCGATTTGTAATTTCTTATGTGAAAAAATATCAAGGAAGAGGACTTGGCCTAGCTGAACTCGTATGTATTGGTAACGAGGGGCTACTTAAGGCAGTAAAAAAATTCGATCCAGACAAGGGAGTTAAATTCATATCCTACGCTGTCTGGTGGATTCGGCAAACTGTCCTGCAAGCCTTAGCAGAGCAAACTCGTTCTGTCCGCATTCCTCTCAATCAAAACTCGAACTTAGCCAGACTATCTCGGATCGATATTGCTCTGCGTCAACAACTCGGACGATCACCTACAATCCAAGAGCTCGCCAGAGAAATGGAGGAGCCTGTTGAAACCATTCGAGCGTTGCGTCGAGTGGCAGCCAGCGAACTCAGCCTGGACGCTCCCGTTGATCGCAGTGATGGGAATAGTGCTAGTTTTGGTGAAAGGTTTTCTGCTACGACTGGAACCGATATCGAAGAGGACGTAGAATCTCTAGCTCGGAGGAATTTTCTCGAAGGAATGTTTGATGCCTATCTGACTGACAGAGAAAGAAAGATTCTGTATCTGTATTACGGGCTAGACGATGGGGAAGAACGAACACTTGAAGAAATTGGAGCTCTTCTAGGTGTGACACGTGAACGGATCAGACAAATCCGTAACCGTGCCTTTGAAAAACTGCGGGACAGCCCCCATGGAGAATCTTTATCTGGATTCTGGGGTGGCAACCTGATCTAAGAAGCTTTGGCTTCTCTTGTAAGTCTTAACTATCGAAGGACTGGCGTGCTCTTACTTTTGGCCGCCTTCTATTTCTGCGTACCCTCCAAGATCCTTTCGCAGGATAGTTTAACTTGGAACCATCCAAAAGCTCTGGAACTCATCCAGAGGGGCCGTGAGCTCCGTAGCAAAATTACCATTGACTCATTATTCCAAAACTATCAAGCCGAAGCAAAAGGTCACGTCTACTTTTTCATCGATGGAGCTCTATCGGAAAATCGCATTTTAGTCAAAGCCGACCAAGTAGCACTAGACATTTTCTGGCAAGCTCCCAGACAAACAAAGCAAATAATTGTTGGCCAACGTACTGAAAAAATGCTTCCAACCAACATTAAATATCACTTAGATCATCTTACCATAGTACAAGACGATTTCGGAGACTCCTTCCTGCTCGGTGGTGGCGATGAAATACGAGGATTAGCACACCCTCTCTCTCTTAATTCTATGAGTATTTACGATTTTCAGATTTCAGACTCTATATCCATATCTCTTCCCGGCTCAGACAACATCAAGGTCTACCAATTAAATGTCAGGCCAAAAAACAACGCTGCCCCTGGGGTCCTAGGAAGCATCTACCTACAGGAAACTACGGGGGCCGTTGTACGAATGAACTTAACGTTCACGGCCTCCTCATACATCGATCAAAGCCTGGATTATATTAGGATTATTACTGACAACTCTGTATGGAATGGAAAACACTGGTTACCCTACGATCAGAAAGTCGAAATTCGCAGAGAATCTACCCTCTTAGATCTTCCATTCGGAACTACTATTCAGACCCAATTTCGCATTCGTAATTACGAATTCAACCAAGAGTTACCCAACGATTTCTTTTCTGATCTTCCATTGATTTCATTGCCTGTTGCTGAAAAAGGCCAATACATCTTCGACACCGGTTTGCTAGACGGCCTCCCAGATGCAAATTACACTTCGTCTATCGATATGGATGAAATTCGAAAGCTAGCCTTGACACTTTCAAGCCAGAGATCATTAAACAGCCTTAATAAATCACGGTTTTTTATTCCCACTTTTTCGTCAGTGTATCGGCGTAATAGGGCCGAAGGTTCCTTCTTCGGCATCGGCGGCAGCTCTCTACAACTACTGCCATCCTGGAGGCTCCAATCCAATATAGGATACGCCAAAAGTGCAGGATCTTCATCTTTCTCAAGTATGGTGACAAAAGGGCAAACAGGGAGCCATCTATCTCTCCAGCTTTTCTGGAATAATCTTAATGATGTAGGTGCAATGTTGCCTGGGTCGAGTGGTGCCATGAATAGCTTGGCGACTGTTTTCGTCCAACAGGATTACTCTGATCCTTATTTTTCTTCTGGCTTTAGTGCCAGTAAGTCATGGAGATTCGGGACCAGCGACTTGTTGGGAATAACAGGCACCTGGGAAAAACACCGATCTGCAAAAAATGTCATGGTCGGTTATCCTCCTGAAAGCGGTCTCAATAGACCAATCATACCCATAGAAAATGGGAACAACCAATTTGTAGAAATCCGTTATTCAAAGACTGGAGATGAAGGCTGGCTACAAACTTCGGTCAGAGGCCGTATTGGACAGATAAACAAGGACCTTTATACCAATTTTTCTGCCAATATTCAAGCAGAAACGTATTCGCAAAAACTTCGGATGGACCTCAAAGCATGGTTAAGGGCGGGTATTACAATAGGTGCAAATTTACCGCAATTTCAATACCTACTCGGAGGACGTCATACATTGCCTGGATACGGCTACCGATCCTTCGGTGGTCATAAATTTGGTCTACTGAGAACCGACATTAGCCGCTCCCTATGGTTTCCTTGGATGACTCTGCGAGTATTCGGTTCTACTGGAGTTACAGGAAATAGTAATCTCCCAACACTAGATCTAAAGCATCCCTCACCAACCAATGGATTGAAAACATCTGTTGGCATGGGCCTTGGTCTTGGCTGGGATCTAGTACACTTAGACCTTGGCCGAGGAGTTGATCAAGGAGGTGGTTGGGAATTTATACTCTCAGTAAATCATCGATTTTGGAAATGGCTGTAAACTGCCACTAAGCGAGCTTGGTGTCATACCAAGATTTTCCAAAACCACCTTCTACGATTAACGGAACGCATAACTCGATGGCTTCTTCCATCCCTTTGACCACCAAGGCTTCCACATCTTTTTCTTCTCCTACAGGAACTTCGAAAAGGAGTTCGTCATGTACCTGAAGAAGCATTCTGGTTTCACTTTGAGCCGCCGCTAGTCTCTGAGCAATTTCAATCATAGCTTGCTTAATAAGGTCCGCAGCAGTTCCTTGAATAGGACTATTCTGGGCAATTCTCTCACCAAATTGTCGAGTGTTCCAGCGCTTATCCATCATCTCTGGGACATACCGCCGGCGACCCATCAGTGTCTCTACGAATCCTTCTTCCTGTGCTTTGTTAACCTGAGTACGAAAAAAATCATTAACGCCACTAAAACGCCTGAAGTACTCATCAATAAAACTTTGTGCCTGCTCCCGAGATACGCCCAATTGGGTTGAGAGCGAGAAAGAGCCTTGGCCGTAAAGTGTAGCAAAATTGATCGTTTTCGCTTGCCCTCGCTGTTCTTTAGTTACATCCTCATATTTAACGGTGAAAATCACAGAGGCTGTTTGCTTGTGGATATCCATTCCTTGTTGAAAAGCCTGAACTAGAGATTGGTCATTTGACAGGTGGGCTAGAATACGGAGCTCGATCTGGGAATAGTCTGCCCCATAAAATATAAAGCCTGGTTCGGCAATGAACGCTTTTCTTAGACCTCGTCCCATTTCCGTACGTGAAGGAATGTTCTGTAGGTTAGGATGGCTTGAAGAAAGCCTTCCTGTTGCCGCAACGGTCTGATTGAATCTCGTATGAATTCTTTCAGTCCGAGCATTCACTAGCTTCGGTAAAGCGTCGACATAGGTAGATCGCATTTTTTCAAGCTCGCGATACTCCAACATTAAGCGAGCAATATCATGCTCCTGTATTGCCAGTGCTTCTAGCACTGACGAATCCGTAGAAGGCCCAGTCTTAGTTTTCTTTATGACAGGCAAGCCTAAGTCTTCGAAAAGAATTTTTTTGAGCTGCTTTGTCGAATTCAGATTGAACTGAGAACCAGCAATTCTGTAAATATCATCTCTTAGAAGTGTCAGTTCTCGAGTCAATTGTTGACTCATTTCGGAGAATATTTTGGAATCGATCTTGATCCCGAAAAGCTCCATTTCTGAAAGAACTCTCAACAAGGGCATCTCCAGTTCTTCGAATAGGCCTCGTATTCCCTGGTCATCCAGCACTGGATTTAGTTTCCTGAAAACATTGAGAATGGCTACAAGCCTCCTGCCAGAGAATTCACCCACAATCTCCTGATCTACTTCCAAGAAACTGATTCTCCCTTTGCCAGAGCCCACAACTGTCTCGTATCCTGGAAGTGACGTATCGAGCCATTCACTACATAGATCTTCCAGGCCGTAACTTCGACCACCAGGATCTAGTAGATAAGCGGCAACTCCGATGTCAAAATGCAACCCACCTAGCTCCACCCCTAAACGATTCAGGCAAATCTTTGCACTTTTTAAGTCTATACCAACTTTCTTGACCTTTTCATCAGCTAACATGTCAGTCAGAGGTTTCAAGCTTACAGAATCTATTGAAGGAAGATTTTCAACCCCAGATGAGCCCACATCAAGTATCGGATCACCCGAAACATGACCAAAGGATAAATAAAAAATCTCACTGCTATCGACAGCTAGAGCTATCCCCGCTAGATCCGCCTTATGCGGATCGGGAAACCCTAAGTACACCTCAATCGCAACTGGGGAGTCCTGGCTGATTTTTTTCACCACGCTCTCTAGGTGCCTACTGTCCTTTACGAGTGTGAAACCCTGATATATTGAGTTCACATCTTGGCCTGAAGTAGGGTGGCGTCCAAGCTCTGATCCAACTCCTACAGCTGGGCTTACTTGTGAACCTTCTTCTGGCAGAGAAACCTCAGGACTAAAGCGGGAAGTCAGCCTCTTGAATTCCATCCTAGAGAAAAAATTATAGAGGCTAATGTTATCTGGTTTCCCCACCTTCCAATCTTCCAAATTTAGATCTACATCTAGATCCGTCATTATGGTTACGAGACGCTTCGACATTAAAACTTGGTCTCCATATTCTCTCAAAGAATTCCTAGCTTTTTTAGGATCCACTTCATCCACGTGGGCCAAAATATCTGCAACATTCTCATATCGGTCCAAAAGCTTAACAGCTGTTTTAGGACCGATTCCAGGAGCTCCTGGAATGTTATCTGATGTATCGCCAATCAGCGCTAAATAATCGATCACTTGATTCGCTGGAATCCCAAATTTTTCATGAACGTTACTCTCATCAATCCAACTCGGCATGACCCCAGTACGGCCGCCTCTCCCTGGATTAAAAAGTTGGACACCCTTTCCTACTAGCTGGTACAAATCTTTGTCACCAGAAACTATAACAGCCTCTAATCCAGCCTTTTGAGCTTTGACAGCAAGCGTGCCTATAACATCGTCAGCTTCGTAACCGTCTAACTCTACAATCGTGTCATTGAATCCTGCTACCAACTCTCTGATATGGGGCAAACTAGCCCTTAATTCATCAGGCATCTTTTCACGATTAGCTTTATAGTCGGGATAGATTACTTCCCTATTACTGTTCCCTGCATCGAACACGACAGCCAAATAATCCGGCTTATGTTTGTCTCTTATTTCAATCAGAAAATTAGCGAATCCGTAGGCGGCTGAGGTATTTTCTCCTTTTGTGTTCATCAGTGGACGTTTTATGAACGCAAAATAGGCCCGATAAATCATGGCGTAAGCATCTATCAAAAAAATTCTGGGCGGTTGCTTGGATTCAGAATTCATCGATTTACTCCTGGCTCAATAGATTCATAAAGGAATTTATATATATGTATGTTGCGCACCACATTTTTGACATATCCACGAGTCTCTTCAAATGGAATTCGTTCCGTAAAACGCAAAAGATCTTCCGACCTCAATAAACTCCTCCAACGGCGCGCTCTAGTTGGCCCAGCGTTGTAAGCTGACAATACCAAGGGCAGGCCGACTTCACCGAAGCGATTCTCCATTTCGAGCAAATACCGTGTTCCTAAGTGCAAATTAATTTCAGGAGTCTCTAAGCTCGATTCAGTAAAGCTACCTAACCCCGCACCCCTTGCTACTTCCGCACCAGTGGCTGGCATGACTTGCATAAGGCCGACGGCCCCTACAGGTGACCGTATGGCTGCCGTAAAAGCAGATTCCTGTCTTATTAACGCAGCCAACAAGATTGGATCGGCACCGTATTCGAGAGCTTCAGAGTAAACAATTTCTTTATATGGAAAAGGATAGAGGACGGTCGCTAAGCGCCTATCCATAACAGCTCCATCCCCCAATAATTTCCAGCCTAAGTTGATGCCTTCAATAGTGAACCCTCTTTCTATTAAGCTTTCTGCTAGGACCAAACTGCCTTCCACTGAATTCTCAACAGCACTAATCAAATCGCTAACCACAGCTTCAGCCCCTCGCTCAAGACCAGCCGATTGGAGCTTGTCTAGTGTCATCAATGGGGCTTCTAACCAAGCAACCCCTGTAGTATAGGTCTCTTGAGATATTTCAGGATGATAGGGTTCCTCCAGTAGATCAAAAGCCAGTACGCCATAGTAAGACAGGGCGCTATTCTTACTCAATTGCTGGAGAATTTCAAAAGCCTCTTGAGTCCGTCCTAGCTCTACAAGTGTTCTCGAAAGCCAGTAAGCCGCTTCTTCCCACCGACGGCCAGTTGGAAATTCCTTTAAATACACCCTGAAAACGTCAACCGCTTGTAGATAATTCTGCTCCTCAAGATATATCTGACCTAATCGCATTCGAGCCAATCCAGCCGAAGCGTGTGAAGATCCCATGTCTTGTATTGCATGATAGTAAAATTTTGCCGCTTGATAATTACTACTGGAAAATGCAGAGTGACCTTTCGAAGCGATAATATCTGTTCCCTGACGACTTTTTGGAAATCTTTCTGTTATCCATCCTTCGATAGTCCGAACCGCAGAAGAATTCCCTTGGCTCCTCCGAGCCTGACGCCATTGATCAAGAACTTTGAGTTCAAAATCACCGTCGTCAATTTCTACAAGCTTCCTAAAAAGCACCACTGATTCTTCTATTCTTCCCGTTTTCCACAACAAGCTAGCTCTGGACATTTGGATCTCCTGACTTTTCCAAATCGAGTCAGGAGCCAAGAGTCTATAACGATCCAATGCTATAAGTGCGCGGTGATGCTCTCTTGCATCTTCCAGCGCTTTCGCATAAAGCAGCGACGTTTCCTGATCTACTGAACCTAACCTAAACAGTGCCCATGCAGCCTCAGCTCCTGAGGAACCAATTGGATGAGTTTCAAATGAATCCAGGTAAGCTTGTTTGGCACCTATCGTATCCCCAGACGCCAATTTCAACCCGGCCACTGCATTGAAGATCTGACTTCCCCGAGAAGGCGTACTAGTTTGGTCGCTAATTCTTAAATAGCTCTCCAATGCTTGAGCGGAATCTCCAATAATCAACCAGCTCTTGGCTTCCAGATTCCAAGCATGGGAAGCAGTCAAACGATCACTCCAGACAAGAGGAAGTAATCTGAGGACCAAATCGACGTTTCTTCCCTCACTGGCTTTTTCAGCAATCTTGAGAGCAGTCCAGCTAGCCAATACAGGATCGATTGACATTAAGTTTCCAGATATTTCCACTGCCGCTTCCAGATCACCCGCTCGGAAAGCTGTTCGAGCGGTCCTGGACATCAGCACCCCTATATTCTCTTCATCCTTGACTCTCGAATCCAACAAGTCTGCATACTCTTCATATGCCAAAGCCCATTTCCCAGTTTCCTCATAGCCACGGGCCAACAACACCTGTAACCTGAAGGATTCATCAGGAATCGGACTATAGCCCTCCAATCCTTGGATCACTCCGTCCCAATTAGCCCATCTCGCATCTGCCTCAGCCAAAAGTACAACCATTTGCGGAGTAAATTGATCTCGGCTTTCTTGAGAATCGCGCAAAATCTGACTGGCATGCCAAAACCGACCAATAGCGAACTCTTTTTCCGCAATGCCAAAAAGGGTGTGGCTATCTTGAGCGGACAACTTGCCGACCATTCCTGGGGCAGAAAAGAATAAAAGAGATAATACGAAAATTCTTAGAAAAATCATTACATACCGCTGTTATCAGTCCGAATTTAAGATTTTGTATTCAGTTAAAAAATCATTCTCAAAGTACACGTTCGAACTAATTAGGAACAGAATAAAAAAAGGGTGCGGCGATAAAGGCCGCACCCTTTTTTCTAGATAATCCAGTGATTTTTGCTGTTAACCCTCTCTTGCGTGGAGAACGTCGATCATATTCTGAGCCGATTCCTCCATGTCGATAACCAAGCTATCGATTTTAGAAACAAAGATGTTGTGCGCCACACTCACTGGAATAGCAATCACCAATCCAGCAGCTGTAGTCAGCAGAGCAACCTTAATCCCACCTGCAACCAAAGTTGCTTCAACTTCTCCAGCAGCCTCAATGGATTGGAATGCGATAATCATTCCGATAACCGTACCCAGAAAACCAAGCAACGGAGCCACGTTGGTGAGAGTTGCTAAGACCACAAGCATGCTTTCCAACCTACTCAATTGGATGAGACCCTCATTCTCGATCGCCTTGTTGACTCTTTCACTGCCTTCATCAGCCCTCTCTAATCCTGCATGCAGAATTTTTGCGGCTGGTGCATTGGAGCCTGCTGTAGCTTCCAGGGCTTCATCAAGTCTACCTTCCGAGAGAAGACCATCTACTTCGGCAAGAATCTTTTTGGTAGCAACTGATGCCCTGGTCAGATCAATCGCTTTATAAATGATGACAACAAAGCCGATAATAACACAGATGGCTAAAGGCCAGCGCATAAATCCAGTTTCGTCCCAAATGAATGCCGCATTTTCCATCATCGTCAGCTCCTGCATTTCCACACCTGGAATTTGCATGAGACCACCATAGATCTTCATCAAACCTGCCAAAACTACCTCCAGCCAAAAGTTCTCATTTTTTTCTGTCGCTACAGTCTTTCAAACAGAGTCTTCTTTAATATTTTGGGAACGGAATTCTGCCCCCTCTGTCCCAACATGTCAAGCCCAAGATCTTAATATAACTTGGAAATGATTCCAGGAATCGTCAGACACTCAACAATCTTGGGAATTCAACGAGAAAAAAAATAGTCTATTCTTGCCGATAAGTCTATCATTTTTTCCAAGTCCATTCGTCAGAGCTATAGCGCTTCAAAAAATCAATCTCAGCTTCCCGTTCATTTTCTTTCAGCTCGGTCTCATACCAATCACCTCCAAAGGCTGATCTGAACCCTCCACGGATAGCAAAAACCAGGTCTTCCCAAGTCGGGAGTGGACTCATCACTTCAATCAAACTCGTGGCAGCCCCTTCATCTTCCTTCATCTTCCCCTCAAAACACAGTCTCTCCAAGGAGCCTTGTCCTTGTTCTATGAGGAGTGATCCATGTTGCAGAATAGACCCCTTCTCTCGCACTTGTGCACTGCCTACTAATTTTTTTTCATTAACAATAACTTCCCCTTCTGCATAATCTTGAAAACAGAAGGCAGTCTCAGTACCAGATAGAGTTGCTTGCCCAAGCCCAGCAGCTACCGCTGGGATCCCCAAGGAAACCAAAGCTTCTAGAAAAGCACTGTTAATTTTTTTATAGATACTCCGTATACCCCATCGCCTAGCAGAAGGCAAAACCACAGAATAAGTCAATTCCCGATCATGGTACACCGCTTTCCCACCTGTTGGACGGCGAACAAATTCGACACCTTCCTTAGAAGCCAATTTTCTATCGTAGAGACCTCGTACTTGTTCATTTCGTCCAAAGGAAATGGTTGGATTCTTCCACCTGTAGATACGCAAACTAGCTTCATCCGTGCCGAGAGAAGACAGTAACGCATGATCCCGAGCCATATTAACGGGTCCCGAGAGTGGCTCGTCCACCAACACCCTCCACCTGGTATATCCGAAACTCTTCAAACTACGGATATACTCCTAGGGAATAATTTCCTAGCCCAGCCTCTCGGAAAGAGTCCTCAACCACTTTAGAAATCGTAAGAACTCTGACCGGGCTCTAAGATTTCAACAGTCGCTCGATCTCCAATCATTGCCTTGAATTTTTCTGGATCTTGTTCGATCAACGGCCAAGTCTGGTAATGAAATGGTATCACTACAGCTGGACGAATAAACTCCACCGCAGTCACCGCATCTTCAAGGCCCATTGTAAAGTTGTCTCCGATCGGCAAGAGGGCTATATCAACTTTATCCCGTAAAAGCTTCATATCCATAGTAAGTCCCGTATCTCCAGCGTGATACAGGCGCCTCCCTGGACCCAAATCAAAAACAAAGCCCCCTGGATTAGTCGTGTAAGCTTCCGCCCCTTCGCCATAAACACGGCCACCGTGGACCGCCGTCACCATTTTAGCCCTACCAAAAGGAAAGTCCCATCCTCCACCGATATGCATTGGATGAACATCAGTCAATCCTTGGGTCTCCACGTATTCAACAAGCTCATAACTGCCGACAAACTTTGCCCCACTCGCCTTAGCCAAAGGAATAGCATCCGCAAAATGATCGAAATGACCATGCGTACAGAAAATAAAATCTGCCTCAACTTGGTCTACCTTGATGTCTGTCCATGGATTTTCAGCAAAGAATGGATCTATGATAATCCTTGTACCATCTTCGGTGGTTAATCCAAATGTCGCGTGTCCATAAAAATCCAGCTTTGCCATTTTCTAAACCCCTCCAGATTATTGATCTAACCCATTTTGACTAGTCCAAATTATTCTTCAATATAATCTTCCAGAGGAGGACAAGCACAAATCAGGTTTCTGTCTCCCTGAACATTATCTATTCTACGAACGGGAACCCAATATTTGTGTTCCCGTGTCCACGAAGCAGGATAAGCTGCCTTTTCTCTCGGATAATCACACGACCAGTCAGAAGAACTCACAAAGGCAGCAGTGTGAGGAGAATTTTTGAGTACATTATTAGTCGGATCTGCTTGTCCTAATTCCACTTCACGGATTTCTTCGCGAATCGATAATAACGCCTCGCAGAACCGATCTAATTCTTGCCGAGATTCACTCTCCGTGGGTTCAATCATAATTGTACCAGCTACAGGAAAAGAGATTGTTGGAGCATGGAAGCCATAATCTATCAATCGCTTTGCAACATCTTCAGCCGAAATATCTACTGTTTTCTTAAATTCCCTCAGATCGATAATGAACTCGTGAGCCACTCGGCCTAAATCACCCCTATACAGTACCTCGAACTGGTCACGCAACCTGCTCTCCATATAATTTGCATTTAGTATCGCAACCTGCGTCGCCTTCTTGACTCCAGCCCGGCCCAACAATGCAATGTACGCCCAAGAAATCAGTAGGATACTACTACTTCCCCAAGGGGCAGCAGAAACAGGACGAATACCTTGTTCGCCTCCGCAGTCAGCCTGGGGATGCCCTGGTAAAAAAGGAGCCAATTCAGACGTAACACAAATCGGCCCCATTCCAGGACCGCCTCCTCCATGCGGGATAGAAAAGGTTTTGTGCAGGTTGATATGGCATACATCTGCACCATAATCTCCGGGTCGACAAAGACCTACCTGAGCATTCAAATTAGCCCCATCTAGGTAAACACGCCCACCGAACTGATGGATGATATCACAAATCTCCTTGATTCCGGACTCAAAGACCCCGTGAGTAGAGGGGTAGGTCACCATCAATGCTGCCAACTCTTCACTATGACGCTCGGCTTTCTCCCTTAGGTCGGTCAAATCAATATTCCCTGATGTATCACACTGCACTGCCACTACTTTCATACCAGCTAAAACAGCGCTTGCTGGGTTAGTCCCGTGTGCGGAAGTTGGTATCAGACATACATTTCTATGACCCTGCTCAACACTTTCGTGATAAGCCTTGATAACCAAAAGACCGGTATACTCCCCTTGAGCCCCAGAGTTCGGTTGCAAAGAAGTATGCTCTAGGCCACTTATCTCAGAGAGCCATCTCTTTAAATCCATAAAAATCTTCTGATAACCCTTGGCTTGATCGACAGGTGCAAACGGATGCAATCTTCCAAATGCATTCCATGTGACTGGAATCATCTCCGCAGTAGCATTCAGTTTCATCGTACAAGATCCCAACGGAATCATGCTCGTGGTCAAAGATAAATCCTTATTTTCAAGCTTGTTCAGATACCTAAGCATCTCACTTTCTGAGTGATAGCTCTGAAACACTGGATGCTGAAGAAAACTAGAAGCTCTCTCCAACTCTTTTGGGATACTCGGTTCGACTGAAGAAGCCAATTCTAGAGACCGATAGTTCACTCCTCCCTGATTATTGTCTAAATCGAAAACAGAAAGAAGTTCCTCAATATGCTTTTGCGACGTTGTCTCATCTATAGAAATACCGATCAATCCCTGCCCGTAATCTCTCAGATTGATTTTTTTCTCTCGAGCCCGATGCAACAGTTCCTGTGCTGATTCTTCCCCTACATCTATCTGAAGGGTGTCGAAAAAAGTTCCATGTGTCACACTCTGGCCCATCTCTTTAAGACCGCTAGCTAGCAACTTAGTCAGCAGATGGATTCGTGCAGCAATACTCGTCAATCCTTCTGGTCCATGATAAACGGCGTACATACCAGCCATTACTGCAAGCAGTACCTGAGCGGTGCAAATATTTGAAGTGGCCTTCCCACGTCTAATGTGCTGCTCTCTAGTCTGTAAAGCCATCCGAAGAGCTGGCCTGCCTTCTACATCCTTAGACACTCCTATGATACGGCCAGGCAACTTTCTTTTGAACTTCTCTCCAGTTGCAAAGTAAGCTGCGTGTGGGCCTCCAAAGCCCATGGGCACTCCAAATCTTTGGGTGCTCCCTACTGCCACATCAGCTCCCATTTCTCCTGGGGGTTTCACCATAGTAAGGGCCAACAGGTCTGCTGCCATTACAACCGAGACTCCAGAGCTATGAGCTATTTCACAAAAATCGGTATAATCTACAAGCAATCCATCAGTTCCAGGATATTGCACCAAAGAACCGAAGAAAGTTTGCTGGTCTCCTTCTAAAAATTGCCTCTCGGATCCTACTACCACTTTGATACCCATTGGGGCTGCTCGACCCCGAACCACCTCAACAGTTTGAGGATGACAATTCTCAGAAACGAAGAAGGAATTCCTTACATCATTTCCAATCTCTCCGTAGAGCATTGTCATCGCTTCAGCGGCAGCAGTGCTTTCATCTAGAAGTGATGCATTAGCAATCTCCAAACCGGTCAGATCTATCACCATAGTTTGAAAATTTAATAACGCTTCAAGACGCCCCTGAGAAATCTCCGCCTGGTAAGGAGTGTAAGCGGTGTACCATCCTGGATTCTCCAACACGTTCCTAGAAATCACATTTGGAACTATCGTATCATAGTAGCCCATTCCGATATACGACTGAAAAATTTCATTATCGGAACTGATTCGATTGATGTAGTCTAGCAACCCATCTTCTGAGTAACCTTCTGGAAGATCTAAGTATCTATCAATTTTTATCGACTCAGGCACCGTTTGATCTATAAGTTCATCAAGCTTAGACAGTCCGAGACATTTCAACATTTCCTGCACATCGGAATCCCTTGGACCGATATGCCGATCAGAAAACTGGCTGTTGTCCTGTGAAACTAAGACCATCTAATCTCCAACAAAAGATCGATATGCAGATGCGTCCATCATGGATTCCGTGCCCTCTCCTGCATCAATCCGCAAACAAACCATCCATCCATCCCCATAGGGGTCTGTATTGATGAGTGCCGGATCTTGATCTAATTTTTCATTTACTTCGACGACTTCTCCCGCCAATGGACAATAGAGATCACTAACAGCCTTGACTGCCTCAATGGTACCAAAAACTCCCATGCTATCGAAATGGTTTCCCTTTTCAGGGAGTTCCACATAAACTACGTCTCCTAATTCGGCCTGTGCATACGCAGTAATTCCAACCCGATAAACACCTTCTTCCTCAGTAGGTTGGAGATACTCATGCTCCTCCGTATAACGCAGCCCCTCAGGGTACTCAGACATCGTGCCTCCAGGGTCGAATGTTTAGGTCATCTCCACAATGAACCCATTTAAATTTAAGTAAAAACCAACCGAAACAAAGTCCAATCCAGACCGCCGAAAATAAACCTTTTCCAACCGAAGTACCATACGTAACTTTAATTAGAATTCCTACTACTACAGATAACCAAAACCATCCTTAAAACGAAAGGTTCTTAGACGCTATGAGTGAGATTGATACCTGGACACATCACCCAGCACTAACATCATTTTCCAGTGATGAAAAAATGTTCAAGGAGGCGGTCCGCACTTTTGCATTAGCAGAAATAGCCCCCTTAGTTTCAGAGATGGATTCCAAGCAAGGCATAGAGCCTGAATTGATCAAAAAGATTTTCGACATGGGGCTAATGAGTATTGAAATCCCAGAAAAATACGGTGGAACAGGATCTAGTTTCTTTAACTCGATCCTACTCATAGAAGAAATCTCTAGAGTGGACCCTTCTGTAGCTATCCTCATTGATGTCCAAAACACTCTTGTAAACAATGCTCTATATAAGTGGGGGTCAAAAGACATACGTAAACGATATCTACCTAAACTTTCATCTGAATGGATCGGGGCCTACGCACTGTCTGAAAGTGGAAGTGGTTCAGATGCATTCAGTCTCACATCTCAAGCATGCCGGGAGGGAAATGACTGGATACTCAATGGCCGTAAAGTTTGGATCACAAATGCAGCAGAAGCTTCTCTTTACATAGTTTTTGCCAACGTCAATCCAACAATGGGCTATAAAGGCATCACGGCATTTCTTGTAGAAAGAGATAGTCGGGGTCTTTCAGTAGGCAAGAAAGAGGACAAACTTGGGATCCGAGCCTCCTCTACCAGTGAATTAGTTCTAGAAGACGTAAGGGTACCAGGAGACAGAATGCTGGGATCCATCGGAGATGGTTACAAAGTAGCCATAGAAACTTTAAATGAAGGACGTATTGGCATTGGCGCTCAAATGATTGGATTAGCTCAAGGAGCACTCGATCACACCAAGAACTACATCAAAGAGCGAGAGCAATTCGGACAACCAATATCTGATTTTCAGGGCGTACAGTTTCAAATCGCTGAAGCTGCAACCGAGCTAGAAGCTTCTCGTCTTATGGTATACAACGTCGCCAGACTCAAAGACGAGGGCAAAGACTTCCTGGTGCAAGCAGCTATGGCCAAGTTACATTCTTCAAGGATGGCACAAAAAGTCACTTCTCTTTGTGTGGACCTTTACGGAGGATATGGATTTACAAGTGAGTACCCAGTTGAAAAATTTTACAGAGATTCAAAGATCGGAACTATCTATGAGGGAACTACAAATATGCAACTGCAAACCATAGCAAAGGTGTTACTGAAATGATGGGCTTAGGAATTACAGAAATTCTACTGGTTTCCCTTGTCGTGATTTTCTTCTTTGGAGCAAAAAAGATTCCGATAATTGCCAAAGGACTGGGGACGGGTATCCGAAATTTCAAAGGGGAATTGAAGAAACCCGAAATCACGAATGATGATGAGACTGCGGAAGATGCTCTAGAGACCGAAGAGTCTTATTGAACATAGTCATATAGCCAAATGGAACATTCTGCACTTAACAACATCATTATCGTATTAGATAATCCCAAACACCTCGTCAATATAGCAGGCGTCGTTCGTGTGATGATGAATATGGGTATATCCCAACTCCGTCTCGTAAATCCATCAAATTATGATATCCATCGAATCGATGGAATAGCTCACAGAAGCAGACAATTGGCCGAAACTGCACAGATTTATTCAACCCTCACTGAGGCCTTAGCCGATACTACTTTTATCGTCGGCACCACAGCCCGTCCGCGGACCGCACAACGCAACTACTCAAAACCTCGAGATATAGCCCCGAAAATTATTGAAAAAACGATTCAGGGATCAGTCGCATTGGTTTTTGGCAAAGAAGACAGAGGCCTGACAAATGAAGGTTTAGATCTGTGTCATCAGTTAGCCATTATACCTACTGCCACCGAACACCCTAGTCTCAATTTAGCCCAAGCCTGTCTGGTCCTTTGCTACGAAATTCAGCTTGCCTGTCAGAAAGATACTCCCCCTCCCCTGGGAAAAAGAAACGCAGGGCCAGCAAATCATAAAGATGTGGAAGAAATGCATCTTGCCCTAAAGCAAGGTTTGCACCAAATGGGATTCTTCAAGGGAGATCGACACCCCGAAAGTATCTTGCGAATGCTACGAACACTGCTGTCGAGGGCAGAACCTGACCTCAGAGAAACACGATTAGTGAGAGCTATAGGATTTGAAATGTCCAAGTGCTTTAAGGGATCTGAAAAGCCCTAGGTCTAAAAATCAGTGCCCATTAGATACAAAAATATAAAGTCTCCACCTAGACCGCTGGCCCGGTTTCACAATCCAACGTCTCCATCTCTACTGCTTCTGGATCTGACCCTGGTTGCCACAATTGAATAACTGGAAAAGTCGATAAAAACCATCGCAATGAATACAGAAAAATCCCCAAGAACATAGCTCCCACAAGGAATTCAGTAGCTCCCAAGATTGCGGTTTCAGGATGACGAATAGACGGAGCAACCATCAAATGCTTTTCCAACCACAAGCCTCCGAGAGCGATGAGCGCGATGAGCCTCAGAAACCAAGGTGTCATTTTAGGCTTACGCCCTATCAATCCAACGAAAGGTGTTACAAAACACATCAACACCACTATAAGTGATAACTTGCCCCATGGTTCTTCAGATCGATGGATGATCCACGCCTGCTCCCACGGCAATTTTCCATACCAGATAACCAGGTACTGGGCAAACACCAAATAAGCCCAAAACACACAGAACCCAAACGTTAGTTTGCCAATGTCATGCAATTGCTGTCGGCCCATTGCTTCATCAAAATAATCTTCCTGTTTCTTTAGGAACGTCACTGCACAAGCTGTGGCTGCAATCCCACTCCAAAAAGCACCCATAAAGAACCACGGACCCATCATAGTTGAAAACCAATGCGGTTCCAAAGACATAACCCAGTCGTAAGAAATGATACTCATAACGAGGAAGTATAAAATTACAAAAATGGGTCCGACTCTAATCATACGTCGATAGGAGTCCAGCTCCTCATTATCCTGGCCGCTCCAACCTTTCGTCAGTCGAGTCCTCCAATTATTCCTCTTCCCTTGTTTCATGCCCTCTTCACACAAGCCCATATCCGGTCTTAGGCTCAAATACGCGAAATACAGTGCAGTTCCAAAAAGAGCCATAAGGCCCAAAACATTCCTGACTAAAAGAAACGGCATATTCAAATAAGCAGCCTTCTTTTGAAGAATAGGATCATGAGCCATTTCTAAGATCCATGGAAAATACGAATCCCCCAGACCTAGCATCGGTAAGCACAGAACAAATGAAATCGGTAGAAACCCCACAAATGATAAGCTCACTCTCCGGACAGACCAATTCCATTTTGCCTTAGTAATCCAAGTCACTACAGCGAATAAAACCGCTCCTACAGCTATATTAGTAAAAAACATCCAATTGGAAATATAGGCCTGCCAAAAACGATCTGGATCAGTCATCCAGCTCCAGCCCGAACCCAAAAACCCAACCACAAAAATGGCAACAATCACCATTTGATGTTTCGCTGAATTTCTAAAAAACTTTACTGGGATCTCACTGGGAACATGCACGTGACTCATACTTTCTAGCCCCCTTCCACAGGAAAATTCCCAGCTTTACGCTGTAATGAACGAACATAGTTCACGATGTGCCAACGATCGAAATGGCTAATTTGATGTCCATAAGAAGGCATCAGGCCTCTGCCAACACGAACGATTCCATAGATATAGCCATCACTTAGGCCAGCAACCCTCGGTCCCGAGAGGTTATAAGCAACCAGTAAAGGATACTTGTCTATAATGTTTGACTCTGCGCCGACACCTTCCGCTCCATGGCACACTGAACATACACGGTTGTACATCACTTCACCTCTAACTAAAGAGGCGCTGTCGGAAGCCACTGGATTGACTATACCACGAGGAGCACTCCCATCCAGTGGCAAATCTGTTTGTCCAAAGGGCGGGGCCATGATGCCCATCTCGGGCTGACCAGTGTTCAATAGCCCAACTCCTGGAGTCATGTTTCCTGAGGCGAATGGAACCGTATTTTCCGGAGGAAGAATTGTATTTTCGTAGGGATCAAAAGATCTCGAATCGCGCATATGTCGTCCAAAAATTCCTGCCATGGCATCATCTAACGGGGTACAGGAAACCATCGATAATGAAAGAAAGAGCAACCACGTTCTCCTAATGTTAACCAAGGTCATCCCCCATTTGATGTTCCTGCAATTGATCGGGGATTTCGGCATTCAGGATCTGCATTGCCTGCTCCCGACTTGCCTCTGGGACTTTAATGTAAACTCCGTATTTTCCACCAGTAAATTCAGGGTCATACACGACCATAGGTTTAACTTGAGGTAGCCGACTATTAATAAATAGTCCTATAACCGTTGAAAGTGCGCCAAAAAGAACCATCATTTCAAATACAATGATGATATATGCAGGAATGGAAAGAATAGGCTTCCCTCCAGTTACCAGAGGCCACTCTACCGAAGTCCAAGATGTGAATGCTAAACCACCAGCTGCACCACATAACCCTCCCACCAGTGCCCACACTCTGACAGGACTTTGGTCATACCCGAGGGCATCTTCTACAGCATGCTCCGGATAAGGCATGTAGGCTGTGATCTCTTTCAGTCCTGCCTTCTTCAACTGCTCAATAGCCTTAACTGCAGAATCCAAATAGCTATAAGATGCCAAAATTCCGAATCCGCTATCCATTAGACATGTCTCCGGACTGATCAGCACTAGGTACAGGATTGCTCACAACGGGTCTCATGGGCTTAGGTAAAATCTCTTTCAGCTCTGCAATCGCCACAGGAGGCAGAAGTCTTGTGAAAAGCAGAAACCAGAATCCAAACCACCCAAAACTACCCACCATAATACCCATCTCCACGGCCGAGGGTCGGTACATCCCCCAAGCAAATGGCTCGTATTCATGATGGAGCGAGGTCACTATGATGACATATCTTTCAAACCACATGCCAATGTTTACAAAAATTGATATTGTAAATAGTGCTGCTATAGAGTGTCGGACCCGCTTAAACCAGAGCATAATAGGTACGAAACCATTGCAGACCAACATAACCCAAGTAGCCCACCAGTATCCCCCAAAAAGTCGAGCCCAAAATGCAGCCCTTTCAACTTCCTCTCCACTATACCAGGCCATGAAAAATTCAGACAAATACGCATAAAGAACGATCATGGAGGTCACCAGACACAGCTTCGCCATCGCATCATAGTGCTTGATGGTTAGGTAGGCCTCGAGACCAAAAGCTTTCCTGACTAGGACACTCAAGGTGATCACCATCGCCACACCAGAAAAAATAGCCCCAGCCACAAAGTAAGGTGCAAAGATTGTAGCGTGCCAGCCGGGCACTATACCTACCGCAAAATCCCACGAAACCACTGAGTGAACTGATAGGACGAGGGGAGTAGCCAAAGCCGCCAAGAAAATGTACGCCTTGCTGAGATGATGCCATTCTCTATCAGTCCCTCTCCATCCGAGACAAGTGACACTATAAAGTTTTTTCCTGAATCCTTTGGCTGCATCTCTCGCTGCTGCTAGATCTGGGATAGTGCCTAGATAGAAAAAAATGGCGGACACTGTAAAGTAAGTGGTGACCGCAAACACATCCCAAACGAGCGGAGACCGAAAATTGGGCCACAAAAAGCGGCTATTGGGGTATGGAATCAACCAATAAGCATGCCAGACTCGACCGACATGGATAAGAGGGAACAATCCTGCAGTCATTACCGCGAACACTGTCATCGCTTCCGCGACCCTATATATAGATTGTCTCCAGGGAGCCCTAAACAAGAAAAGAACGGCAGAAATTAATGTCCCAGAGTGCGCTATACCTACCCAAAAAACGAAGGTGGTAATATAGACCCCCCAACCGACCGGGCTAGTTAGTCCAGAAACCCCAATCCCGTAACGCATCTGAATTCCCCAAGACCACAACATAAGTCCAATCCCCAACACACAAAGACCGAGTAGCATCCACCAACCTTTCCCTGGTCGACTTAGTGGCCTGAGGACATCAACATTGACCTCGGCCATCGTCTTGATATCCGGATGGGTCAAGGATCCCCGAGAGCCGTTCACAGTATCATTACGCATCAGTGACCCTCCGATCCTACTTCGTGGAAGGTGACTTTCTTCAAGTAGCTAACTGCAGGTTGAGTATTGGTTATTTCATTAAGAACACGATATGCACGTTGATCTTTAGAGACATGAGCTACCTTAGAATCGGGATCTTTTATATTGCCAAAGACTACGGCATCGGCTGCACACGACTGCTGACAAGCAACTACTACTTCATTAGGATCCCTGCCTTCTACCGCAGCTCTATTTTGAGCGTCTCGAATTCTGTGTACACAGAAAGAGCATTTTTCCATAACTCCATTTTCACGCACTGTGACATCTGGATTTAGTTGCCAATTCAGAGGTTCGGGAATATGTCCCAGCCCCTCACGCACTGGCTCTTCATCTGTAAAAGTGTACCAGTTATAAACTCTCACCTTATAAGGACAGTTATTAGCACAGTACCTGGTTCCAACACATCTGTTATACACCTGTGCATTCAGTCCATCTGGAGTGTGATATGTCGCAAAAACTGGACAGACCGGTTCACAAGGTGCGTTGTTGCAGTGCTGGCAACGCATTGGCATAAATCTAATGTCCAGTGGTCCTGCCTGCGTTGCATCCACCTTTTCATAATAGCGTTCCAGGCGAATCCAGCCCATATCTCGGCCCATGGCCACCTGCCCTTCACCGACCCACGGCACATTGTTTTCGGCCTGGCAAGCAACAATACAGGCCGAGCAACCAGTACATTTGTCTAGATCAACAGCCATAGCCCAGCGAGGTTCATCATCATCCCCATATTCCCCGTGCTTAGATCCTGGCAGAGGATAATCTTCTGGCATCCCCCCTGTCTCAACAGGAACAAATCCACCCATTGCCTGCAGTTCTTTGAGTGGTCCATGACTTCCTTCTTCGGAGTGCACTTCTGTGCCGTGATTCAAGTCGTCCAAACTCACGGCTGGAGTAATGGGCCGGTTGCTTTGAGTATCTGATCCCGCTATTGAGGCGAGTTGATAGTGATTTCCAGTTGGTGCAATTCTTACTTTGGTTACGAAGTGTACTAAACCGCCAGATAAAGCCTCTGTCTCTGCAGGTATTAAATCCATAGGATTAACACCATTACCATCCGCAAACCGACCAGCCCCTGTGTGACCGCCACCCATTGCCAAACCTACAACGTCCTTTCGTATACCCGGATAAATCCATACAGGAACATCAAGTGTGCCATAATCGGTACTTAAGCTTACCATATCACCACTTTCAACACCCAGAAGCTCAGCTCTATCTGGGTGAACCTCCACCCAAGAATGCCAAGCAATTTTACTGACCGGATCTGCGAGCTCTTGAAGCCAGGGTCGGTTGGCATTCAAGGAACCATCTCCTAGTCGAGCCGACGGATAAACCATCAGGTGAACCTCACCCTCCCCATCAAATTCAGGCACGTCAAACACAAGCGCCCTATCGGTTTGCCGCAAGGCTTGAATACCTGACTCAAACTCAGACTTAGAACTGGCTACGCCGGTTCTAAGGGCCTCCCTCCAAAAATTTTCAAATTCTAAGATACCATCTGCAGCGGTATTGGATTGCCATTGTGACCGGAGCCACTCATAAAAAGACGGCGGCGGCTCTTTCCCAATCTGTCCTACTGTAAGTAGAACGTCACCGATTTGTTTAGAATCAAAGTTCGGCACTGGTCGCATAGCAGGTTGTTGCAAGCTCGACTGACCTGACCTCCAGGACGAATCACCCCAAGATTCCAGGAAATGTCGATCCGGTAAAATGAGATCAGCCATTGCTGCTGTCTCATCCATGGCTGAAGCAAAGGACACTTTGAAGGAAACCTCACTGAAAGCCTCTTTAAAACCTGAGGCAGATGGCAGGGCGTACGCTGGGTTGCTAGCATGCACCAAGGCGAGTGGCACCTGGCCACTACTCATGTCCTCTATTGCTGCCTGCATCAAGTCATAACCTTGTGGACCTGGAGATGGCCCGACCTGAGGCGAGGAGTAGTCAAGGGTTTTACCAACGTTGCCAGCAACAAAATTTAGAATAGCTACCGCTAAATTGACCGCCGTACTGTTCCGATGTTGACCCTCGATTCCTGGCCCTAAGACTAAACTAGGACCACTCTCTACAAGATAATTAGCTACCCGTCTTATACTTTCGGCGGAAACACCCGCTTCAGCTTCAACATCCTCTGGTGAGTAGGCATCCACTATTTCCTGGTAGGGACCAGCATCCCCAGTACCAGCGCTTATTACGTTGGCCATCGCAAGAGCTACCAAACCTTCCGATCCTGGAGCGACAGGTAACCATTCATCCGCATTCTGACCGGTTAGAGAAAGCCTGGGAGCTGCAAAGACAAACCTTCCCTTAAATCCATCTTCCCCTACTGAATGCATTTCTGAGAAACCTCGACTATCTCTGAGAGGAGACACATATCCTTCCAGAAAATCTGCTCCAAATGATAAAACAAAACGAGCAGATGCTAGGTCATACCAAGGCACTACCTCTCGCCCAAAAGCAATTCTACTGGCTTCCTTCAAAGGATCATGGTCCAGGGGATTATAGCTTACTATTTTTCCACCAGTCGAGTCGGCAAAGTCATCAATCAAGTCGGTCAGGCTGGGACCAGTAGAACCCTTAATAAAGTAATACTCATTAGCACTCTGAATGCGGTCCTTCAGTATTTTTTCTGCTTCTTCCCATGAAATCGATTTCAGCTCACCATTCTCTCGCATCATAGGCCCCGAAAAACGATCGGGATTATACAAACCCTGCACACTGGAATGCCCCCTCGAACACAAAGCCCCTTGTGACACTGCATCGTTAGGATTGCCTTCAACCTTAACAACACGACCCTCAAGCGTTCGTACCCACATTCCACAACCGGCTTCGCACTCACCGCAAGAAGTCGAATACCAAGTAGCCACTCCAGGAGTAATTTCTTCGGGCGCAGTTACATAAGGCATCAGTTTTTCGACTTTTTCAGTCGAGCAACCCAACATACCAGCGCCAGCACTACTAGTCCCTATAACCTTAAGGAAATCTCGCCTTTTAAGTCCATCGTTCATTAAACAGATCCCATCATCAATAATGACAAACGGTACAGTCCCGCCGAACATCCTGTTCCACGTGACAACTAATACACCAACCCATCGAGAGCGGCTGATTAACAGCTTCTATGACTTCCATTTCCTTCACTTCACCGTGACAAGTCGCACAATCCACATTCGCAGCAACATGTCTCATATGCGGAAAATGAACGTGATCTGCCACCTTATATATTCGTACCCAAGGTATTGGTTCTTGGTCAGCCCAGTAGTCTCTTACTTTTTGAATTTCAGCCTGCTGCTGCTCATCGGAGCCGCCAATTACCGTATGACACCCCATACAGGTACTAACTGGTGGAATTCCAGCATCTACCGATCGCTCAGCAGAAAAATGGCAATACTGGCAGTCTATCTGGTCAACTCCAGCGTGAATAGTGTGGGGGAAAGCGATAGGCTGGGTCAGGTCTAAAACCGTCGTGGCTTCCTCATTCGAGGAGAAATCATCATCATCTCCCTGGGCACACGCAAAGGTTAAGCAACCCAAGATGGCAACAAATCCGATAGTAAGCCTACCTATCCATTTTTTTGTCATATACCCGCCCCCAACGTGGGTAAAAGCCAGATTTGTTCAGTCTCAGGACGCGAAAAAGCTACCGGTGCCTTAGCATGATGTCAACGCTCAAGCTATCCGTGTCTAACATGGACTGAAGAGAAATAATTCGCTGCTTTAATCTATTGTAGGTAGCGTCATCACAATGCTGTTGCTTATGTTACCGCCATGACCTCTACAAAACTTCCATCCGACATGCCTTCCATCCATGGACGGCGCCACATCACTACTATAAGCTATGAAGGTTCCTTCTGGGAAATTCTTCTCGACTTTGAAAAGGATCCAACTCAAGTGGCCACCTTTAGAGGATTCTTGTGTTTTTCATCTGCCAACGAAGAATCTGCGCTTGAAGAATTTAGAACCAGTGTAATTATCATCGAAGATTCGTTCGAAAAAGCCCTGAGTAAAGCTCAGGGCCTGGAAGAGCATCATCTTCAATCTTTATTGCGATCGCTACTTCCTTAGCTATACCCTGATGCTCTCTACCTGTTGCCGCATTAGGAATTAACTATAGATTTGGCCGTTATTTTCGGTTAAAACTTTTACAAAATGCAAGGAGCCAGAATGGCCATCTACCGCACACTTTATTACACCGAAGTAACTGTCGGCGTTGGTGGCCGGATAACAATTCCTCAAGAATTGCGTGACAATCTCCGACTCACCCCAAAAGATCGACTAACAGTTAGAGTTGAAGAAACTGGTGACGGAAGACGTCAAATGGTTATGTCGAAAGGTGAGGATACGGACGACATGGAAGACTTGATGGACTGACATACTACTCCTTCAGTCACTAATATCCTCTATATCGATTAATTTAAACAAACCTTGAAAAACTGATCTTCCGTCGTGATGCCACCAAGGCTTAGGCCAGGGAGCTTGTCGAAAAGACGTCAACCTAGTTACGCCAACCTGACTCAGGTCATTTGCGATATCTTCTTTTCTGCTGAATGCCCCGGCCATAGCCACAGTCTGCAAACAATTCTCGTTATTCGCCAATAACGTCTTCACAACCGTGAGGTCCGGAATCGGTTTGACATACACTGCTCTCTTACAATCTGACCACTTCAATGATAGTTCTGGATCAAATATTACTGTCCAGGACTTATGTTTCCCTTCATACAGTGAAACTCCAGTTCCTGCCATTTCCTGTAATTCAGTAGCTGCACGTAACTGTTGCACTCGAATTACTTCCTGCTGATTAAGTACTCCTAAAGGTAGCTTTTCTTCTAATCTTTCCATTGCCGAGGCAAGTAACTCTACCCAATCCTCTGGAGCAACTTCTCCATCCTCCTCGACATACAATATCTGTGGTGATACACAGCCTTTTTGATCAAATATAGAGATCGACATTGCAACCCTCTGGGCTGTTTTTAGCGCTTTCATCCCTGAAAGGGCTTCACGCCCCACTAGTCCTATACCCAAACGTTGCCCGTAAGCCACGAGGTCTATCGTCTTGGGAATTTGACTTCGAATCGATCTTATGGTCTCGTCGCTACCATACACTACTACTACTCCAGCCTTACCTAAAATTTCGTCTCCTATCTTCTCTTTTGCGCCATCCCAATACGCAACAGCAAGACACTTTTCAAAAACTTCGCTTTCTTCCTTTAGGGCCCTAGCAAACAGGACTGGAAGAGCCACATCTCCCAGGCCTGGCTTGATTAAAATAGATGATTTTAATAACAAAGCTCTGATCAGAGCTGTCACTCCAACTCCTGGAACAGTTCCAGAGCCCACCGTGAGATTAAAAGTGAATCCAGATGCCATCTGACTGCGACCAGAATCGATTCGCTGAAAACCGTCTAGAATAGCTGGGATCCTGAATTCTTTCTCGAGCAATTCAGTTAACTTTGTTTTTGTCCAGTCTGCAGACATCCCTGCCAAAATTGTCTCTGCCATCTCAATGGAAATTCCAGCTGTAGGAACCATGATTTCTAAAGCTTTGTGCCTAAGCGGGTCATCCTGATCCATAAAGCGCTCAGAAACCTTTCCAATTGACTGAATAATCTCCGACACTGGCATGTTTTTAATCGCAGCATTGCCTTCTACCAAAATCTTGGCCAAGACATCCTTATCGGAATCGTCCAGGCTTGGGTATTGGACGGAGAACCCTTCGCCGACATTGACTGAATTCAACATCTGCGGACATTTGATTCCATCCGGTAATTCGTACGCGTCAAAAACGCTAGTATTCATCTTTGATTCGAGCAAAAGACATCCATCGCTAGGGAACACCCTCTTTCTTCCGATCCACTCAGTCTTCCTACAAGTCGAATCCTTTCATCCTGAAGAGCTACACCGACATCCTCAGTCAATATAGCCACGGCAGACCCTAGATTCGCTAAATCAAAATGACACAGAACTCCCTCTTTGCCGGCTGGAAGAGGAGCTAAAGTATTTACGTCTAATACAAGCGATCGCAACCAAGGTGGGGGCTGGTGTCCAAGGTGCTTAACTTCTCCCGTTTCTGACATTATTGCAGTTTTCTCATAGAACTGGGACAGCATTTCAGTCATCCCATACTCACTGACTATAGACGAAACAGGAATGCCGTGCAGATTCGCCAAGGCCTCATACAGGTCCGATCGAGAGACCACCCTAGAACGTCCTTTAAAACCCCCCGTTTCTATGATTTTTGAGTCTTTGGGCAACTGAAAACACAAACCTTTTTCCTTCAGCCAGTCGGCCCAGTGTACAAAGGCAAAAGCTGTACCCGCAAAGAGAACGGACCCCTTACCTAACTCAAGCTCCCGGAGGTGTCTCACTAGTTCTTCATACTGTATCCGGTTGTCTTTGTCCACGTAAAAACCGCCACTGCCCTTTGACAGAGTATGTAAAGCTTCACCCAACATAAAACTCAGGGAAGAAAACGGTGATTCAATGGGATCTTTAACTAAAGCCAAAAGTGTAGGACTCTGCTCGGCATAAAAATGATGCTTCATACTGCCCATGATAGATGCTCGATAAAGAGAGAGGTCTAGAATATGATGCTTTCCCTGATGACTACTCCGGCTTGTCCCACTAGTTGTGAACACCGTCTCCACTTCCCCAAGATTGCCAGAAATTATTGGAAACCCTTTGAACGCCAATGTTGGAACAGGAGGAATCTCTTTCCAATCCTGAATGTTTGATGGAGTCACTCCCCTTTTTTTTGCGTACTGAGCGTAGGAAGGATTGGTTCGATACTGATAATCGAAAATCTTGATCGCAAACTTTGAAAATACATCATCATTCCAGGGGCCGGTTATCGGCTCCCCGAAAGCATCTATCAATTCGGCTGCCAAATTTGTGAAGTCGCTCATGTTCAAGCTGGCAAATTCTCGTTTAAAGAATCTAGCCCTGCCCTCCTTCCTTCTTTTTAACCTTATTCCCTTTCATCACTGTTGATGAAAGTAACCTCCCTCTCATATGTCTCCCGGTTTCTCCTACAAATTCCATCATGCTCTCTAAATTTTGTTCAAACTCCGCAAGGTCATTTCCTGCCAACGATTCTCCTTCTAATCTCTGTAAAGATTTTTTCATTAATTCCAACTCCCTCTGACACTTTTTGACTGCCCTGCTGAAGCGATTGACAGCCTTACGAGCTTCTTTCGCAGGATTTTCATTACGAACTCTTGCACTAAAATCTTCCATCGACATAGAGTTTCCTTGAAAAGTATAATGCTTCTGTAAAGCAGTTAAACACGAACGGTAACATGCCCGCTCACCAGACCTAGGGATAGGCCTTAGAATCGGTTAGGTTACCTCGCTACTCATCCTCACCCATAAACGTAAATGACCGAACCCCTAGACATAACAGTCGTTGGTGCAGGGCCCTGTGGCATAGCAGTAGGTGCAGCAGCAGCCCGGCAAGGCCTTTCTGTAGTCCTGTATGACAAAGGATGCATTGCCAGCTCACTTGTCAAATACCCTTACTACATGACTTTCTTCAGTACAGCCGAGAAGCTCGAGATCGCTGATATACCATTCACAATAGCAGGATTCAAACCTACCCGTCAGGAAGCTCTGGTGTATTACCGAAGAGTCGCACAGGCCTATAACCTCAGAGTAAATCAGTACCAGGAAATACTCACAGTAGAGGGCTCACAAGGGGATTTTTTCCTAAAGAGTCGAAACAGAGATGGCCATCAAGAATCAGTGGCAACGAAATATATTGTTTTAGCTACTGGAGGCTTTAACCAGCCCAATTTCCTAGGGATTCCTGGTGAGAAGCTCCCTAAGGTTAAGCACTACTACAAAGAAGCTCATCCTTACTATGATCAGGACGTTATGGTCGTAGGAGCGGGGAACTCAGCGGTTGAATGTGCCCTGGAATTGTACCGGACTGGAGCCAGAGTCAGCCTAGTGCACTTTGGGGATACTATCGACAAAGGAGTTAAACCCTGGGTTATCCCTGACATTACCAACAGAATCGAACGGAACGAAATACAGGTATATTGGAAACACCGGATCAAGGAAGTTTCTCAGGAATCAGTCGTGATTACTCATATCAAATCGGGCAAGACAAAAGAGATCCCCAACGACTGGGTCCTGGCCATGACTGGCTGGTCCCCTGACAACACCCTATTGAAGAACTTTGGAATCCAAGTAGATACGGAAACGGGCATTCCCCATCACGAACCAGACACAATGGAGAGCGGCCACAAAGGAATTTATATAGCTGGAGTTTTGGCAGCAGGTAAAAATGCGAATAAAATTTTTATAGAAAACGGGAAACTTCACGGGCCTAAAATCATTACATCAGTAATGGATTCCCTAACAGACTAGGACTACCAAAAACTAAGCCCTCCCCACAATAGTGAAACTCCCATTCGAAATCTTACAAAAGATTCACTCTCATCAAACATCTCGTATTTACCTTCTGCATAAATCCTCAGATCTTTCACCTTTAAATCTATACCGATTCCGGCAAAAGATCCTTCTTCATACTGTGAAGTCTCCACATTTGATATCCTTGATTCCGTTAGGCTTATACCACCAACGATATAGGGTTCCACCAAAGGAAAAGGAATGATTTTAGTCCTAGCTCCTACCGACCATACCCTAAAAGATTCAGCCTGTTTCTTTGAAGGGAAATAAGTACCTGAACCGAAAACATCAATCGGCAGAAAAGCTACTTCGAAACCTAATTCTCCACCAATGCCTTCTCTATTTTCGGATGACTGCAAGCCAGTTTCAACGAACATGCCACCCACTATCTGTCCAGATAAATGATTTGGGCTAATCAAGGATCCCAATAGTAGTAACCAGATGACCAGGTTACCCACTTCAACTTTATGGATATTCATTCCGACAACTTAATACAACTACAAATTATCATCTCTGAGATTAAAAGGTGATAATAGTAAAGTTGGGCCCTCCAGTGCCTAAGACCTTGGAACGAAGACGAGTACTCCCTTTCGCTTGATGTGGCCGGCTGAAAAATTACTGACTACCTGAACTGACGACGTTGACCCGTCTTATAATTTCTTCGGTTACGTCGATAGCCGGGTCCCAATAAACCAATCCGCCTTGACCTACATTGAAGATAAGCCCATAACTCTCTTCTCTTCCCATTGTCTCGATAATTTGACGAACTGTCTGAGTGATGGGTTCGACAAGCTCAGCTTGTCTCATCCCAAGTTCCTGTTGTACATCCTGTTCGAGGCGCTGATACTGCAGAGCTCGATCTTCCATCTGTCTTTCTAACTGTGCCGCTTCAGCTGTTCCAGGAGCAGCTGATACTGCCTGTTGTCTAATTGTGTTAATCTCCGCCTGCTGCGCCTGTAACTCCACCACACGCTGTTCTTGTAGTTGGTTGAGTAATGCAACCGCCTCTTGACCTATCTCTGACTCAGCCAAAACTCTTTCTGCATCAAACACTCCGACCTTAGGCCCAGCAGATTCTTGTGCCAATAATGGAAAGCTTGTGAGCATTAGGGCCAATACAAAGACACCCTCCAAAAGTATACCTTTTCCTAAACCACCTCTGATACGCATGAAACACTCCTTCTAACAAAACACACTTAGTTCCTAAAGTTAGGCCTTACCACACTGCACAAAAATAGCAGAGAGAGCTAATCTGATCTACCTAGTCGGAATTATTTCTATTTTGGAACTCTTTTGCTACACACTTATTCTCTTGCCCAAAACTACTAGAATTCCAACCAATTCGAACCCAGGGAGATTGCAGTAGCCTTAAATGCACTAGAAGAACCGACGGTGATAACATCTCTCACGGAGAGGTCCTGACGCAGATACCCTAACGCGACAGTACCACTAGCCCGTGGTGACTGAACTATGCTGGTCAACCAACCAACCTCTCTGTCTCCTACAAATAATTTTTCTCCGATCTTGGGTAGTACTTCACCGTGCAAGCGAAAACCACTGAGCAGACGATTTACACGGCCTCTATCCCTAACCCGTACGATGACTTCTTGACCAGTATAGCAACCTTTGTTGTGATCAACTGCCCTGTCCACCAAACCAGTTTCTGGAAAAATATTAGAATCGCTTATGTCTTGGCCAAAAGCTGCGACCCCCTCTTCTACCCTTAAGATTTCCCAAACACTCGCACCAAAAGCCTGAATCCCAGCGCTTGTTAAGCGTGACCAAAGATCTCTGATATTTTTCCTTGATGAATAAACGTCCCAGCCACCACCTGAAACATCTTGCATCCTAACAATCCGAATGTCACCGCCATCCAGATTCGACAATACATAGTCACCTTGTTCACAGTCTTTCAATAACGAGATTTTACTACTGGAACCTAGCAAAAACTTAGCAACAACCTTCGTAGCCTCTGGACCCACAAAACTCAAAAGTCCAGTTCCCTCGGATATGTCTTCGACCGTTGCGAGCCTAGGAGGAACTGTCCTCCTAAGATACTCAATGAATGGAGCAAGTCCGATATAGGGGACATCAAGGAATAGGCTCTCCTGTTCCGAGTAATGATTGCCCCACATGATTCTCAAATCAGTCACTACTTTCGCTTTTGGAGTTAGAACTGCTGAATAAAAGCTTTTTCCCTTCCAAACAACTTCAGTTGATTGAATTGGAGCACTAGGCATGCGCCCAGTTAAGATGCCCTGCAAGGCATCTAATGGAGCTTTTCCGTCTACTCTTATTCTACCCCTATGGCTCCGGTCCCTCATAGCTACAGTATTTACCGCATCCCTGTACTCTTTGACAGGATCACCCTGATGCCTGACCACCTGGGCCCCTCGAACTTTACACCAAGAAATTTCAGTCACCAAATATCTTCTCCTCTATACATCGATCAATACACGTGTTTTGTTCGATTCAATCTGGCCTCTGAAGCCAACCGTATCAACCACAGCATGTAGGATTTTACTTGCTCTCTGGATTCACCTCGATAAATTGTCAGCATCCTTCTTGGAGAGAAGGATGTTATCTAAAGAAATGGAATTTTTAACTCTAATATCAACTAAAGAATCGCCATGGCAGATCAAGCACCTAGTCCTGATCAGAAGATACGCTTAACTCAGCTTTCTCACGGCGCTGGCTGAGCCTGTAAGCTCAGCATGTCTGAGCTGACGCAGGTTCTGCGTCACCTAACACCGCTGGAAGATGCCAACGCATTAGTCGATCTAACTACTGGAGACGATGCAGCAGTTTATTCCCTAGGAGAAGGTAGAGCTCTAGTAGTGACCCTGGATTTCTTCACACCAGTAGTAGATGATCCATACGATTTTGGGCGTATCGCAGCCACAAACGCCCTTTCAGATATTTACGCAATGGGCGGAAAACCACTTTTTGCACTGAATCTTTTCGGTTTTCCAAGAGCCCTACTTAAAGAGGGATTGGCAGAAGAAATACTTCGAGGTGGACTAGATGTAGCGACAGCAGCTGGCATCCCAATTATGGGTGGACACTCAGTAGATGATCCAGAACCAAAATATGGACTTGTAGTTGTGGGTGAAGTACGCGAAGATGCGCTCGTTACCAACTCGGCCGCGAAAAAGGGAGACAACCTCATCCTGACCAAACCTATAGGGACAGGCATTGTCACTACTGCTATCAAAGCAAGTCAAGCCTCTCCGACTGCAGTCGATGCTGCTATCTTGGCGATGACAACTCTCAATCGGGAATCAGCTCAAGCGATGACTGAAGTGAAAGTACTCGCAGCCACTGATATAACTGGCTATGGACTACTTGGTCACCTCAGTAACATGCTTCTCCATTCAGAAGTTGCAGCCGAATTGGTTTGGGAAGCTGTCCCTGTCCTGCCAGATGTGCACAAATTAATCGCGGCGGGCAACGTGCCTGCTGGAACCAGGAGAAATCTTTCTGACATTAAATCCCGGATTGATTTCGGCACAACTAATGAATCCGACCAGTTGATTTTAGCAGACGCCCAAACCGCTGGAGGTTTATTGATTTGTGTCGAAGAGGCCAAAACCTCACAACTAATGAATCTGCTTAGTAGCCCTGTCTGCCATCCTTCAATTGTGGGCAGAATCGTTTCTGGAAACCCAGGGTCAATCAAAATCACCTAACGGCAGACCTTCTTCGTGACGACATATCACGGATCAAGCAGTCAGGCTACTCTTTTTTGTCTTCCGTCTACTCTTTTTAACTCTTTTTTTCGAGTCACTTGAGATCAAGGCTAGGTTAATGACTTGACTCAAATCTTCGACTAGATGGACAGTCAATTTCTTCCTGACATCTTCTTGTAAATCTTCAAGATCAGCTTCGTTTTCCTTAGGAATTATTATTGTATGAATGCCAGCACGGACAGCACCTAGTAGTTTCTCTTTGACACCTCCAATCGGAAGTACCCTTCCTGTCAGAGTCAACTCTCCCGTCATTGCAACATCTTTGCGAACCTTGCTACCACATAACGTAGATACGAGAGCTGTAGCCATCGTGATACCCGCACTAGGTCCATCCTTAGGGACTGCCCCAGCTGGTACGTGGATATGAATTTCCTTCCCTTTTATACTTTCCTCAGGAATCCCAAGGCTTTGATAGTTGCTTTTAGCAAAACTGAGTGCAGCCCTGCCTGATTCCTTCATCACATCACCTAATTGCCCAGTGAGTACCAAACCCCCTTCTCCAGACATTGTACTCACTTCTACAAACATTATATCCCCACCCATCGGAGTATAAAACATCCCCGTTGCGACACCCACGCTATCAACCACTGCCATCCTCTCCGGATGGACTCTGGGCCTGCCCATCAATTCTCTTATGACCTTCTTAGTCGCCTTAATTTTTTTAGTTTCTCCAGCCGCGATCTTGCGAGCAACTTTCCTCGCAAGCTTACCCAATTCTCGTTCTATTTGTCGGACCCCGGCCTCACGCGTGTATTCCTGTATCAAGGTCAATAAGCCTTTCTCTTCTAAAATCAATTCCTTGTCCTTAAGGCCATTCTCTTTCTGCTGTCTTGGTAGCAGATAGCACTTGGCAATCTGCAATTTTTCAGCTTCTGTATATCCTGAAAAATCAACCTTTTCCATCCGGTCATATAAGGGAAGAGGGATCCTGTCTGCATAGTTGGCGGTCGCTATAAACAGCACCTCAGACAAATCGAAAGGCATTCCCAAATAATGGTCTGCAAAGCTACTATTTTGAGCTGGATCGAGTACTTCCAACAAAGCCGCACTAGGGTCCCCTTGAAAAGAAACCCCCAACTTATCGACTTCGTCCAACAAAAATACAGGGTTTTTTGTCTTTGCGGTCCGCATTCCTTGAAGGATTCGCCCTGGCATAGCACCAACATATGTACGACGGTGACCCCTGATGTCAGCCTCGTCTCGTGCTCCCCCCAAGGAGATACGGACATACTCTCTGCCCAAAGAACGAGCCACAGATTTAGCTATACTCGTTTTACCAACTCCTGGTGGTCCCACAAAAAGTAATATCGGTGCCCTTCCAACTGGCTCCGTTGTTCCATTATCAGAATTTTTGGGGCCTTTTTCTTGGCTGCTATCGGACTCGACTACATCTGAATCCTCTGATTCTCCATTACGCTCCTGTTGTAGTTTGCACACAGCTAGGAACTCAAGGACTCTGTCCTTAACGTCTTCTAAACCGTAGTGATCTTCTTCTAAAATCTTCTCAGAAATTTCCAAGTCGATTTCCTCGTCTGACCGATCTTCCCAAGGCAACTCAGTCACCCATTCCAAAAATGTTCTAATAACTTGATACTCAGCCGCCTGGGGGCTGGTACGCATTAATCTTTTTAACTCCCTATCAACTTCTGCTCTCTGTTCCTCCTCGAGGCTCAAGGACTCTAAACGTTCCCTCAACTCGTCAACGTCATCCTTTTCGTCCTCCTCTCCCAGTTCTCTTTGAATTTGTTTCAGTTGCTCCCTCAACAACATTTCCCGTTGGCGCTCCCCTAATTCCTCTTGCACCTTAGCTTGAATTTCTTCTTGAGCATCCAGTCGAGCCAATTCCCTCTCAACTGCTATTAGAGCGGATCTCATGCGCTCTTCATCATTCAGGGTCTCCAGCAATTCCTGTTTATCTTCAGGGGGCAACTCAAGATAGAACGAAACCAGATCAGCAAATGATCCTGGTTCGTCCACTCCTTGAATCAATTGATTCAAGGCTTCAGATGGCACCCCTCTGCGAGTCCCTAGTTCAGCTGCCCTTGCTCTCAACTCTTGGTTTAAGGCCTCGTAAGCAGGATCATTAGATTCATCGCTTCCCTCCCGATCGAGATCCAACAAAGATGCTTGGAGCATTGAATCTCCAGCTGACTGGTAAGAAACTGCCTCGGCTCTACCTTCACCTTGTACAAGAAGCTGAACTCCGCCCCTAACTCTATGTGTTTGTATGATCCGAACTACGGTACCTATTGAGTACAGAACTTCGGGAGTAGCCTCATCCACATTTTCCTTTTGCGCGACAGCAAATAGACGACGGTCTCCGTCCAAAGCCTCCTGCACGGCTTCCACTGTCCCAGGCCTTCCAGCCGATATAGGAACCGCAACTCCCGGATACACAACCGTGTCCCGAAGTGGCAAAACTGGAAGAATATATTGTTCAGCCATAAATCCTCACTTAGTGATCCCAATGTTCAAATTGAATTATTCAATACAATATCATAACGATAGAGTCCAGGGTTCTTTTAAAACACGACAAAACCAATTTATTCGACCCCCTCCCAAAATGACACTCTCCTATACTGCATGAACCTTGCCAGCCAGGAAACACTAGAAATATGTCGGAGTTGCAGGATTTCTGTCATTTTGTCCGTATTTTTTGGCAAATTAACAGTATTCACTTGCTTGAAAACCCAAAACATCTCTTTATTAACTTCTTAATCATCCCACTTAAAACTTCATTCTGACTATCATGACTGAGAAGACTACATCAGGACGCTCCACAGTTTATTCCTCTTACGGAACCGTAGCCACCAGCCAACCCTTAGCAAGCTCGGCTGGTTTGCAAATCCTTCAACAGGGTGGCAATGCTATCGATGCCGCCGTTGCAACAGCAGCCATGTTGAATGTGGTGGAACCTCATATGACTGGCCTGGGAGGTGATGTCTTCGCCTTACTCTGGTCGGCCAACGAACAAAAACTTGTCGGACTAGATGCTAGTGGGAAATCCGGCTCCCTGTTGGATAAAACGGAACTATTAGGAAAGGGTACTGAGTCGATACCCCGGGTAGGAGCAAGATCTGTAACAGTTCCTGGTGCCCTAAGTGGCTGGTGTGCACTTCTCGATCGATACGGAACTATGTCACTATCCCAAGTGTTAGCTCCTGCCATACAGATTGCAGCACAGGGCTTTCCTGTTACACCAATTATCGCCAGACAGTGGTCTGAAAAGAGGAACTTCCTTTGCCAAGATCCTGGTGCCACAAAAACCTTCCTTTACGATGGTCAACGTGGACCTGAGCCAGGTGAGTGGTTCCAAAATACAGATTTAGCGAAAAACTTGACCGATATTGCCAGGCAAGGAAGTCAAGTATTATACAAAGGCGACCTGGGCAAAAAAATAATAGACTCATTGTCCTCTCAGGGTGGCTTCCTAACCCTAGAAGACTTGGAAAGCCACCAGGTAGAATGGGTGGATCCAATTTGTGTGAACTTCAGAGGATATGATATTTGGGAGCTTCCTCCAGCAGGACAAGGAGTGGCAGCCCTTCAAATGCTTAAGTTGTTGGAACCATTCGAACTCAAAAAAATGGGACACAACACAGCCACTTACCTCCACCACATCATTGAAGCTAAAAAACTAGCTTTTGCAGATCTTGCAACCTATGTAGGCGACCGAAACAGCATGACAGTGTCTGCACGACAGCTTCTGGACGACACTTACATTGCTGGCCGCCGTAAACTCATCAAGGCCCAGAGAGCCGCGACACAGATCCATCCTAGTCCTGAAATGACAAGAACAGAAACTGTCTATCTGGCGACAGCAGACAAGGACGGAAATATGGTTTCGTTCATCAATAGCATCTACGAACACTTCGGATCAGGTGTTGTTGTACCAGGCACTGGATTCGCATTACAAAACAGAGGGGCAGGCTTCAGTGCCGAAGAAGGTCCCAACCAGATCGATAGTTGCAAGAAGCCCTTGCACACAATCATACCTGGATTTGTAACTCACAAAGGGAAGCCTTGGATGGCTTTTGGTGTGATGGGTGGATCTATGCAACCACAAGGACACTTGCAACTACTATTAAATATTTTGGTTTTTGACATGACTCTTCAACAAGCGCTAGAAGCTGGCCGAGTTCGTCATCTATCTGATTCTGGAGTCATACTGGAGCAATCCATTAGTGATTCCGTGAGGGGCGAACTTCAGCAACTAGGGCACTGTTTGAGTGACAGTATCGAATCGGGTTTTGGAGGAGGTCAGGCTATTATAAATCTTCCCAAAGGATATGCTTCAGGATCAGATCCAAGAAAAGATGGAATGGCCGTCGGATACTGAGTTCTATTAATTGCAGGCCTTCGATGGATCAGAACTTTTTATACTAGCCAATCGATAAGGCGCTACATCCTTCGATAGGATGGGCCACTTCCTCCTTCTCTTACTTGCCATCTGGGACCAAGTATATCTGTAGCCTTACAATCGACACAATTGGGAGCATTAACCCGTAGCCCCTGTCCATCCCATTCATATACTCCCGCTGGACACATGGCCTCATAAAATCGTGAAACGCCTGCATCAATGTCGTCCGCCAACAATAAATGGCTAGGGATGTCATCTCTCGTCTGATTACCAGACCTATAAACTGCATCAACTTTAGTCACCTTAGGCCCGCTCAGATCTTTCTCAACACCTTCATCGTCAGCAAGCCATTTCTGTTCAGCAGCATCCTCTACCACAGAGATTTGTTTTCCCAACAAACGACCCTTTGTTAGGCTCATTAAACCAGCCTTAAGACCTCCCGACCAAAACCCATTTTTGAAGGCCAATCGAACATTACGAGTCTCCTTCAGGTCTTTCATAATAAAACTGCTTTGGATTGCTTTCGTATAGGACGCAAGACCTTCCCTTGAAACATCCCCAGCCTTCAGGCCTTGGAAAATAGACCTGGCAGCAAGAATCCCAGAATGCATCGCGTAATGAATACCCTTTAAAGAAGGGACATCTACAAAGCCTACCGCATCACCAATTAGACAGGCTCCTTCTCCATGCAATCGATCAGGTATTGAATAATAGCCTCCCTCTGGAATCGTCTTAGCTCCCCATTCTAACAGTTCTCCTTTCCTTAGATGGGGTTCTATTATGGGATGCATCTTCATGCGCTGAAGAGCCTCGTGAACATCAAAAGTGGCGCTCTTGTAGTCCAGGCCAACTACAAGGCCCAGAGCTATGATATTGTCGTCCATTGGGTATATAAAACTTCCCCCGAAAGCATCTCTCGGCAGAGGCCATCCCATCGTGTGAACGACTCTCTTAATGGGTGTCTTGACCTCCCATAGTTCCTTAACTCCCAATGCATATATCTGTGGATTAGGTGGTGTAATGTTCTGCCAATCCAGGAAAGCTTGAGTCAGCGGCCCTCTTGTTCCTTCAGCAAGGACGGTAACTTTAGCTGTAATATCCATCGGTGGCACATAAGATCCCTCTACCGGCATGCCATCCGAACCTAACCCAGACGGAGTAGTCCTGACCCCAACCACTTTTTGGTCCTGTACTAATAGTCCATCTGCTGGAAAGCCTGGGAATATACTAATTCCGAGCTGTTCCGCCTTCTCTCCCATCCACCTAACCACTTCGCAAATGGATGCTACGTAATTTCCACGGTTATCCATGGTTGGCGGAAGAGGTATTCTCACTGAACGATTTTCAGTGAGAAAATGAAAGGACTCTCCAGTTACTGGGGCCCTGAAAGGCATGTCGCCAAGTTCAAGATCGGGAAACAGATCAAAGAAGCACTTTGGGTTGATTACTGCTCCCGACAAAGAATGGCCTCCGAGTTCCCCCGCTTTCTCCAAAACTCCTATTTCAATTTGGCCAATACCTCCGCCTTCCATATTATCCTGCTTAATCAACCGGGCCAATTCTATTGCCCCTGCTAAACCCGCTGGTCCTGCTCCAACAAAGACAACGTCCAAAGGAGTATCATCGGACTGAGGGCCTTCCCGAAGAATCAAAGTATCCGTCGAAAGACCCTTTTGAAATTCAGCTGGGTTCAGTTGTTCGTGACTATCGAAGTTTGTCAAAACCTCACCTTCTCCTTGGATACAAAGCATTCATCTTGGTCAATCAAAAACTCCTACACCGCACCAATGCCGCATGTTCAATAGGTCAAGGTCTCCTTAGCATGCTTGAGCAACTTCTGCTGACCCACAGAAAGTGGCAAGTTCTTTACTGAATTATATTCAACCCAACGATACTCATGGTCTGTAAATTTACAATTTGATCCCTGCACTGTGCTAAAAATCAACAATGGCTTATAGGTTATTTTTAGGTGAGAAAATTTATGTATTACTGAATTTAATGGGATCAGTTCCACTTGGTCAGCCGCCATATCAATTCCTAACCCACGGGCTACATCATTGTGCACCGATGTAGCAGTATCTTCTCTAGTTACTTCACTCTCAGGAAACTCCCACAGCCCTCCCAACAAACCATTTTCGGGCCTTTTCCTTAAAAGAAATTCGTGTTTGTAGTTAACAGCGATTACCACAGCATGAATTTTAGACCTAACAGGTTGTCTGCTCTTCGAAATAGGCCTCTCGCCCTGTGTCCCCCTTGCCCTACTTTGACACTGTTCTTCCAAAGGACATTCTCCACATACAGGCGCTCTAGAAGTACAGACTGTCGCACCAAGATCCATGAGTGCCTGATTCCAATCCCCTGGCCTATCGCGATTCAGAAGAAGACCAGCCTTAGACCTAAGCTCCTTTGGGGTAGGGTAGGAAAGATCAAACAATCGCGACAATACTCTCCGTAGGTTACCATCAATCGCAGGGACCGGCTCACCATAAGCAATACTAGCAATAGCGTTAGCAGTATACTCACCTATGCCTGGAAGTGTTCTCAGCTTAACCGGATCCCTTGGTACCAATCCATCCATATCTTCTGCAACGATCTTAATTGCTTTGAGCAGGTTCCGAGCCCTAGAGTAATATCCCAGACCTTCCCACATATTCAAAACCGACTCTTCGTCCGCAACGGCAAGATCGGAAAGTTTAGGGAATTTTTCTATCCAAGCATTAAAGTAGGGCACCACCGTCTCGACTCGTGTCTGCTGCAGCATTACTTCTGATACCCATACCCGATAAGGATCTGAATTCTCCCTCCACGGAAGCTTTCTGCCTCTCTTATCGTAATAGTCGAGCAACAATTCACTCGTTAGTTCCTGACGGGGAATTTCAGTCATTGAACTGGTATCATTAAGTGGTCGAAGTTATTCTAGCCACTATGGATTACTCACTGGATTTTTTCATAAAGGATCACTCGGAATATTCTGTATTTTCTCAGGATACTCCAAGGTAGCACTTCACACTATCTTGACAATTATTCTCCTCTGTACCACAAATCAAACACATGTATATGAGTCTTTATCCCTATAACCAAGACCATTAATGAAAAACGATAAATTAGCTTGTACGTCACATGAATAATCTTATCGATTCCCTAGTGCCGGATAATATCAAGACCTTGAAGGCCTACAAGCCAGGCAAGCCTATAGAAGCTTTAATAAAAAAACACGGAATCAATAAGGCTATAAAAGTAGCATCTAATGAAAATCCTTTGGGACCATCGCCACTGGCGCTTGAGGCCGCGGCTCGTGAGTTGGAAAAACTACATATATATCCAGACGGAGACAGTCATGACCTAAAAGAAGTTCTTTCGGCTCATGTTGGAGTATCTACAGACGAGTTGATTTTTGGAGCGGGAAGTGACGAATTAATCGACCTAATTGTCCGGACGTTTTGCAAGCCTGGACAAGATCAAATTCTCACCCACAAATATGCGTTCATCAGTTATAAACTTTCTGCTCAGGCGCATAATGTGGAATTCATTGAAACCGCCGTGGATGAAGGTTACCAAGTTGATCTGGACGCGCTCCTTGAAGCTATTACTCCTAAGACGCGAGTTATATTCCTAGCAAACCCGAATAATCCCACTGGACAACATATCCGGCGTCCTGACTTAGAGAGGTTTTTGTCGAGATTGCCGAGAGAAGTTATCCTGGTGATGGATGAAGCCTACTACGAATACGCCATAGATATTGAAGGCAAGGAATACCCAAACTCTTTGACCTATCGACATGAGACCAGTCATCCTTTGCTTATCATTCTGCGCACATTCTCAAAAATATATGGTCTAGCTGGATTACGTGTCGGCTACGCCATGGCGGACTGCGCTATCGTCGACTACATGAACAGAGTTAGGCGTCCATTTAATATAAACCGAGTGGCTCAAGCTGCTGCTGCTGCTAGCCTTCAAGATTCAGCACACGTAGAGCAGTCGAGGGTCGTTGCACACCAGGGCACCCGAACCATGGTGGGATTGATGACAAGCCTGGGACTAAAAGCCTACCCATCCCTGACTAATTTCACACTAGTGGATTTGGGGGAACCAGTTGATAGTATTTATCGTCAGCTCTTAAATCTCGGCATAGTGGTTAGGCCTCTGGGGCCTTGGGGACTACCCGACCACTTAAGAATCTCAGTAGGGACTTCGGAAGAGATCGATAGTGTCATTGCGACTCTTTCAAAGGTCTTGGAATCATAACCTATAACGGAAATAGAAAGCGATGATTGTGCTCAGGGGATTTGCATGCAACCTTTCTGAGCGGATCTAGACAATAAACACCTTCTTGCGGAGAGAACGAATGAACGTTGACAACCCAACATCTGAAAACTCGAACAATGGTGGTATGCAAGAATTTCTACGAAGCTTCGGTCCGGGGTTG
>CAWWAX010000002.1:0-91273 GCA_963935005.1 uncultured bacterium | reverse complement strand
CCAGTAATTAGTGGTGGTCGTTTGTGGGGCAGGGGTTCTTGTGACATGAAGGGGGGGGTGGCAGCGATACTTTCTGCGGTGGCCCGTTTAGCAAGAGAAAGGCCGGACTGTGGGGCAGTCTATATAGCGCTTACTGCTGACGAAGAACACGCAAGCCTTGGCATGCAGGATGCTTTGGAAAATGGGCTTAGGGCCGACGCAGCTGTTGTTTGTGAGCCTACGAGTTTAGCGATTATGCCAGCTCACAAGGGCTTTGTGTGGGCGGAAGCGTCGTTTTATGGCAATGCCGCCCACGGCTCTAGGTCAGACATTGGAATTGATGCCATCGAACATGCGGGCCAGTATCTGGCTCTGCTCAGCGACCTTAGAGGCCTCCTGGAGTCCCGGAGACCTCATCCCCTTCTTGGCCATGGGTCCATACATGCAGGAACGATCAGCGGAGGCTCAGCGCCGTCGGTATACCCAGCGGTTTGTAACCTTGTGTTAGAGCGGCGAACGCTTCCTGGCGAAGATGCCGTTTCTGTGATGAACGAATTCCAGTCGGGCTTGGAAACCCTCAGAAAAGAAGTTCCAGAACTAAACGCCACCTTAAAAGAAACCCTCGTGCGTTCAGCTACGGAGGTTGAAGCTACGTCACCCCTAGTAGAGAAGCTGATATTGGCAAGCAAGGGCGTGCTACCCGGGGTCGAGGTCCAAGGGATGACGGCCTGGGTGGAAGCGTCTCTCTTAAATGAGGCAGGCGTTCCAGCTGTCTGCTTTGGCCCGGGGTCCATAGGCCAAGCGCATTCGGACGACGAGTGGGTTGACCCGCAAGAAATAGAGCAGTGTGCTTCTGTCTTAGAGCGGTTTACAAGAGATTTTCTAAAATAGAGAAACTAGCAGAACTCGTTGTATGCTTCTTTTAGTTTTTCTGCAATATCGAAAGGGCTTCTCCCTTCGATTTCATGCCTCTCTATCATATGAACTATTTCTCCTTTCTTCATAAGCGCTATGGATGGGGAAGAGGGGGGATAGCCCATAAAATACTCTCTTGCCTTTTCAGTGGCCTCAAGGTCCTGGCCCGCAAATACCGTCAACAGAACTTCAGGTTTGGCGTTGTTCTGTAGAGAGAGGGCTACCGCTGGCCTCATGGCCCCCGCAGCACATCCACAAACGGAATTGATGGCTACCATGGTTGTTCGTTGCTCTGTCCCAAGGGTGGTGTCCACTTCTTTGGCTGTTTTCAACTCTTTAAATCCGACCCTTGTAAGGTCCTCTCTCATGGGAGCAACCAGCATTTCGGGGTATGGCATTGATTCGGTTCCTATAGAAAGTAAATGTCTACGCGCAATTATATATGCGTCTATAAATATGGCTTCTTGTGGCCCCTCCCGTCTATAGTTACCCTGCCTTTTCAGGCCCATAAGCGAACTATAGGATCAATATGATAGAAAAAACGTGGAGCTGGAGACAAAAAAGGTGGTTTTTCGCGTTTTTCGCCGGGCTGACAATCGCTGGCTGCTTAGACCGAAGGTCCGAAGAAGGGGCTAACAATAGTCCCTCAGTTGGGGGGATTGCTGTCAGTGCCACCGAAGACGACTGGTTTCTGGTGGAAGAGAGGATCAAGGCAGCCTATGATCAAGAGCTAGACAAACTGTCCATGGGTAATTTGGTTGCAAAGATGGGTACAACCTTTTTAGGAACCCCGTATGTTCCTCAAACGCTAGACCCAGCTGGAGAGGAACGGCTAGTAGTAGAGTTGCAAGGGCTAGACTGCGTTACTTTTGTAGAAACCGTGCTGGCACTGGCGGGGACCGTTCAGGCCTTAGACGTTGAAAACTATAGAAGGATGTCTAAAGAAGAGGTAAGAAAAGCTTATTCTGAGAAGTTGGTGTCCATCAGGTATAGGTCAGGTCACATGGAGGGATATGCGAGCCGCCTTCATTACTTCAGTGAGTGGATATGGGACAACTCAGAGCTGGGATTGGTTGATAAGCTTTTCGACGGACCTCCGGCAATTGCTGAAACAGAACAGATAAATTTCATGACGACTCATTCGGCGGCTTACTGGCAACTCAGAGACAATCCCGCTTTGATAGCAGAGATACAAAAGACAGAAGTAGACCTTAGCGCCAAATCTCGTTTCTACGTTCGAGAGCAAGACATAGATGACATTGAGCCAGATCTTTTGGACGGGGATCTTGTAGCCGCAACAAGCTCGGTAGAAGGCCTGGACGTTGCCCATACTGGGATAGCAATTTGGAAAGAGGGCCGTGTTCACCTGCTACACGCTCCTTTGGTTGGAGGGGTGGTCCAGCTTAGTGAGCTACCGCTTGCAGAGAGAATTCTTGAGATAAAGGGACAAGACGGAGTCATGATAGCTCGTCCGTTAGCTAGATGAGTGGTGGTTTGGACTATAGGAATGTGAGCTGAAATAAAAACTTTCTACCAGGGATATAGACATATGACTATTGATTGTTTGCGGGTCTGGAGTATGACTCTGTTTGTAGTCGGAAGCTTCCTTGTGGTCAATCAATCAGCTGAAGCGCAGGGATTGGCGACAGAGGATGTGGTTCTAGAGGAAATTTGGGCCGAAGCTAGAGACAACTCTCAGTTTATGAGTTTGAGCCAAGCCTTGCTGGATTCGCTGGGTCCTAGGTTGACGGGGTCCTCGAGCATGGAGCACGCTCAGGACTGGGCAGTGAACAGGTTGGAAAGCTGGGGCGTGGAAGCGAGGATAGAGCCTTACGGAACATGGGAAGGCTGGGACCGGGGGGTAAGTCACGTTGATCTCGTGGCGCCCAGGATACGATCTCTGGAGGGTCGGATTCTGGCCTGGAGTCCGGGCACTGGCGGCAAAGCCCTAGAGGGCCTTGCAGTAAGCTTGCCCTTGATACGATCAGAAGAAGACTGGTCGGATTTTCTTGGGACCGTAAAAGGAAAATGGGTCATGCTGTCTTTTCCAGAGCCTACCTGTAGAGCGAATGAACAACTGGTAGAATATGCCCTACCTCAAGCTCTCGAAGAGATGACGAACCAACGGACTGCAGAAAGAGATGCTTGGGCTAGAAATATCAGAGCAACCGGTTCAACCGACCCTAGGCTCAGAGACCTACACGGGGCGCTTGAGCAAGCAGGGAGCTTGGGGATAATTACATCTCAGTGGCCAGGGTCTTATGGTACCACCAGGGTTTTCAATGCCTATAATCGCAACAGCCCTACTTTCGAGCTTTCCTGTGAAGACTATGGATTGGTCCACAGGCTTGCCGAAGAGGGCCAGTCCCCTCTTCTTCGCCTAACGGCAGAGTCTGTGAACCGGGGCGAAGTTACTGTTTCTAATGTGATTGGACGGATTCCAGGCACGGAGCTTCCAGACGAATACGTTATGCTTTCGGCCCACTATGATTCATGGGACGGGGGTTCTGGTGCAACGGACAATGGTAGCGGCTCAATTCTTATGCTAGAGACCATGCGAATCTTAAGCACGGTATATCCAAAGCCTAAAAGGACTATTCTAATAGGCCTTTGGAATGGAGAGGAACAAGGCCTAAACGGATCTCGAGCGTATACGGAAGACAATCCAGAGGTGGTGGAGGGGCTTCAAGCTCTCTTCAATCAGGATAATGGGACAGGACGTATTGTGAACATTTCTGCTCAGGGGTTTACTGAAGCCGGTGGTTCCCTGGCTGAATGGCTGGCGCAGGCCCCAGGAGAGGTAACAAGGCACGTCCGGCTTGATGTGCCAGGAAATCCTGGCGGCGGCGGATCCGACTATGCTTCTTTCGTTTGCCACGGTGCTCCTGCGTTTAACCTCGGGGCCCTTTCCTGGGATTATGGTTCCCACACATGGCACACACATAGAGATACTTTTGACAAGCTGGTGTTTGACGACCTCATAAACAATGCAGTGTTGGCCGCATCGTTGGTTTATCTAGCATCAGAAGACACAAAAAAGGTTAGCAGGAAAAAGAGAACCGTTATTGTGGGCAGAGGTGGAAGGCCAGGTCAGTGGCCGACCTGTACCCCTGCTACAAGAAATTCAAGAAATAGTTCGAGGATGTAGCTGGGAATCCTGGGGGCGGCGGATCCATTAAAGGGCGGCCACCTCAGAAATGTATGTTAAGGAGTGGGAAGGTTGTCAGCATTCTTGGTTGTCGGGCCACTTGGTCGCTTTGCTGGGTGGCCTAGTTGAGCCGATCCAACAGCCTTAGAAGTGGGCCCAGTCCGGCATAATGTTTGGATCTATGTCAAAGATGGCTTGGCCAAGGAAGTAGAAGGTAGTAGCGACAACGACGACACCTATGATGTTGAGCCAAATCCCGATCTTAGCCATATCTGGGACGCGCACCCGATTGCTTCCAAAGATGATGGCATTAGGAGGAGTTGCTACGGGCATCATGAAGGCACAGGATGCAGAAATTGTAGCTGGGATCATAAGCATAAAGGGGTGTAGCCCGGTGGCCACAGCAACGGCCGCTAATATGGGCAGAATCATTTCTGTGGTGGCGGTGTTTGACGTCACCTCGGTGAGGAAGGTCATCGAAAAACAAATAAGAGCAACCAGGAGGAAGGGGGCCAGGCCGGCAAAGATAGACAACTTGCTGCCTAAAAGAGAGGCAAGCCCACTAACGACAAAGCCGTGAGCTAACGCAAAGCCACCACCGTAAAGCAGAACAATGTTCCAGGGGAGCTTAGGAATAAGCGTCCCGTCCGCAAGAAACCCCGAAGCGTCCTCGGAAGTACGACTTGGAATCAAAAAGAAAAGGGTCGCCATGGTGATTGCGATGGTGCCATCATCGATCAATTCTGGGAAAGGGAGCAAGATAGACCACCCAGGTATGATTGCAAATCCAAGGTTAATAGGAGTACGAAAAACCCAAAGTAGCACCGTCAAAGAAAAAACGGAGAGAACAGCTTTTTCCTGATAAGAGACTGGGCCCAAGAGGGCCTTCTGATTTTGGATAATAGAATTATCGACCTTGACCTGGCTGGGAACCCTAAAGAAAACCTTGGTTATTAAGACCCATGCAATGGCGAGAAGGACGGTAGATGCCGGAAGGGCCATCGTTAGCCATTGGCCGAAAGAGACCACGGGTCCTTCTGGAAAAGAGATTTGTGAAATTCTAGCAAAAGCTAAGTTTGGGGGTGTGCCTACTAGCGTAGAGATGCCTCCTATTGAACACGAATATCCTATGCCTAGCATTACACCAGTAGAAAATCCTTTTGTTTCACTGGGTCGAAATTGCTTTTCCAGCTCTAGGATCACCGACAAACCAATCGGAAGCATCATGGTCGCAGTGGCAGTGTTTGAAATCCACATAGACAGGAAGGCAGAGGCCAGCATGAAACCCAGCACGATTTTGTCGGGTCCTCCTCCTACGGTTGCAATAATCGTCAATGCTATTCGACGATGTAGGTTCCATTTTTGCATTACTAGGGCAATGATGAATCCGCCAATAAAAAGCACAATGGTGCTGTTGAAATAGACGGGAGCGATATTAGCTCCTCGTTCTATTCCAAGCACTGGATATAGGATCAATGGAAGGAGCGCAGTGGCGAACAGGGGAATGGCTTCGGTAAGCCACCAGGTGGCCATCAGAAGGGCTATTCCGGCCATGATGGTGGTTTTCGAGTTTGGCGGACCCAGGTCAGCAAAGAAGACTGCAAGGAAGAAGAAAGTAGGCCCCAGGATCAGTCCTACTTTTTTCATGGCGTTTTTCCTTATGGGTGTCGTTTTTTGATAATTGTTTTTAGGTGCTATGTCATCTAAGGAAGAAATTCGCATCGACCGATGGCTTTATGCAAGGGATTGGAGTTAAACTTCCTTTATGAACAAAGATGAAAGACCCTCGATCAGTCCTGAAAAATCAGCCTCCCAAGCTACCCAACTGATGATGCCTGGAGATGTCAATAACTTAGGGCATGTTTTTGGCGGGGTGATTCTTTCTCTGGTTGATAAAACTGCCGCGGTAACAGCTATGAGACATGCCCGAGGTCCTTGTGTGACGGTGTCTATAGACAAGGTCGATTTTAAAGAACCTATCTACTCGGGAGAACTAGTTACCTGTAGCGCTCGAATTAACTTTGTTGGAACGACCTCTATGGAGGTCGGGGTAAAAGTGGTGACTGAACATCCTATAACTGGAGTCACAAGGCATACCAATGACTGCTTCCTGACTTTTGTGGCAGTCGGTGAAAACAGCAGACCAATAAGCGTCCCTGGGTTAGAGCTGTCTACAAAAGAAGACAGGCGCAGGTTTGAAGAGGGGAAACGTCGCCGACAGCTAAGAAGGGAGTTGGCAGAAGAATTGGGTTAGTCGAGGGCTGACCAGAACGGAGAAAGATATGTGTTTAGCTTTAGGGGCAATAGCTCCAGACTTTGAGCTTCCCGTTGTTCTCGGAGGTGACACCGTGCGACTCGGAGACTACAAGGGTGAAAAAGTGGTGGTCCTCCTTTTTTTCCCATTAGCTTTTTCTTCGGTGTGCACCTCTCAAATGTGCGCAGTTGCTGAGAATTACTCTCGGTGGGAGGAACTGGGGGCAGAGATCGTTGGAATTAGTACCGACTCTCCATATGTAAATCAGAAATTTGCCGAGGAATGTGGTGCTACTTTCCCCATCGCTTCCGATTACAACAAGATAGTGTCAAGCGAATATAAGGTTCTTTTGGAAGACATGGCTGGCCTCAAGGGGGTCACCAACAGGGCGGTGTACGTAGTTAATAAAGAGGGACGGGTTATGTATGCCTGGAAGGGTGAGCATCCAGGGGTAATGCCACCGTTGGAAGAAGTGTTTGAGACCATAGAGAGGACGGTTTGAAATGAAGGGAGTCGCTTTTGACGTGAGTGTTCCAGGCTTTATCATGGCGAAGACGGCCGGAAAAATTATGGACGCGGCTTTCTTTGGCGCCCTGAGTGGTTTAAAGATGTGTGATCTTCCTGAACCAGCTCTTCCTGGTCCTGATTGGGTCAAGATAGAGGTGACACAGAGTGGTATTTGTGGAAGCGACATCGGTTGTCTGACATACTCTGCAAGTCCAGCGATGGAGCCGTTCGGATCGTTTCCAGCCGTTCTGGGCCACGAGATCGTTGGAAAGGTCAAATTGGCTGGGGATGGTGTAAGCGGGCTTGCCTGCGGCCAAAGAGTTACGATCGACCCCATGATCTCTTGTGCGACTCGAGGATATGAGCGTTCTAACTTTTGTCCTTCTTGCTCCAGGGGGTTGCACTGTACTTGCGAGAGAGCTGGGGAAAAGGGGCTGACAACGGTAAATGGAAAGAGTTTAGCTCCAGGAGTGACAATCGGTTACCACAGAGATTTGCCAGGAGGATGGGGAGAGACAGTGCTGGCCCACAAGTCTCAGGTTTTTGCCGTCGATGATAAGGTTTCAGATGATACGGCTGTCCTGATAGAGCCACTTTCCATTGCTGTACACTCTGTTTTAGGAACAGCGCCACACCCAGAGGCACCCGTGATGGTTTTAGGCAGTGGCACTATAGCCTTGGCAACGATTTGGGCCTTAAGGGCCATTGGGCATCGGGGGTTAATCCTCAGCCAAGTAAAAAGGGCACACGAGAAACACTTGGCTCAAAAAATGGGGGCTACGGAAGTTGTTTTCCCTGGCCAAGGTGCCACCGAGGCACTGGTGAAAACAGGCGCTATGGCCTACAAGCCTATCATCGGTGAAGAGGTTTTCTCTGGGGGAGGATTCGCAGCGGTGTATGACTGTGTAGGAAACACTCAAAGCTTAGCTCAAGCTATGAAGTTTAGTGCTCCGAGGGGCAAGGTGGCAGTGATCGGCTGTGTGGGCAAAACAAGAAATATGGATCTCACTATGTTATGGGCCAGAGAACTAAAGGTCCAAGGGTTTGTGGGTTATGGGCTAGAAGAATGGGAAGGAGAAAAATGTCACACATTTGAAGTGGTCCAGAGGCTTCTTGAGAGAACAAGAAATACTATCGAAGAAATCGTCACGCACAAATTTCCCTTGGAGGGCTACTACGAAGCCCTTAAGACGTCCGGAAACCACAGGGAAAGCGGAGCCATTAAAGTGCTACTTCAAGCCAACGGGTAATATTTTCAGATAGAGGGAGGGGAAGAATAATCCTCAGAGGGCTATAAGGGAAAAAAAAGCATTTCGTTTTGGATCCTATCTTTTGGTGCCTTTCCTGGTATCTCGGCTCCCTCTATCTCCAGCAAGGTCGTTTTTCTCCGTATGTTCTTCAGGGAACTACCAGCATATCCCCCGAGTGTTCCGTCACTCCTGATCACTCTGTGGCATGGTAGGATCACTGGTATGGGGTTCGCTTTAAGAGCTTGTCCAACGGACCGAGAGGCCTGTGGCTCACCCAAGCCCTCAGCAATGTCTTTATAAGATGCAAGCTGGCCATAAGGTATAGTGCGGAGTTGTTCAAGGATGCGGAGCTGAAAGCGAGTGCGGCCCGTGAGATCGAGTGGTAAGTTGAAACTTCTTAACTCGCCAGAAAAATAACGCTCCAGTTGTTCGATGGCTTCTCGTAGTATTTTGTTGTCGGCGGAATTGGAGGTGTCTGTAACTTGGGGACTGTGGTCATCAAAACTCACCTTCTTAATTCCGCTAGCCCCTGCCCAGATTCTTATAGTTCCCAGCGGTGTATCTTGGATCGTAGTACCTTGAATTTGGCCACATTCTCTATCAATCATTAGTCGCTACCTCTCCTTCAAGGGCTAATTCTTATCAGATCCAGCTGGTCTTTCTAAGGCGTTTTGGAGGGCGTCACAAACCAATAGGGCACACCTGATTTTCAGGGGAAATTTTCGAACACCCTCGAAAGCAAGCAAGTCGCCCAGTAGTATTTCGTCGGATTCTCCTATCTGGGTATTCATCATTCCAGTGAATTGATGGATTAACAAAGATGCTGTTTTTAGGCTACGGTTACGTAGCCTAGCTGAGAGCATTGAAGCTGCGGCCTGTGAGATAGAACACCCTTTTCCTCCAAAGCTTATGTCTTCAATCCTGCCATCGTGCAACCTCAGCTGTACGGTGATTTCATCTCCACACATAGGGTTGGTAGCTCGACCTTCTGCGTCATGGCTCTCAAGGGGAATCTTATTCCTGGGATTTCGGTAATGGTCCAGTATTAATTGTTGGTGGAGGGAAGCAATGCTGTCCATGTTCAAGAGGCAAATATTCTGTTTACTGAATTCAGGCCAGACACCAGCCTGTCGACGTCACCATATGTATTATAGAGGTAAAAGCTCGCTCGAGCGGTCACAGAAACCCCTAGGTGTTCCATGACAAGCTGCGCACAATGGTGTCCAACTCTAATAGCAATCCCTTCGGCATCGAGTATCGTAGAAACATCGAGGGGATGGATGTCACCCAGTTGAAATGAAATCACAGAGCACCTATGGTTTGAATCTAAGGGTCCAAATATTTTTAGGCCCTCGACAGCATCCAGTTGGTCCAGTGCGTAAGCGAGTAGGTTGTGCTCGTGCTCCTTTATAGCTTCAAAGCCAATTTCATCGAGAAAGTCAGCTGCTGTGGCCAGTACAATAGCTCCAGCGATGTTTGGAGTTCCTGCTTCAAACTTATGGGGCAGATCAGCCCAGGTGCTGTGGTCTCTTTGAACGAGTTTGATCATTTCCCCCCCTCCCTGGTAAGGGGGCATTTTGTCTAGGATCTCTTTCCGTCCCCACAGAACACCAATCCCAGTTGGCCCACACATCTTGTGACCAGAAAAAACATAAAAATCACAGTCTATCCGACCAACGTCGATAGCCCCATGAGGCACAGCTTGAGCACCGTCGACCAGCACGAGAGCTCCAACAGATCGTGCTTGAGCAATGATTGGCTCTAGTGGGTTGATTGTGCCGAGAGAGTTTGACACCTGGGTGCAGGAGACGATTTTAGTGTTTCTACCACAAAGTTCTTCTAGGTTTTCCAGGTTCAGATGGCCCTCAGCGTCCATTTCAATGTAACGAATTGTGGCCCCTGTCTTTTCTGCAACTAGTTGCCAGGGAACAATATTAGAGTGGTGTTCCATTGTTGTTAACAGGATTTCATCGTTGACGGATAAATTTTTCATTCCCCAGCTATTTGCTACTAGGTTTATTCCCTCTGTTGTTCCCCTTGTCCAAATGATTTCCTCTGGGGATTCGGCTCCGATGAACTGCGCCATCCGACTCCTAGCGTTTTCATATGCTTCTGTTGCACGTCGGCTAAGCTCGTATATACCACGGTGTACATTTGAATTGTTGTCCCTGTAGTAAGTCTCCAATGCTTCTATGACGCGAACAGGCTTCTGGGACGTAGCTGCATTGTCCAGGTATACCAAGGGCTTGTCCGACACGGTTTGGGATAGGGTCGGAAAGAGCGTTTTGATAGTTTCGGGGTCAAATAGTTCAGACTTCTCTGACATAGAATTTTGGTGTTGAAGTTATCCTACAACTTGAACGTAGATATCTCCGTCCCTAATGTCGACACTGAAGGTAGCTACTGGCTTGATTGCGGGTAATGCTGTAGCAACTCCAGAACAGACATTGAACCTGGCACCATGATAAGTGCATTCCACCTGACCATCTTCAAGGTAGCCATCGGACAAGGGTAGGTCTTGGTGGGAGCATTGATCTTCAAGCGCGTAAATGGTTCCGTCTACATTAGCTAAAACGATCCTTAGGCCATCTATCTGGACACCGAAAAGATTGTCAGGAGGACACTGATCGACGGTTGCCACCAGGGTCCAATCCCCAAGGTCTTCCTGTTCAACCATGGCGCAGTTTCTGTTCAACTGCGTCTGTCACGTTCTTCACCACCCTCTTGAATGCACCACGTGGTAATCTGGCCATCACATCTCCAAGAAAGCCAAGCACGACAAGTCTTTCGGCTTGCTGCTGAGAGAATCCTCTACTGAGTAGATAAAAAATTGCTTCAGGGTCTAGTTGGCCTACCGTTGACCCATGAGAACACTTAACATCGTCAGCTTCAATTTCTAGGTTGGGGAGCGAGTCAGCTCGGGCATGTTCGGACAGGAGAAGAGTTCTGTTTGTCTGATAGGCGTCGGTTTGCTGGGCCTCTGAATGTACCCGGATGATTCCCCTAAACGCAGCTCGAGAATGTCCGTCTAGCGCGCCCTTGTACAGAAGGTCACTTCCGGTATGGGGGGCCAAGTGGTCCTGGCTGGTATTGTGGTCAAAGTGCTGATCCTCATCCCCAAAGTATAATCCTAGCATCTTGCTGTTAGCCCCAGGTTCAATCAGCTGAGTGTTTAGGTCCAGTCGGCTCAATGACGCACCGAGATTGACATTTAGTGTGTTAACGGAAGCGTCACGATGTACTAAGGATTTTTGGGCGTTTTGAAAAAAGATGCCCCGACCAAGATTTTGGACTGACACAAAATCTACTGTGGCGTTCTTATGGGCAATAATTTCGACTGCTGATGAGACAATATGTTTGTCATCGAAATCATCAGAGCCGAATTCTTCAACGTAAGAAACGTGGCTACCCTCTTCGGCTATGATCAAAGTTCTAGTGCACACAGATGGGTTTCGGGAATCTAGCTGATGTTTTCCCCTGATGGGCATTTCAACATGAACATTCTTGGGCACGTAAATAATAATGCCGTCTGTCCACAACGCTGCATTGAGAGCTTGGAATTTGCCAGATTCTGGAGGCAGGACATGGCTAGAGAGGTTGGTTTTTATAATCTCTTGATGTTTTTCATGCGTTGTATGTTGTAGAGAATCTAAACCAACTCCTTGGCTTTCCATTTCTGGAGTCAGTTGTATGTTGGTTACTAGGCCGTCTGTAAACTGGACTCTTCCAGCTGTATTTATGGTTTCGGTCAAACCTTCCTTAGTCGGCCGCTTGGTTGAGGTCTCTGGGTTCATCTCCAGAGAGATTTTTTCTAATGGAAACAGCTTCGAAAGGTCTGTATAACGCCACTCTTCAGATTTCGTTGTGGGAGTGGGGGTGCTTTGATAAATAGACCAGGCACGAGAACGCATTTCGTTTAACCAACTACTGTAGTTGGAATATTCAGCCATTAGCCTTCTTGGTCCCATAGATTTGAGGGCAAGGTGTGAAGATAGAACAGCTGATTCATGATTTTTACCCTACTGACCCTTCCATCTCCAACTCAATCAACCGGTTCAGTTCTACGGCGTACTCAAGCGGAAGTTCTTTTGCGACTGGCTCTATGAATCCCCGGACCACTAGGGCCATGGCTTCCTCTTCAGAGAGTCCCCGGTTTTTCAGATAGAATAGTTGCTCGTCGCCGACTTTAGATACAGTTGCTTCGTGTCCCACAGTCGCTCGTTTTTCATCAACCTCGATGTACGGGTAGGTGTCCGTCCTGGAAGTATTGTTGATTAGTAATGCATCACACTCAACGTTCGACCGAGAACCTGTAGCACCTTCATGAACCTTACACAGTCCCCGATAGGAGGATCGGCCATCTTCTTTGCTTATAGACTTGGATATTATGGAAGACGTTGTGTTTTCAGCTGCGTGAACCACCTTGCCGCCCGTGTCTTGGTGTTGACCGGAGCCAGCGTAGGCTATCGACATTATAGACCCGTGTGCACCTTTTCCAGTTAGGTAGCAGGAAGGATATTTCATCGTCAGTTTAGATCCAAGGTTTCCGTCCAACCATTCCATCGTAGCATTTTCCTGTACCACCGCTCTTTGCGTTACAAGGTTATACATATTGTTGGACCAGTTTTGTATCGTAGTATACCTAAACCTGGCGTCTTTTTTGACTACGATTTCAATTACGCCAGAATGAAATGAGTCGGTAGAATACACGGGTGCGGTGCAACCTTCGATATAGTGAGCTTGAGCTCCTTCTTCGACAATTATCAAGGTTCTTTCAAACTGACCCATTCTTTCCTGATTCACCCTAAAGTAAGCCTGAAGAGGTGTTTTGAGGTGCACCCCTTTTGGGATGTACACAAAGGAACCGCCCGACCATACGGCAGAATTCAAGGCAGAAAATTTGTTGTCAGCTGTTGGGATAATCGTTCCAAAATGTTCTTTGAAGATTTCAGGATGGTTCTTTAGGCCATCCTCAATGGAGTCGAATATGACACCCTTGGAAGCCCATTCTTCTTTCAAGGAGTGGTATACCATCTCAGATTCGTATTGAGCTCCTACTCCTGCAAGGGCTTGCTGTTCGGCTTCTGGTATGCCAAGTCGCTCAAAGGTATTCTTGATGTTGTCGGGCACATCATCCCAAGAGCGCTCGGTTTGTTCCTGGGGTTTTACATAGAAATAGATTTCATTGAGAGTTGCTTCAAGGTCAGAAAGGTCTCCACCCCAAGTGGGCATTGGTTTGGACTCATACACTTTCAAGGCCTTCAAGCGGAACTCCAACATCCAGTCTGGCTCTTCCTTGTGCCTGGAAATTTCTCGAACAATACTTTCATCGAGGCCAGGTTTTGTTCTATAAACATGAGACTCGGAATCGACAAAACCGTACTTGTAATTATCGAGGTCTAGATTTTCAACCAGTTCACTTTTAGGCATAGTTTGTATCCTGCTTTAGCTGGAAACCTTCCAGTTTGCGTAACCCTGCTTTTCTAACTCCAAGGCCAATTCTGGGCCACCTGTCCTTACAATCTTTCCGTCCACCATAACATGCACAAGATCTGGCTTAATGTAATCTAAGAGGCGTTGGTAGTGTGTGATCAATAGGATAGTCATTTCGGGGTTTTGCTCGTGCAAGGTATTCACACCCTTAGAAACCACCTGAAGAGCATCTATGTCTAAGCCAGAGTCCGTTTCATCCATAATGGCTAAAGATGGCTTAAGTACAGCCATCTGTAGGATCTCATTGCGTTTCTTCTCTCCTCCGCTGAAGCCGTCATTCACGGGCCTTTCTGCAAACGAAGGCTCTACTTCAAGCAATTCCATTGCTTCGAGCAGTTGATCTTGGAAATCGAAAAGATCTAATTCTTCGCCACGCTCCAGCCGAGCTTGCACTGCAGTTCGAAGAAAATTGGCTATGGACACCCCTGGAATTTCGACGGGGTATTGAAAGGCCATAAAAATCCCAGCCAGGGCTCTTTCGTCGGGTTCCATATCCAGTATGGATTGGCCTAGGTAGAGCACTTCGCCACCAGTAACCTGGTAGCTAGGATGACCCGACAAGACTTTTCCCAGAGTGCTTTTCCCAGAGCCGTTAGGCCCCATGATAGCGTGAATCTGGCCTGGTTCAAGAACTAAATCTAAGTCTTTCAGTATTGCTGTGTCTTCATCAGCCACCTTAGCGGAGAGGCCTTGAATTTCGAGTGCAGGAGCATTGCTCATGGAGAGAATATGCCTATTGTTTCCCTAAGTTATTAAGAATGATTATTCTTTACCTTCAAAATTAGAAAGGTGCCCAGTCGACGTCAAGGCCAAAAGGAGCTTGTGTTTCAGGAAAAATATAGGTCCTAGGAACGCTGATCCAATTCGACCACCACTGCAGTCCCGTAGCAAAGCATTTCCGATGCACCACTTTGGATTAAAGAAGTCTGAAAACGCACTCCCACGACTGCATTGGCTCCCAGGTCGCTTGCGTCATCTATGAGGCGGGCTAGTGCCTGTTCTCGAGACTCGGCAATCAGTTTGGTGTATTCATGGATTTCGCCACCTGCAAGGTTACGCAAGGATGCCATTATGTCTTTTCCCACGTGGCGAGCACGGACGGTGTTCCCCCTGGCTATACCCAAGGCTGTGGCTATACGCATACCAGGAATCTGTGACGTTGTTACTAGTATCACTTCTGTACCTCCTTGAAAGGATCGTTCTTGGATTCCCGGTACTGTTGCCTGAAAACTCTTAACAGTAGTAGTAATATGCCCGAATATAACAATGTCAGGCCAACCTTAATCCATATGTTGTAAGTCCTAACCAGGAAAAGATATCCTGAGTATTGTATCAATATTAAGGACCCTAAAAGGAAACAGATCCAGCCAATGCTTTTCATGGGTCCTCCTATGTTAAGAACGTCCCACCACTAAGTGTTAAGTATTAGGAATGATCCAGCAAGTTGGCCAATTCTGACACAAGTTCTTTAATTTCAGTTTCGGTGTTAAAATAATGGGGAGAGATGCGTAGTGCGCTGTCGATCTTCCGGTTGTCGAAATCAATAACAGCACTGCTCCTAGTACAGACAGAGGTGTTGATACCTAGTTTTTTTAGTGAACCACACACTACTGTAACGTCTTTTTCCTGCAGCCCGACGGTAACTATGGCGGACTGTTGCCCGCCTCGGTCCAAAAGGCAAATCCCTTTGAGTTCTGACAGGAGCTCTCGAGTTTTAGCGGCAAGCCCCCAAGCACGTTGTCGTATTTCTTCTAGGCCCAGCTTTTGGGCATAGCTAGCTGCGGTTCCCAGTCCAAGGACAAGGGAAAAGGGAAACTCCCAGTTTTCAAAACGGCTGGCATCTGGGGCGGGTTGGTAGAGATTTTCCATGATCCAATCTGCCCCTCTGAGGTCTGGAAACAATGGCTTTAAACCCAGGTCCAACGCTCGGTCCGAAACGAAAAGAAATCCTATGCCTCTTGGCCCACGAAGAAATTTTCTTCCTGTGGACGAAAGAAAATCACATTGAATTTCTTTCACATCGATGGGCATTTGCCCCACTGATTGGCAAGCGTCGACCAGATAGATAGACCCGTACTGTTTGCATAATTCACCTATATCTTTGACTGGCTGTACCATGCCTGAACTGGTGGGGATGTGGGAAATTGCTACCAGTTTAGGGTTAAGTCTTCGTAGGAGATTTTCTAGGCTGTGAAGGTCAACGCTTCCGTCAGGACCATCCTCTACTCTGAAGAGGCGGACTCCTAGTCGCTCCACCAGAGACAGGTACATAATTTGATTAGAAGCGTAGTCGTTGCTGCTAGTCACAATTACGTCGTTTGCAGAAAAATTGATGGAAGAGAGGGCTTGCAGGAAAGAGCCAGTAGCGTTTTCGGTTAAAGCAATATTGTGCGGTTGAGATCCTATGAGTTGCCCTATCGCCCTGTAACTGTTTTGGATCTCATCAAAACAATTTTCGGCTGCTTCATAGCCACCTAAGGTGCGCTCGAGTTCTAGATGTTCCAGGATTTTTTGATGCACCGGGTTTGGAACAAGGCTGGCACCAGCATTATTAAGATGGTTAACATGCTCAGTTCCCAGTGTTTCTGATCGTAGTTGTTTTATATTAAGTGCTGACAATGACAGGTATCCAGTTAGGGTGTAGGAAGGTTAAAATAGATCGTCTTTTAAGATCTTGTCTAGTTTAGTTACTTTGATTTGGCAGGCTCAAGGGGGAATGTTTGCACTTGTTGGCCTGGGATGGCTTTAATACTACCGGAGATTTACACGACATGTCTAAGTCCGAGGCAGAAATCCGAGCAGAAAAACTCAGATTGGAGTTGCACCGTCACGCTCATTTATATTATGTGGAATCTAGGCCTGAAATTCAGGATTCAGACTATGATCGCCTTTTCGATGAATTAAGGACTTTGGAACTGGAATGGCCAGGGTTAATCACGAATGATTCTCCCACGCAGAGAGTTGGAGCAGAGCCTCAGAAGTCTTTTGGATCAGCTGAACACAGTGTGCCGATGCTCTCTTTAGATTCCACAAAGAACCTAGAAGACCTAGTGCGGTTTGATAAAAGAATAAAGGATGTCTTAGGAAACAACCCAGAATACTTGTTAGAACCAAAACTCGACGGTGCTTCGATAGAGCTAGTGTATGAACAGGGGGTCTTCGTGAGAGCGGTTACGCGAGGGAATGGACAAGTTGGTGAGGTGATTACCGAGAATGCAAAGACGATTTCTTCTCTGCCACTGCGTCTTTTGGGTTCGAAAAGAGCTGCCCCCGAAACTCTGTCAGTGAGGGGGGAGGTTATTATGTACCTCTCCGAGTTTGGAGAGCTCAATAAAGCAATGCTGAAAAGGGGCCTGGACCCTTATGCTAATCCAAGAAATTCTGCCTCTGGTTCTCTCCGCCAGCTTGACTCTCGAGTGACTGCGGAGAGGCCTTTGGAAGTACTGGTTTTCGATATCCTAGAATGTCCAGGGTTAGGAGCTGATTCAGACTTGGAAGGGTTGGAGATACTCAGAGATTGGGGATTCAAGATTGCCCCAGAAGCAGAGCTGGCAACTACATTGACCCAGATAGAGGAATACTATAAGAGTTACGAAAAAAGGAGAGAAGAGCTGGACTACGAGATTGATGGTGTAGTAGTCAAGACAAACCAATTGTATGCGCGAGAGGAACTAGGGAATACTTCGCATCATCCCAGGTGGGCCTTGGCACTTAAGTTTGAGCCAAGAAAAGCGGTTACAAGGATTAGAAAAATCGTAGTCCAGGTTGGTAGAACAGGCAAGCTCACTCCAGTGGCGGTTCTCGATCCAGTAGTTGTCGGGGGTGTCACCGTGGCCCGAGCATCTTTGCACAACAGGGAAGAAGTTGAACGGAGAGGCGTTAGAGAGGGAGATCTGGTGAGAATACAAAGGGCTGGTGATGTTATTCCTCAGGTTGTAGAAAGAATTGAAGAAGAAAATGTTCCGAGGGCAAAGGAATTTAAGATTCCAGAAAATTGTCCAGTCTGTGAAACCGAAGTCATCGAAAAGGGTCCGTTCAGCTATTGCCCAAATCGCTTTGGGTGTTCAGCTCAACTCAAGAGAGGCATCTTACACTTTGGATCTAGAGAGGGGTTGGATATCGAAGGATTGGGGGAGGAGATCTGTTCTATGCTAGTGGACAAAGGACTAGTATCAGAGCTGGCAGACCTCTTTTCTCTAAAGACAGAAGATCTACAAACATTGTGGAAAGGTGGGAAGAAGGCCGCAGACAACCTTTTTGTTGCTATCCAGGAGAAGAAGTCAATAGATTTTCACCGTTTTATCTATGGCTTAGGAATTCCAGAAGTAGGAATAACTGTAGCTAAGGGTTTAGCAAACGAATTTGGAAATCTTCCCGCTTTGCAGGAAGCAAGTATACAGAGGCTAGAGTCTATTGACGGTATTGGGTCTATTATGTCAGAACAAATCTATGAGTTTCTGCACAGTGACATTACGTCGAGCCAGATCAGTGCCGTATTGCACCAGGGAGTCAGGCTTACTCCTCCCAAAATCTCTCGAAGCTCAGAAATGGCAGGCACGACTTTTGTTTTTACAGGAAAGTTCATTCGAATTAAAAGGAGTGAAGCGAGAGAAGGCGTCGAAAGTGTAGGAGGCAAGGTGTCAGGGTCGGTAAGCTCTAGGACAAACTTTCTGGTAGCCGGGGAAGATCCTGGATCAAAGCTTCAGAAGGCAAAAGATCTCGGAGTAAAGCTATTAAGTGAGAGCGAATTCATTAATAAGATAAAGCAATGATTAACGAAGTTTTGAAATTTATTGTAAGCCTAGTCGGTCTTTGCTATGGGGCTAATCTGCTTGTCAGGGGAAGTGGACAGATTGCAAGGGCGGCAGGTGTGAGTGGTCTGGTTGTCGGATTAACAGTTGTCTCTCTTGCGACCTCTGCGCCAGAACTCTTCATCTCAGCGATCGCTGCCCTGAATGGAAATGCAGATTTGGCGACAGGCAATGTCGTAGGGTCGAATATTGCCAATATAGGACTTGTTATGGCTCTAACAGCGATAGTGGGTAGGGGATTGGTTTTTAACAAAAATGTTGCTAATAGAGATTGTATAGTCATGGTGGGAGCTACTCTTTTAGTTTTTCCACTAATGTGGGACTTGAGGCTTGTTCGGTGGGAGGGAGGGCTATTAGCAATCTTGCTATTCGGGTATTTGTTCGCAGTAGTGAGGAGTGCTAATGAGGATAGGCGGGCTAGAAACCAGCCTATCCCTGTCCCTGGAAAATCAACGTCAACGGTGGCAGGAAAATGGTGGGAATCATTGGGCATAGTGGTCTTAGGCGTATTACTCCTCACTGGGGGTTCAATGCTATTAAGGGACTCGGTCAGCGCGATCGCAATAAAATTGGGGGTGTCGGAATTAATCATAGCACTGACGATGGTTTCTGTCGGGACATCCTTACCTGAACTTGCAACATCGATCATGGCAGTATTAAAAAAGGATAAGGGATTGGCCTTGGGAAACATTGTAGGATCAAATATTTTTAATTTGACCCTTGTATTAGGAATAACATCTATTGTTGCACCAATAAGGATCAGCTCTGAGGTTTTGTATAAACAGTATCCTGCCATGCTGACTATTACTTTACTTTTGGTGGTCCTTTCCAGGCGCCGTAGCCAGATTAGGCTTAAGGATGGGTATTATTTGGCGGCGGCATATCTTGGCATAATGGGCTGGATTTTATTTTGAAGGTCTGATTTTCTGGCGCTTCTTTTAAAAAGGATGGATTACATGCTTCCGATCGATTTGACCGGGAAAAATGCTTTTGTTGCCGGAGTTGCTGACGATAAAGGATACGGATGGGCTATCGTGAAAGCGTTAGCTCAGGCTGGAGCCTCAGTTCGGGTGGGTACATGGCCTCCAATGTGCAAAATATTCACTCGGAGCTTGGACCTGGGGAAGCTAGATAAGACTCTTGCTGGGGGGGGAGAACTCACCATAGAAAAGATTTATCCTATCGATGCTTCTTTTGATGTTCCCGAGGATGTTCCCGAGGATGTGGCGCAAGATAAAAGGTATAGGGGAATTTCTGGTTATACTATCCAAGAAGTTGCTGAGGAAGTTCAAAAAGACCTAGGAGGAGCTTCTCTGGATGTTCTTGTACACTCTCTTGCAAACGGTCCAGAAGTGCGGAATCCGCTGATAGAGACAAGCCGAACGGGATATCTGGCAGCAGTCAGCTCTAGTGCTTACTCCTTGGTCAGCATGGTACAGAGATTCGGCCCTTTTATGGGCAGAGAAGGCGCAGTGATTTCGTTAAGCTATTTGGCGGCAGAAAAGGTGATTCCTGGGTATGGAGGAGGCATGAGCTCCGCCAAGGCAGCGCTGGAAAGTGATACTCGAACTTTAGCCTATGAAGCGGGCAGGCGTTGGGGGCTTCGGATCAATACTCTTTCAGCTGGCCCCCTAGCTAGTAGGGCAGCAAGGGCAATTGGATCAATAGACAGGATGGTGGATTATTATGAGGCCAATTCAGCTCTTTCGGGGGTTAATTCAGCTCTAGATGTTGGTAATGTAGCGGCTTTTCTGTGCTCGCCGTTAGGGGCTGGCATATCTGGTGAGACTCTGCATGTCGACAAGGGGTACAATGTTATGGGCATGACTGCTGAGGATCAGCTCGGAAACGGGTAAGGTGGATTCGAATTTTGGGGCACAATTGCCCTCCATCAAAACGCTTCCGCCAGGCCCTCGCTCCCTTGAGTTGGCCAGTCGCTTACAGGTTGTTGAATCTCGCAATATAACCTGGTTAAGTGAAGATTTTCCAGTTTTCTGGGATCAGGCTTTCGGTTCAAATGTGAGTGACGTCGATGGCAATATATATGTGGATTTAACTTCTGCGTTCGGTGTGGCTTTTGCTGGACACTCACACCCCAGTATAAGAATAGCCATGGATGAACAAGCCAAGCGTCTTGTCCATGGAATGGGTGATATCCACCCTTCTCTTTCCAAGGTGAAACTCATGGAAGAATTGGGTATGCTGGCACCTTGGAAAGAAACTAGAACGGTCCTGGCCTCTTCTGGCACGGAAGCAATAGAGATTGCGCTAAAGACAGCACAACTGCTTACTGGAAAGGCTGGAGTTATAGCATTTAAGGGGGCGTATCACGGGTTGACCCTAGGGAGCTTGTCGGTAACAGACAGGAAAGATTTCCGGAACCCTTTTGTGGACAGGCTGCTTGGAGCAACGAACTTCGTTTCATTCCCAAGGTCGGAAGAAGAAGCCGCAAGAGTATTGACGGAAATTGGTAGTATTTTGAGTGAGAGCGAGACTTCGGGGGCTCCCATTGGTGCGATAGTTATTGAACCGATACAAGGAAGAGGTGGAGTCAGAATACCTCCAGGGGGCTTTTTGCAGGACCTGAAGGCGTTAAGTAAAGCAACTGGAGTGTTGCTCATTTTCGATGAGATTTTCACTGGACTAGGTCGCTCTGGGGTAGTCTTTGAAAGTGAAATAGCGGGAGTAATTCCTGATCTTATATGCTTAGGAAAAGCTTTGGGTGGCGGACTGCCCTTGAGTGCCTGCTTGGGGTCTAGATCTGTTATGGAAGCATGGCCTGAAACTCAGGGAGAAGCCATTCACACAAGTACGTTCTTGGGTCATCCACTCTCTTGTGCAACAGCACTTAGTTTTCTGGATGTTTTAAGGTCGGAGGGGTTGGTTCTTAGAAGTGCAAAGAAGGGACAGTATTTACTCGCTTCTCTTCGAGCCTCCTTAGGTTCTAGTTGTCACATATCTGAAGTTAGGGGCAGAGGTCTTTTGGTGGGTATCGAATTGTGCACTAAAACCGGGGATCCTTGGAAGGGACAAGGAGGACGAGTGGCACGGCAGGCACTAAAAGAAGGCCTGATTGTGCTGCCTGCTGGCAGATATGGAGAAGTTGTAGAACTTGCACCGGCTGCTACTATAACGGAAAAGCAGATAGATTTTGCTGTGAGATGCTTGTCGGAGATCCTGCTCGGAGATAGGCTATAATTGGCATCTGGGGTTGTATCACAAAGTAATCGTGCTTATTCTTTCGACCGCTTTTTTGATACGCTTTGCTACTACTGCCCCCATCGTCTAGTGGCCTAGGACATCTGGTTCTCAGCCAGGAAACCGGGGTTCGATTCCCCGTGGGGGTATGAATTGATAGAGAGCCGTAATAGGTGACGTGCTTTCGATCGTAGCATAGCCGGGGTCGCTTAGCTCAGTTGGTAGAGCACTACGTTCACATCGTAGGGGTCACTGGTTCGAGTCCAGTAGCGACCATCATGCCTTGTCCGTGGGTAGTCTATGAAAAGTCTTTTCCAAAAAAGATGACAGCCACCAAAATAGCTGCAACCGCAGCAGGCGCTATGAACCGGACAGCGAATAGCCAGGCTTTGTAGTTAAACCAGCCTGGAGATCCAGATTCTACTAACTCAGCCTCGGTGTCTTTGGAAGGCATAAACCAGCCAACTCCTACAGTTATCAGCAGCCCGCCCAACGGGAGAGCCCAATTAGACGCAAAATGATCCATGGTAGCAAAGAATCCCGCCTTGCCATCGAAAAGCTCAAAGTTTGAGAGCCACGGGAACGCACCGAAAGACAGTCCAGAAAGAAAGGTGAACATGTAGATACAGGCTCCACTTAATAGAGTGGCTCGAGATCTTTCCATCTTCTTTTGATCGATGAAATAACTGACCACGACTTCCAGGAGTGAGATGGTTGAAGTCAAGGCTGCTAATGCCACCAAGAGATAAAATGCTGGTGCAAGAACAACTCCGCCGGGGACCACTTCATAGAACAACTGTGGCAACGAGATAAACAACATACCTACTGGAGAGCCATCTACTTGTTCTGACATTCCGGGAACAGTAAAGATCACCGAAAACATGATTATGGTAGCGATCAGTGCGATCACGGTGTCTAGCAGCACAATTGAACCCGCGGCGTTAACAAGAGAACGTTCACGTGCTACGTAGGAACCATAGACTATCATTGTGCCCATTCCCAACGATAAAGTGAAGAATGCATGGCCTAGGGCCTCAAGGATTGCTACGGTATCCAATTCGGAGAAATTGGGTCGGAAAATGAAGTTCAGTGCCTCTCCCGAACCTTCCATGGTCAAAGAGCTAAACAGCAGCAGCAGCAGGATGCCGAATAGGGCGGGCAGACAAAGGCGTGCAGTTTTTTCTATGCCGCCGTGGACTCCAAAGAAAACAACAGCTACGGTGAGCAACATGAAGGCACCAGATAAGATCGTTTGTAATAGCCCGTTTGCAGCCAATCCTTCAAATAATCCTCCCATATTGGCTTGCGCTGGAAAACCAAAAAAGCTCCAATTCAAGGTTTGGAATAGATAGAAGAGAGACCATCCAGCAACGACGGCGTAGTAACTTAAAATAACAAACCCTGCCATGACTCCCCAAGTTCCCACCCAACCCCAGGCGGGTCCCACTGCCTCACGCATAGCACCCACTGCACTTTTCTGGGTTTTGCGACCAACAAGAAGTTCTGCCATCATTATAGGAAGACCCACTGCTATAATGCATACCAGATAGATCAGAACAAACGCACCTCCATCGTTTTTCCATGTAATGAAAGGAAATTTCCACAGGTTCCCCAATCCTATGGCACTTCCAGTGGCTGCTAGTACAAAGCCGAAATTTGAACTCCAGTTTTCTCGAAGGTCTTTCATATAGTGTTCACCTAAGAAATTGTTAAAGTAAGGAAAAACAGTTTACGTTGTGTTAGTGTCGTAAAATATCTTGATCAACATATCAATGCTCTTGATCTTTGGACAAGAAAGCTATCGAAACTGGAAACTGAGCTACTAACTTTATAGACTCTCTGAGTTTATAAGCTGAGTTTTGGAAAAGGGAATGATTTTGGGGAACGCTACCAGTAAAATAAAGATGGTGGTTTCAGTGGCACTCTTGTTCACCTTGGCATGTTGGGATGCCAGAGATGAGGGTCCATCAAGTGGGTCTGAATTTAGTGATTTTCGGGTGGCACTGCTAACTTCTGGACCTGTCAGTGATGCTGGGTGGTACGGAGGTGCTTACGAAGGAATACAGCTAATCGAAAAGACTTTTGGTGCTAGGATCAGCCATCAGCAGACGAGTACCCCTGCTGAATACGATGAAGCACTTAGGGCCTACGCCACCTCTGGTTATAGGCTGATTTTTGCTCATGGGTTTGAATACCAAGACGCTGCCATCCGTGTGGGAGAGCAATTTCCAGAAGTCACAATTATCGTAAGCTCTGGAGGCCAGGTTTCAGATAACGTCATACCGCTGATTTTCGAACTCGAGGAAGGCAGTTATATGGCTGGCGTAGTAGCCTCAAGAATGACCCAGACTGGCACAGTCGGTATGGTAGGGGGGGTGCCTATTCCTCCAGCAGAAGCAACTTTCACTGGTTTTGAAGCAGGGGCAAAATCAGTAAATCCAGACGTAGAAGTTCTTGTGAGCTGGATTGGAAGTTGGGACGATGTGGCAATGGCGAAGGAAGCTGCCGTTACACTTATAAGAAGAGGGGTCGATGTTTTGATCCATAATACTGATGCAGCAAGTTTTGGTGTTTTTCAGGCCGTTCGAGAAGCGAGAGATTCGGGTGAAGAAGTATGGGCCATGGGTATGAATAGAGACCAGAACGGTGTTATTCCAGAAGTGATTTTAGGGAGTGCCGTAATAAGGATACCAGAGGCTTTCTTGGAGTTAGCGAAACTTTGGAAGGAAGGAAAGATACCTTCTGGTCAAGCCTATTATGCGGGCGGCCAAAGCGGCGCCGCAGACTACGTGGTAAACCCCAGTTTGGCAGGAAAGTACAAGCCAGAACTCATGGACGAAATCGATTCTATACGACTGGGTATAATAGAGGGCTTGATCGCTGTTCCAAGGATAGATTTCCTGGAACGAGTGGAGGGTTCTTCCTGAACATCTCTCGATCCTCGTCCTGGGAAGAGGCCGAGTCGGCCCCATCCGTTGTCATGGAACAGATTAGTAAGAATTTTGGAAAAAGGCCCGCGTTAGACAATGTAGAGTTTATCAGCTTTCCAGGAGAAATTCACTCTCTTGTCGGTGAAAACGGCGCTGGCAAAACGACTCTAATGAGGGTCCTCAACGGGCTTGTTGTCCCTGACGAGGGCAATATTAGAATCAGAGGGAAAGCAATCAGTATTTTAACTCCCAGCGATGCCCGCAAAGAAGGTGTGGGCATGGTCCACCAGGAATCCCTTCTCATACCTGCACACACCGTCCTCGAAAACCTTTGTTTGGGAAACCGATTTGCTAGTAAGGGAAACGTGTTGCCTTATGGCAAGGTGCGAATCAAGCTGAAGGAGCTAAGAGATAAGACGGGTCTGTGGATTAAAGAAGACAGGCTTATTGAGGAGCTTTCAATTGGAGAGAGACAGAAAGTTGGAATCCTAAAGCTACTTTTACGAGATCCAGAAATACTAATTTTCGATGAACCAACTTCGGTCCTAGTCCCCCAAGAAGTGGCCGAACTGATGTCACTATTTCGACGGCTATCCCTGGACGGCAAGACGGTAATCTTCATAACCCATAAACTCAACGAAGTCATAGAGATCAGCGACCGTATAACGGTCCTAAAACAGGGACAAGTTGTTTGCAGGACCGTGCCAGAAGAAACGGATGTTAAGAGGCTGTCAAAGGTGATGGTCGGAGAGGAGGTTGGAACCAATTTTGCGAATATCGGATCGATAGGTACCACCGTTGCCAAGTTGATTTCTGTAAAAGCTTTAGGTGTTCTAGGTGAAAAGAAGTTGATGGACGTGAACTTAGTGGTACGCAGAGGAGAGATGGTTGGCATAGCGGGAGTAGAAGGAAATGGCCAACAAGAACTTGCAGAAATTCTGAGCGGGTTACGTCGGCCCGATGGAGGGATTGTGAAGTTGCCCTCCGAGATTGGGTTTATACCTGACGATAGAGGTGGAGAGGCTTTAATAGGTTCTTTTAGTGTTTCAGAAAATGTTGCTTTAGGTCTTGTGAAAGATGGAAGGTTTAGGTGGGGTCCGACCATGCTGTGGGGTAAAATAGAGCAGTACGTAAAAGATCTCATTTTACGTTATGGTATAACAGCTACAAATCATCAACAAAAGGTAGCCGAGCTTTCGGGTGGAAACCAACAAAAGGTAGTGTTAGCAAGGGAGCTTAAACGATCTCAGGATCTTTTGATTGCACGGAATCCTACGCAAGGTCTTGATGTTAAAGCTTCTAGATTCTTTTACAAGCAGATGATGCAATTGTTGGGTAGGGATTCTCAGTTAGATGCTGCGGGACAGCCGGCGGGGATAGTATTGATCTCATCTGACTTAGAAGAGATTCTGACGTTTGCGAATAAAATCTATGTTATTTACAACGGCGGACTAATAGAGGTCAAAAAGGGTGAGGTTTCGAAGGAATTTATCGGCAGACTCATGTTGATGGGACAAAGGGCGGGGTTGTCCCAGTGAAAGGAGAGATTTGCAATGAAGGGCCATAATTCGTGGGCGGCACTGGCCGTGTCCTTAATGGCTCTTTTACTAACGGCATTTCTCACGGCAGCTGCCTTGATTTTAGGAGGCTATAGCCCTTTGTTGGCCTTTCAGAGTCTCCTAGAAGGATCTTTCGGATCACTAGACAGTTTTTTAGGCGTAACGTTAGTACGGGCAATCCCTCTGATTGTTACTGGACTAGCAGTGACGGTTGCCTTTAAGTCAGGTGTTTGGAATATAGGAGCTGAGGGACAGTTCTACGCAGGTGCGATTGCGGGTGTGTGGGTAGGATTGAATGTTGGGGATTACCCTTCGTTACTTTCGGGATCCCTGGTCTTTTTATCTGCAGCTGTGGCAGGAGCACTGTGGGCACTGCTACCTGCGCTGATGCGAACTCGCCTAGGTGTCAGCGAAGTGGTCACAACTATTCTTATGAATTTTGTGGCCATCCATTTAGTTAGTTATATAGTTCGCTGGCCCCTGCAGGAAGCAAGGGGTGTGTTTCCTAATACTGACCTTATAGACAAGTCTGTGCGCCTGCCAAGCATAGTGTCTGGAACGGGATTGCATTTCGGCTTTGTAGTAGCGGTGATATTGGTAATAGGATTGTACTTTTTCTTCAGTAACACGAGCATGGGTTTTCAGCTCCGAGCAATGGGGGGTTCCCCAGAGGCCACAAGAGTTTCTGGGAGATCCAGTATTCCTGGGTTGCTGATTGTCACATTCCTCCTCTCGGGATCTCTAGCTGGCCTTGCCGGCGGAATAGAAATTGCTGGTCGAACATTTGCTCTTTATGAAGGCTTGTCTCCAGGTTGGGGATATACTGCAATAGCAGTAGCGCTCTTGGCTAATCTCAATTTTATAGCGGTTCTACTTACGGGTATTTTTTTTGGAGCATTGGAAGGGGGGGCTGGGGCGATGCAAAGAGAAGCTGGCATACCGGCTACTTGGGTTTCGGCTATCGAGGCCCTGGTTTTGCTCTCTGTCTTGGCCAGTGACAGGTTATTTCGTCGCTTGCTGAGACCAAGAAGGAAACAGGATTAGATGTTCGAATCATTTTCAATAGTTGTTTTTCTAGGAGCGGCAATCCGACTCGCTGTCCCGTTGGTAATAGCAGCACTTGGAGAGTCTGTTACAGAGCGCAGCGGAGTTTTAAACATAGGCATAGAAGGGTCAATTATTGCGGGTGCATTATGTGCCTCCTTGGCCGCACTGGAATGGTCCTCGGCCCTCCTGGGTATGGTCTTTGGAGCCATAGGTGGTGGCCTAGTAGCTATGGTTTTTGCTTTCTTCGTCCTTGGCTTGAACACAGATCAAATTATTGCTGGTACAGCGACGACGCTGGCGGGTTTGGGATTTACAGGAGCAATCTATCAGGCTCGTTTTGGGGCTACTGGGTCGATTATAACCCTCCCTGTGCTCAGATCTTTTGAAATCCCGTTTTTGGCAGAAGTGCCAATCCTAGGCCCGATTTTTTTCCATCAATCGATAACGGTTTATTTTGTTTACCTTTTGGTTCCTACTCTCTGGTATTTTTTGTTTAGGACATCTTGGGGTTTGGAATTACGTTCTGTGGGAGAAGATCCGGCTGTCGCTGAGGAATCAGGAATCAGCATTTTATTTGTTCGGTTTCTTGCTATTATGTTCGGAGGGTTTTTGGCTGGCCTGGCTGGTGCTCACCTGGCTCTTGATTCTGGTACTTTTATAGAGAATATGTCTGGAGGCAGAGGGTTTATTGCGATAGCGGTAGTAGTATTAGGTCGGTGGAATCCAGTGCTGATAGCAGGGGCCGCTCTCTTTTTTGGAGCAGCTTCAGCATTACAATTTTTGTTTCAGTCTTTAGGTAGTGATCTGCCTTTCCCTCTTTTCTTGATGTTACCCTATCTTCTTACCCTAATAGCTCTTTCAGGATGGTTTGGTCGGACCAAAGCACCAAGATCCTTGGCGCTTCCCTGGCCTCCCAAGAGCAGGTAGGTTTGTCGGTAACAGAAGTGAGTTGGTCTATTCATGTAGATACTGTGAACAAGGCAATTTTTCTACTACTAGAATATGTCTGGAGCACGCAGGAATAAGCTGGGAGACTGATGAGGCAAAATAGCGGGGATAAATCACATGCTGATGAAGACAAAAGGGTTGGGATATTTTCTAGTTGGACGCCTATATATCTCTTAGTAGTGCTCTATTCTGTGTTGCTCATTCTTGCCTTGCAGTGGCTGTCAACCGTCCTCGATTTCAGTTCTAGATGAGACTTTTGGATTGGGTCGTTTTCGGTGTTTACTTTACAGGAGTCGTAGGGCTCGCTCTCTATCAAAGTAGAAAGAATGTTGGAATGGAAGGTTATTTTCTTGCTAACAGACGATTGCCTTGGGGTGTTATAGGGTTGTCGGTGATGGCCACCCAGGCCAGTGCCATCACCTTTATTGGGACGACTGGCCAAGCCTTCGATGACGGGATGGAGTTTATACAAGTGTATCTGCCTCAACCTTTGGTGATGGTGGTTCTCTGTGTGCTATTCGTTCCCTTCTTCTACAATGCAAAAATTTTCACGGCGTATGAATACTTGGAAAGACGTTTTGATTTGAAAACACGTACTGCAACAAGTATGATTTTTCTTATTCAACGGGGACTAGGTGCAGGAATTGTTTTATACGCTCCAGCTGTAGTTCTTTCGGTGATCATGGGTTGGGATGAGAAGGCCACCATTCTCATCATGGGGGCCATAACTATTGTTTATGCCACAGTAGGTGGGATTACCGCAGTGATTTGGACAGATGTCATACAAATGTTGGTAATGTTTTTGGGTATTGGAGTGGCGATTGCAACCTTGTTCGACACTTTGCCCGATAGCGTTGGGATGTCCGAGGTCGTCTATCTCGGTGGAATCCAGGATATGTGGTCCAGTATTGATTGGTCCTGGGATCCAACGAATACTTACACTATTTGGTCGGGTATGATAGGAGGCTTCTTTTTAGCCCTGGCGTACTTTGGTTGTGATCAGAGTCAGGTGCAAAGATATTTGACGGCCAAATCTCTTAAAGCCAGTAAATTTTCCCTCCTGTTCAATGCTTTCTTGAAAGTGCCGATGCAGTTTGCGATTTTATCGATCGGAGTCTTGCTTTTTGTGTTCTATCACTTCGAACGCCCACCGCTGCTTTTCAATGCATCAGAAGTAGCTGTGGCCCAGAATAGTGAGTTCAGTGAAGACTTCAATACTCTTCAAGTTGAACAAGGGAGTATCCACTTGCTTAGAAAAGAAGCGACCCTTGCATTGCTAGAAGCTCGACGCGAAGGAGGGGATGTCACCTCACTTCGTAATGAGATAACAGGATATGATTCTCAGCTGTCTGAAATCAGAATGGAAGCTAGTTCGATTGTAGAGAATGTAAGAGGTGCTTCGTCAAACGATGTGAACTATATTTTCCCCTCCTACTTGGTAGAGTACGTACCTGTTGGAATTTTAGGGCTAATGATTGCAGTGATTTTTGCAGCCGCAATGTCTTCCTTAGACTCTGAATTAACAGCTCTTTCTAGTGCTACGGTGATAGATCTTTATCAACGTCATATGCGTCCTGATGCTTCGGAGAAACATTTGCTTGGAGTTTCCAAACTGGCAACCTTGTTCTGGGGATTGTTTGGATGTGTGGTTGCGCTCTATGCTGGACAGTTGGGTTCTTTGCTTGAGGCAGTCAACAAGGTCGGATCCTTCTTCTACGGTTCTTTATTAGGGGTCTTTCTATTGGCTTTTTTGGTGAAGAGCTCTAATGGCAATGGTGCATTCTGGGGCTTGTTAGTGGGCATGGCCTCAGTTTTTACAGTTGCACAGACTACAGATATTTCCTGGTTATACTATAATGTTGTCGGATCAGTGATGGTATTGATAGCGGGCACCATAGTGAGTTGGGCCTGTCCAATTAGAGATTCTATAAAAGCAGATGGTTTGTAATGTCGGCCCTTTGTCAAAGGCTATTGTTAGCTGGACCAAACAAGGAGTGGGTTCATCATGGGAGTTACAGAAAAAGATGTTAAGAATGCTCTTAAGGCTGTAAAAGATCCTGAACTAAATTTAGATGTCGTCGTGTTAGGTTTGATCTATGATATTGAGATTACCGAGGGTGATGTCCACGTGACAATGTCCTTGACTTCGCCGATGTGTCCCGTAGCTGAACAGTTGGTGTCTGAGGCACGAGATACGGTTTCAGCAGTAGAGGGAGTTGCTGAATGTGAGGTCGAGCTAACCTTCGATCCTCCGTGGACCCCTGAAAGGATCTCTCCTCTGATTCGGTCCTCGCTGGGATTGTGATATCCTTATGGAAAAATATGTCTCAGTTGTAACTTTGGGAAAATCATCAGATCCTTTCTGCAAGAACCTAATCAGGGAGACTGTAAAATGAGAAATTTCTCTTTGAGACCGATACTGGTTTGTATGTTTTTGGTTTTGAGTGGGTGTGCAAAACCAGATGTGGTGCCATCTCCTCGGTCGTTGATCATTAGGTCTGGAGCAAGAATTCCCCCACAAGAAGAACGCACTGTGGAGATTGACTCCTGGGTAAGGGTTCAGCAGGAAAATATAAGGATTGATCCGACATTTTGGATTATAGGAAAAGAATCGTCAGAAGACTTGTATCCTTGGGACAGTTTGAGGATTTCCAGTGACACAGCTGAAGTCCTTGCGCCTGCCTCCGTCCCTGAAGCTTGGTCGATACTGTCTATGTATGGCCATTTTCATCTCATGAAAAAAATGGGTAGAATCGGCGAATTTCTTCCAGAAGCTATAGGTATCGATGGAGAAGAAGCAGAAGGATATGAGTTAGAGAAGTTAATTCTAAGTCGCCTATCGGATGCCTGGTTGTTTGGTCGTTCTGCGTATGACATGAGTTCCTATGGGCCCTTGGACGAACTGCTGTATGCTAAAGAAAATGGCTATTTAGAAGCTTTTATTCTTATAGGCAGGCCAACAGAGTTTAAATCAGAGAAAGATCTATGGGAGAAACAAAATCCTACCGAAAGCTCTGAGTATCAAGCTTGGTTTTTAGAGACTTTTGAGAGAAAGCCTCCTGGTGTGAGATAATCAGGATAAGTTTCAGATGACAGGAGCAGAGATCTTCCATCCTGGCCTGAGGGCGGCCAATCCTTCGTCAGAAGAGGATACATTAAGGTCAATGCGGCCTGTTCTGTAAAGACGGTCTACTGATGGTTTACCTCCGAATACTGGGAACCCTTCCACTTCCAGCATCAACGACTTTTGCTTTTTCGGTGCTGTTGCCGTTAGTGTCGCATTCAGTAACTTGCGGATTTTAGGAAGCTCGCCGGACTCGAATCTGAGCCGTAAAGTCAGACCACCATGTGGTCCAGGTTTGACATCTAGGACACGGAATCGTGCTGTGTCGTGAGTGTCTGATGAACCTTGCTTTGAGCTGAGAGAGCTTTGTTGGTCTGCTGACATATTTTAAGACTCTGTTAAACAGGAACTTATTCTATCTTAGGACTGGGGAAATATAGTGCAAGAAAATATAAAAACACCTAATCAAAGAGTATCTCCTGGCCCTTTTGACCTAGAAGAGCGAGAAATGCGGGAATTGGGCTATAAAGCGATTGACATTCTAGTAGACCGATGGATTTCTCTACGGGATAAAGACGTCTGGGTCGGAGGTACTAGATCAGAGATGGAGGAAATGTTTAGAGAATCTCCACCTGAAGAGAAATCGTCGGCTATGGAAGTCATGACACAGTCGGTAGATGAAGTACTGACCCGGTCGGCAAGGGTAGACCATCCAAGGTTTTTTGCGTTTGTTCCGTCCTCTCCTACCTGGCCATCGGTGATAGCTGATGCCCTAGTCTCTGGATTCAATGTTTTCCAAGGAACATGGCTAGAATCTGCAGCTCCCAGTCAGGTGGAGTTGGTGGTATTGGATTGGTTCCGCGAATGGATAGGATTGCCCAGATCTGCAGGAGGAATTCTGACTAGTGGGGGGTCAGCGGCCAATTTGAATGCTCTTGTGTTGGCAAGGGGGGAGATAGACCACCTAGATACAGCTGTGGTATATCTTTCAGATCAAGGACACAGTTCTTTGGAGCGTGCAGCACGGATCGTTGGAATACAAGAAAACAATATACGAATGATTCCAACAACGAAGGATTACCGCATAGATTTACAACTCCTAAATAGAGCGATCCAACAGGATAGGAATAGCGGATTAAGGCCCATGGTAATTTGTGGAAACGGTGGAGCGACAAATACAGGGGTCGTTGATCCATTAGAAGACCTAGCGGAGATTTGTGAAAGAGAGAAACTTTGGCTACATGTCGATGCATCATATGGTGGATTTTCTGTTTTGACTGAAGAAGGAAAGCGGGATCTCAGAGGAATCCATTTGGCAGACAGTGTCACATTAGATCCTCACAAGTGGTTGTTCCAGCCATATGAAGTCGGTTGCTTGCTGGTAAAAAACCTTAACCTTCTGGAGTCGGAATTCCGAGTCACACCTGACTATCTCCAGGATATGGATCTGGGTTTGGAGCACGTGAATTTCTGCGATAGAGGCTTACAGCTGACTCGGTCAGCGAGAGCTTTCAAAGTATGGATGTCAGTCAAGACTTTTGGGATGAAGCGGTTCCGAATGGCGATCCAAAATTCTTTAGATTTGGTAAAGGAGGCTGAAGCGTATATAAGGAAGTCAAATTCTTTGGAGTTACTGACATCTGCAAATCTGGGAATCGTTTGTTTTCGAATTAATCCAAGTGGATATGACTTGGATATGAAAAAACTAGAAAGACTGAACAATGATGTATCGGATGACATTATCGAAAGCGGTTACGCTATGGTTTCTTCAACTAGGTTGAGAGGTGAATTTGCTCTTAGGTTGTGTGTAATGAATCACAGGGCAAGGAGAGAAGACGTTTTAGGTGTTTTGAAGGCTATGGAAGAAACTGCTCAAAGATTAATCCTGTGAGGGTAGTTATTTTGAGCTGTTTTGTTTCTGTCTCCGTTTTATTCTTAACCAATAGTCTAAACTTAGCTAATGCATTTTTCCTCTCAATTTTATTGGTGGGTCTTCCGGGGTTAGCTATTGTCCAGATGGGGATGGCAGACCTTTCAACTATTTCGCGAAAACAAGCATATCTGACATCGGGTTTGGCTATCATATTGATTGGATCTTTGGCGCTCGGGTTAGGTCTCGGCATGGGCGGACCAGGGGGCATGAGCCACTATGTTGAATTAGGAAACTGGTTGGGAGAGATATTTGTAGCGTTGGTGCTTACCATTCTTGGTATTGGCTTGTTGCTGGCATTTTCGATCTTGCGTAGGAAAATTGGCTTAAAGGAGACCGAAGTTGTACGCCAACTGATGCCTGTGACTAATCAGGAAAAACTATTCTTTTCTGGCTTATCTGTATGCGCAGGATTGGGTGAAGAGATTGCATATAGAGGCTATGCTATGTCTACGGTCATTATGGCGGGAGGATCTGCAACCCTTGCTGTTACAATCACTTCACTGGCGTTTGGCCTGACGCATTCATACCAAGGAGTCATAGGTATTTGTAGGACGGGAATGTTTGGTTTGATGATGGGATTTGCCTTGTTGTATACGGAGAGCCTTTGGGCATTAATATTAGCACATACCTTGATTGATTTGGTGGTGGGTCTCGTACTTGCTGAAAAGCTTCTCGACTAAACTTGGAGGTAGGATGGAAATCGATTTGGCAATTTTGGCGGATGCAGCAACAATCGATGCTACTGGTAAACTTAACATTCTTGGCGTTTTCGATCGGATCCAAGTGAGTAAGTTTCCAGCGCAGTTTGCTCGGATTGCTCTGGTGCTCAGATTAGCAGCAGGAACCTCTGAGGTAGGTGCCCACGAAATGGATATTAAGTTGATTGATCCTGGAGGTGGGGAAGTTCTTTCTTTGAATGGAGAAATGCAGCTGGGCAGTGGCGGTAATGTGGGGGGTGGTCTGAGGGTCCCTCACATTCTCAATATTGATGGCTTGGTTTTTCCTGGTCCTGGCATCTATAGTTTTGACGTCAAGATAGATCAACAACACCACGTCACCATCTCATTGATTGTAGAAGGATCGGATACTAACTAGGAAGTTTTGCTAGTAATTATTTGACCAAGGCACTTGTTGGTAAGATTGTAGGATAATCATTTGCCACTTACCGTGGCTAGCAGCTCTTATTGATTTCTGTTAGGAGGAATTTGGAATGAAGGGCCAGACAAGGGAACGCATCTTATTTAAGAATATTGTTGAGGAGATGGAAGAATCTTTCCTCGATTACTCAATGAGTGTGATTGTGCAAAGAGCCTTGCCCGATGTACGTGATGGGCTAAAACCCGTTCATCGTCGTATACTTTTTGCAATGCATGAGGCTGGGTTAAGGCCAGAAAAACCATATAAGAAGTGTGCTACTGTAGTGGGGGATGTTTTGGGCAAATACCATCCGCATGGGGACTCTGCAGTATATGATGCTCTCGTAAGGATGGTGCAAGAATTTTCTTTGAGGTATCCGTTAATCGATGGACAAGGGAATTTCGGTTCTATAGATGGAGATTCAGCGGCGGCATACCGATATACCGAAGCGAAACTTTCTGCTATTTCAGGCCAGATCCTAGCTGACATAGAAAAAGAAACTGTCGATGTGGCTGAAAATTTTGACGGACAGAGGACAGAACCGATTGTCATGCCATCGAAGGTTCCAAATCTCCTTATTAATGGATCTTCGGGAATCGCTGTAGGCCTGAGCACTAATGTGCCACCTCATAATTTGGGTGAAGTCGCCTCTGCACTTAAGGCATTGATCGAGGAACCGGAGCCTTCTCTGGATCTCATTATGAAGTACATACCTGGCCCTGATTTCCCTACTGGAGGACAGATTCTAGGCACTGCTGGCATCAGGCAAATGTATGAGACAGGAAGAGGTCGAGTTGTCATGAGGGCTAAGATAATCAAAGAGGCTCTTAGGGGTGGCAAAGAGCAACTCATTGTTGCTGAATTACCTTATGCGGTCTCGAAAACTAGAATCATTCGACAAATAGCGACATTGTCAAGGAAAGGCGGAATAGCAGCTATTTCAGATATTCGGGACGAATCAGACAGAGATGGAATAAGGCTGGTTCTGGAGATGAAAAGAGGAGCTGTTAGCAGTAGCATTATTCAAGAGCTTTATAAAAAAACGAGTCTTCAGAGCACTTTCGGTGCCATACTAATCGCACTAGACGCCGGCCAACCTAAAGAATTTAATTTGATAGAGCTATTGGAGCGCTTTAAGGATCATCGGGTCGAAGTAATTCAGAAACGTTCGCTATATGACCTGGAGAAGGCAGAGGCGGAAAAACATGTTCTTGAGGGGCTTTTGGCGGCATTGGGTGTTATAGAAGAAGTGATATCCATCATCAGAGGATCAGTAGATAGGAAAGGGGCTCTCAACGGACTACAAGATCTTTTGGGTCTTTCTGAGATACAAGCAGAAGCGATCCTGAATATGCGCCTGGCGAAACTGACTGCTTTGGAGCAGAAGGGATTAAAAAGAAGACTTGAAGATCTAAAAGCGGTTATCAAGGAGTTGAAAGGAATCGTTCGCAGCGAAGCAAGAAAATTAGAGATTATACTGGAGGAGCTGGATGAAATAGTTGAAAGATTTGGAGACGAACGGCGCACTCTGATTACAGAAGGTGATGATTCCGACCTCTATGTAATCGAAGAGAAAATTGCAGATGAAGAAGTCGCGGTCACCCACACATATCAGGACTTCGTAAAACGAATCCCTGTACGTCTTTACAAGAGAAGAATGGCCTCTGGAAAACCATTGACCAATATGGAAGATTTTGAAGATGATTATGTTAAGAACGTTTTTTTTGCTAGAACACAAGACTACCTGCTGGCCTTTACAGAGAAAGGGCGAGTTCATTCCCTCCCCGTGTCAGAAATAACTGAGGGGAAAATAAATTCTCGTGGCAAGTCTGGGTATGCACTAATAGGAGCTGACAGAAAAGACGCGATTGTTAGACTCATGCCAGCAGAGAACCTGGGGGCCAGTTCTTTCATTGTCTCGGTCACCAGGAAAGGTATGATCAAAAGGACCGCAGTCTCAGAGTATAGCCACCCTCGAAGCGGTGGAATCATCGCTGGGAAAGTGAAGGCCGGAGATCATATACTGGACGTGCATATTACGGATGGAGATTGCGACATCCTAATATTGACCCGAGGAGGTAGGTCCATCCGGTTTCCTGAGTCTGAAATTTCTATTGTTGGCCGGACAGCACTAGGAGTAAAGGGTATCAGTCTACAGCCAGGAGATTCAGTGGTCGGCATGCTAACTGTTAGAAGAGAAGGTCTAGTTCTTTGTGTTGGCCAAGATGGATCTGGTAAGAAAATCGAAACTGGGGAATTTACTATAAGGAAACGGGGTGGCCTGGGTGCGACAGTCATGCCCAGGGAAGAAGGAAGTCCTTTGGTTTCTGTGTTAGAAGTAGTTGATGGAGATCAGATAAATATCATTACGCAAGACGGAGTCCTCCACCAGATAGATATGGACGATGTTCCATCTCAAAAACGTGGCAAGGAACCAGACTCTTTGGTTGGCCTCCAAAAAGATGATGCAGTCATTCAGGTGGCTTTGGAATACGCTACTAGAGAGACGGCTGAAGAAGAGACGGCTGAAGAAGAGACGGCTGAAGAAGAGACGGCTGAAGAAGAGACGGCTGAAGAAGAGACGGGGGTTTCGGAACAAATGAACTTGCTAGATTGATTGCTCTGGTAATCTACGGATTCGCCTCTTCGATCCTACTTGCCAGCTCCTTAATTTTTCTGAAGGTATAGGCAATAGGAATTGCTGGAGTGAAAATAGTAATATTTGTTTGAGGGAAAGGGTTTTTCTATGCATGGACTAAGAACTAGGTGGAAAAAGAACAATGTCAAAAATCAATTTTAAAAGTTTGCTAGCAGCATGTTTATTTCTGGGGTCTTCTTCGATGGCAATCAACCAAGTGTTTGCGAACATGCCAGCCCAGGAGGGGAACTTAAAGAATATTCGTCAGCTCACTTTCCAAGGAGAAAACGCAGAGGCTTATTTTTCTTATGATGGGGAAAAACTAATTTTTCAAGCAACTGGTAGAGATGGTGGGTGTGATCAAATTTATAGCATGAATCTGGATGGAAGTGAAGTGGAGCTTTTGAGTACTGGAGAAGGTCGGACAACCTGTGCTTATTACTATCCCTCTGGAGATAAAATACTCTATTCTTCTACCCATCATTTTTCTCCAGATTGCCCAACTCCGCCTGATTTTTCCAGGGGGTATGTCTGGGCGGTCTATCCGAGCTATGACATCTTTACTGCAAATTCAGATGGATCTAGCCCCAAACAATTAACCAATTCATTCGGGTATGATGCTGAAGCCACCTTTTCTCCAGTTGGGGATCGAGTGGTCTTTACTTCCATAAGAGATGGAGATTTAGATATATACTCAATGAAGTCAGATGGTTCGGATGTTCTAAAGCTGACCGAAGAGCTGGGGTATGATGGAGGCCCGTTCTATTCACCAGACGGTTCGAAAATAGTCTATAGGTCACACCATCCTAAGCCGGGAAAGGAAACAGAAGACTACACCTCTTTACTAGCTGATGGTTTGATCCGGCCTAGTGTCCTAGAAATCTTTGTGATGGATGCCGATGGTTCGGAAAAGAAGCAGGTCACCTATAATGGGTCCGCTAATTTTGGGCCTTTTTGGCATCCGTCGGGGTCAAAAATAATTTTTTCTTCTAATATGGATGATCCCAGTGGACGTAACTTTGATCTCTATTTAATCAATGAGGACGGTTCTGAACTAGAGAGGGTTACTAATTCGGAGGGATTTGACGGATTCCCAGTTTTCAGCCCAGATGGCAAATATTTGGTTTGGGGATCTAACAGGAATCAATCTAGAGAGGGGGAGACTAACGTCTTTATTGCTGAGTGGGTAGAGTAGTCTTTTAATGCAACCTAGGAGGAGTGGTTGCCAGCGATGGCTCCTTCCAACAGAGCTTTAACTGCAGACAGTTCAAGGGAAGAAATGAGTAATTCGACTTGTTCTCGAGTTTTCCCTCTGAAGAGCACTTTTGTCTGAAGATGCCCGATTATGCCAAGGCCAGTGCTCGCCCACTGTGGGAATACGAGATAGGCAACATACGGACATAGAAGATCTGTCACGGTTTCGATTTCTATAGAAACAGTGTAGGGTAGCCCATCGGAACCTTCAAAAGCTGGCGGTCTTTGGTGTACTTCGATATAGCTACCAAGTGTAGTGTCCTGAAACTTCTCACTATTTGTTTCCTTTTGCATGATGAGTATTATTCCCGTTAATTGACCAACTGTGACAAGTATAAAAGGGGTGAATTGTCTAAAGTAGCAGATCTATGGTTTGTGATATGCTTTTCTAGAAGGTAGTATGGCCCCAAGTATTCGGCTTGTCACTTCTAAAGGAAATAAAATGAGAGCGGCTTTTTTTTCAAGGCATGGTGGTCCTGAAGTAATGGAAATTGGAGAGATTGATTCTCCGATCCCAGGACCAGCAGAAGTCAGGATAGAGGTCCGAGCGGTTGCTATGAACCACTTAGATCTGTGGGCTCGCCGTGGACTTCCTTTTGAAATTCCTATGCCGCATATTGGTGGGTCGGATTTAGCGGGGGTCATTGATCTTGTGGGCCCAGATGTCGACAGGTCGGTCTTGGGAGCAAGGGTAGTAGTCAATCCATCGTTGAATTATGAGTGGTACGAAGCCCAGAATTCTGGGCTTTCCTCATTTGAAAGACCTTTTCAGATCTTAGGTGAACACACCCAAGGTGGTATGGCCGAATATTGTGTCGTTCCTGTTAAGAACCTCATGGAAATCCCAGAACATATTCCATTCGAATTAGCAGCAGCAGCTCCAGTGGCATATGTGACAGCCTGGCATGCTTTAATTGGTAAGGGGAAGCTTTGTCCTGGAGAAAGTGTTTTGATAACTGGGGCTTCGGGTGGAGTTTCCACTGCTGCTATACAAATAGCAAAATTGATGGGTGCGAGCGTTTATGCTGTCACCAAAGGATCTGAAAAAGTAGCTCAGGTCAAATCTCTTGGAGCAGATTATGTATATGATCGGGAGCTGGTGGATTTTGCTCGGGAATTATGGAAGGACACCAAGAAACGTGGAGTAAACGTGGTTCTTGACTCTGTGGGAGAACCGATGTGGGAAAGCTGTTTGCGATCAATGGCACAAAGCGGTCGACTCTTGGTATTCGGCGGCACTGGGGGGTCAGCAGTAACGAGCGATGTTCGGTCTATTTTTTGGAAGCAACTGTCGATTATAGGTTGCACCATGGGAAATCCTAAGGAATTTCAAAGGGTTATGCGACTCATCTTTGAGGGAAAGCTGGAGCCATCCATACACGCTGTCATGCCTCTAAACCAGATCGGTGAAGCGCATGATTTACTTGAGAGAGGAGAGGTCTTCGGCAAACTGGTGCTGGTACCATGAGGGAATTACAAAAACAGGTTGATGAATGGATTTCTCGATTTGAAGAGGGTTACTGGCCTCCCTTGGATAACCTTGCCCGGTTGATGGAAGAAGTGGGAGAGCTCTCCCGTATTATGAACCACAACTTTGGTAGTAAGTCGAAGAAAATAGAGGAGAAAGATCAGGAAGTGTCCGAAGAATTAGCTGACGTTTTATTCGTAATCATTTGTATTGCGAACAGCCAGGATATCGATCTAGGAGAGGCTTTCCAGTCTGTCATGAAGAAATACCGAGATCGAGATAGTGATAGGTGGACACTTAAGGTGGATTCCCAGGAAGCTGGTTCCTAAGGTCAACATGGTTGCATTAGGTTGGCCAGCAGTTGATGAGACGATCGAGGTCTTCGGTAGTATTGTAGAAATGCGGGCTTACTCTGACATGTCCTGGCCGATTGTCAAGGATGACATCTTTCTCAGACAATTTTGCTACAATCCTTTCAGGGTGATCTGACTTGATCATCACTATAGCTGAGCGACTTGTGGGGTCTTCTGCAATTGTTAGGTCTAGGCCCAGCTGTAGGAGGTTGTCAATAAGGTATTCTCTCAGAAAGGTGTTTCTATTGTGTATCTTTTCTATACCGACTTCGTCGATACATTTTTGGCCACCCAATGCGGTATATATAGTAGGGAGCGCAGGGGTACCCATTTCGAATCGCCGAGAGTCCTGACGCGGCTCGAATTGATCTAGCTGAAAATCGAATTGATCTCTGGAGGCAAACCAGCTTGTGATTCTTGGTTGCATTGTTTCTATGAGTTCATTCCGAACATAAAGATAAGAAAGACCCGGTCCTCCACACAGCCATTTGAGGGATCCAGTGGTATAGAAATCCACCAAACTATTTTTCAAGTCGACAGGTATTTGTCCAGGTGCTTGATATCCATCAACAAGTAAGAAAGCGCCAGATTTGTGTGCTATATCAGCCAGGACCTCTATATCCTGAATATAGCCAGTGGTGTAAAAAACGTGGCTAGTAGCAATGAAGGCGGTTTTTTCATCCACTGCATCGGCGAACTGTTGAGGATCGATGTGGATTCCATCAATACTGGGGAGAACAACCAATTCGATATCTGGCTTGACTGCCCATTGAAATGCCAGGGTCGGAAAGTCCAACTCGGTACAGATAACTTTATTTCGTTTTCTGTAGCTAACAGATTCAGCTATTACCGATAGTGCAGTGGATGTGGAGGGCAAAAAAGCTAATTCCTCTGGTTGGATGTTTAAGAATGTAGAGACACGACCGCGGAGTTCCTCTATGACGTTTCCCCAGGTGTTATACCAAGCGGAAGCACCCCAGTCGTTCCATATTTTCTGAAACTCCTCTAAATGACTCATGGAACGCAGGGAGAGGGCCCCAAGGGAACAGGAGTTTAAATAGGTCTTATTTTTGAGGATGGGGAATTCCGAACGGATTTTGTTAAGCTCCATGGGTAGGTTCTCAAATTAGTAAGTGTGCTGGCACTCGAAAGAGTTTGTAGGTTTGTTTATCCTGGTATTTGGAAGTGAAGATGTAACCTTAAGGTTTGTCGGTATGCAACGATAGGGTGCTATGAGCGAAAAAGTAGACTTTAGACAGAGCCTAGAGAAAAAGATTCAAACACTGGGGTTTGAGTATTATGGTATCGCGAGTGTAGAGCCAAGTTCTCATATGGATTTTTACCTGGACTGGTTGGACGAGGGCTCGCACGGTGAAATGCAATATTTGGCTAGAAAAGATTCAGTGAGTAGGCGTTCTGATCTCACCGAAACCTTGCCTTCCGTCCAGACAGCACTGGTGGTCGCACAAAACTATTTCCAGGACGATTCTATCGATCACCTTGATGATCAATCCCGGGCTATTTTTGCAAGGTATGCCCGGGGTGAAGATTACCATGATGTCATCGGAAAGAAACTAAAGGATCTCCATAGCTGGCTGAATGATTTTGTAGACAATGGGGTAGAAGCACGCCTGTACGTGGATACGGGACCTATACTGGAGAGAGAGTTAGCACAGAGAGCTGGCATTGGATGGTTTGGTAAAAACACTATGCTTATTAATCCTAGGAAGGGATCGTTTTTCTTCTTAGGAGTGCTACTGATGGATTTGGATATCTCGCCCGATCAATCTTTTTCGAAGGATCATTGCGGGTCGTGTAGAGATTGTTTGGACAGCTGTCCAACCGGTGCACTTTTGGGGCGAGACTCCAATGGGGCTCCAGTTATGGATGCACGAAAATGTATCTCGTATCTGACCATCGAGCATAAGGGAAGTATCCCTTTTGAATTGCGACCTAAGATAGGGAATAGGGTATACGGATGTGACATTTGTCAGGATGTTTGCCCTTGGAACAAAAGATTTGCTACATCGACATCGGAGCCTGCATTTAAAACAGGAGAGGAACTGGATGGGCCTGACTTGCTGGATTTAGGAGAGGAACTGGTTAAGATGGACGAGGCAGGCTTTCAGGCTAGGTATAGAAAATCACCCATCAATCGTGCAAAACGCAAGGGACTGCTGAGAAATGTTTGTGTAGCTATGGGCAACTGGGGTTCTTCCGAGTGTATTCCCGTATTACGGCGAGCACTAGATGATCCAGAATCCTTAGTACGTGAGCATGCCGCTTGGGCTCTAGAGCAAATAAACATCAAGACTAGTGATTAATATGTTGACCATAAACATAGAAATAGATTTAAATGGGGAGTGTTAATAAATAGTGTTGGTTTCATGCTATGAATGTTCTAAAGAAATCTCAGACAAGGCATCTGCTTGTCCGGGTTGTGGAGCGCCTAGGGGAAGGGGTTGGTTCAAAGATTACTATGAAGAACGCCCTCTGTTAAGAGAAGGTGGACACTATAGAGGACAAAGAGATGGAAAGTACAAAGAGTATTTTGTGAATGGTGAGGTCTCAGTCTTGGGAGAGTACTCTTTTGGCAAGAGAATAGGTATCTGGACATCCTTTCATCAGAATGGGTCAGTTTGGAAGATTACACAGTTTGAAGAAGGTGAGAACAGTGAAAGTAGGGTTGGCGAGTACAGGGAGAACTATGATAACGGCCAGTTGCAACAGAGAGGATTTTACGATGCGGGTCGGAGAAATGGTTTATGGATAGAGTATTATGCTAATGGTCAGATCCATGAAAAAGTGAACTGGAAAGGCGACCACCAGCATGGACCTTACGAGGAATATGATGAAGATGGGGGGCTAAGGTCAAAGGGAGTATTTTGTATGGATGAGAAATGTGGTTCCTGGATCGAAGAGGATGATCAAGTCGATTACAAGCCTTGTCCCAAAGACGGGAAATAAATGGTGGAAAAGGTCACTCGTGGAATATCGCTTCATAGGAGAAATGGAAAATGAATAGACTACATTTAGAATGGGTAAAAGAGTCGAAAGTCGTACAGGTTTTTCGTCGAGCAATCCTTTTATGTTTGGGAGCTAGCTTCCTTGGGTTTTATTCTGGAGTTGCAGGTCAGGATGTTGCAATGTCCGTTTATCAAAGAGATGCGAATAGAATTATCGAAGCAGCTACTGGGACCCATCGGGCCTATGAACGCCTAGGAGATCTTGTAGACACTTTTGGCCACAGATTAAGTGGCAGTGTAGCCTTAGAACAGGCGATCGATTGGATTGTGCAGCAAATGGAGAACGACGGACTCGACAATGTTCGTACAGATCATGTGATGGTACCTCATTGGGAAAGAGGCCAAGAGTCTGTAATCATGACTTTACCCAGAGTAATGCCGATGCCGATGCTTGGTCTCGGCGGAAGTATAGGGACGCCTGTCGGCGGTATAAAAGCAGAAGTCATGGTTGTGAATAGTTTTGAAGAGCTAAATCAGCGAAAAGAAGAGGCCGCAGGACGTATAGTTTTGTACGACGTTGAGTTCACGACCTATGGAGAAACGGGTTTATACCGGCGTCAAGGAGCTGTCGAAGCTGCAAAAGCCGGTGCCGTAGCGATGTTGTTGAGATCTGTAGGCCCTTTTGGAATCCAGACTCCACACACTGGAAACATGTCTTACCAGGATGGTGTGACTCGAATTCCTGCAGCAGCTATTACGATGGAACATTCCATGATGATAAAAAGGATCATAGACAGGGATCAGAGAGTGGAGGTCAACCTTATCATGGGGGCTGAATGGTTCCCAGATGCACCTTCACGCAATGTTATGAGTGAAATAACAGGAAGGGAATTTCCGGAAGAAATCGTAGTCTTTGGAGGGCATATCGATTCCTGGGATGTAGGCCAGGGGGCGATGGATGATGGAGGTGGGGTAGTGGCGGCTTGGGAAGCTATCCGATTGCTTAAGGAATTGGGTTTGAGGCCTCGTCGAACTATCCGTGCAGTGGGGTGGACCAGTGAGGAAAACGGAGGTCCTGGCGGAGATGAATATCGAAGACAGAATGATCCTGATGGTAGCAAGCATGTTTTGGCTATGGAGTCAGATGGAGGGGTATTCTCACCACAAGGTTTTGGTTTCACTGGCTCAGAAGAAGCATTTCAAATAGTGAGTGCTATAGGGGCTTTACTGGAACCAGTCGGTTCGAATTCCATTACTAGAGGAGGCGGAGGAGCAGATATTGCTCCACTTATGGCCGAGGGTGTTCCAGGTATGGGCCTTCAAGTAGATGGTTCCAAGTATTTTTGGTACCACCATACAAATGGTGACACTTTAGATAAGCTTGATCCTGATGAGCTAGCCAGGGTAGTTGCTACGATGGCGGTTATGGCTTACGTAGTGGCTGAAATGCCAGAGCGCTTGCCTCGATAACATAGGTAAAAGAATGTTTGAAACTAAGATTCCTGGTATGGCAGAGGTGATGTTTTTCTCTCCACGCATTTATCTTCATTCTTTGGTGGAATATAGTGATCAAATCGATAGACTATCGGCAAATCTCAGATTTGGATGGCTGAATACTGCTGGTACTGGTTTATTTGCTGTATACAATGATATTCAGGGGTTTGAAGATCTAGTGAATGGGATGGCACGTGGACCCCTAGGTCGATCTCTAACAATCAAGTACAATCGACAACTGAATGTTTTCGGTTCTTAGAATAGGAGGAATAATTTCAAATGTCTTCTAAGGTATTTTCCTCTGACGAATGGGCGATCATTTTAGGTGGTTCCAGTGGTTTCGGGCTCGCTACGGCACAGAAATTGGCTTGTCACGGTTTAAATATTTGTCTTGTACATAGGGATAGGCGAGGTGCTATGAGCCGTATCGAACCCGAGTTCGACAAGATCCGTAGTGAGGGGGTGTCCTTGCTGAGTTTCAACAAAGATGCGCTTAATTCGGATGTGAGAAAAGAGATTTTGGATGAATTAGGGGAGACACTGGACGTCACTGGAAAGGTTAGAGTTGTGCTACACTCTATAGCTTTTGGCAATTTGAAACTGATTGCTCCAGAAAGTGTGACAAATGAGGATTCTCGTAAGCGATTAGCTGACGAGCTTGGCGTTGAAGATTCTAAGTTGGCTGGAGTTGTGGACAAGCTCTTCGCTGAAGGCTGTGATGGCTTGCAAGGCTTAACCACTCCTCCAAATTATTCTTCAGAGAGTTTTCTTGAGGAAGAAGATATGGCCCGCACCATTGAGTCGATGGGTACTAATCTTTTGGCGTGGACCCAAGCTGTGGCAGAAAGGAAGTTATTCTCCGAAGATGCACGAGTCCTGGGGTTGACCAGTGAGGGGAATAGGATCGCCTGGAAAGGCTATGCGGCGGTTGGAGCTGCGAAGGTGGCCTTGGAGTCAGTTTCGCGTTCAATCGCTGTTGAAATGGCCTCTTTGGGTATTAGATCGAATATCATCCAGGCGGGTGTAACGGACACTCCCGCTCTTCGTATGATTCCAGGGAATGACCACCTAAAAGCTCAAGCGCGTATTCGCAATCCTTTTAAGAGACTCACAACACCGGCAGATGTGGCCAATGTAGTCTACTTGCTGGCCCTGCCAGAGTCTTCTTGGATTAATGGTGAGATAATACGTGTGGATGGAGGGGAGAGTATCTCGGGGGCTTCTAGATGAGTTTTTTCTTGCATGGTCTCGGTCATTTTCATCCTGAAAATATTATCACTAATAAATTCTTAGAAGAGCTGGATATCGGTACTGACGAGCAGTGGATTTTGGAGCGGGTCGGTATTCACAGCAGGAGGACTGTGTTGTCTCTTGACTATATCAAAGAAACTCAGAATCTAGATCCTAGAGGTACTACTGAAGCCAGCATGTATACCCACGCGACTACAGGAAAGATCGCAGCGCAACTGGCCCTTGATCGTGCTGGCTTATCCAAGGAATCTATCGGGATGGTCATTGCAGGTTCTAGTAGGCCGGGGTTCTCATCTCCCGCTGACGCCTGTACAATAGCCAGAGCTCTAGATATGGAAGTTCCATCTATTGACGTAAATTCCGCTTGTACAAGTATGTGGGCTGCTTTGTATATGATTTCAATGATGCAACCAGAAAAATTACCGGAGTATATCTTGTTAGTAACTCCAGAAAGCTTGACTACCACCGTTGATTATTCAGATAGATCAGCATCTGTATTGTGGGGGGACTGCACGACCGCTGCTGTGATTTCAACGAGAACCCCCTCAACTATGAGCATTCTAAATAATACCTTTGAATCTAGTCCTGCGGGATATGACAAGGTGGTGGTTCCGTTGTTTGGTCATTTTCAGCAAGAAGGTCGAACGGTTCAAATGTTTGCTATTAAAAAAACGATCCGCTGTCTTCGTTCTATCCAAAAAGTGTTTCCTTCGCCTGGCTACCGGTTACATTTCATAGGGCATCAGGCCAACTTAAGGATGCTGGAAACAGTTTGTAATAGCTGTGGGATTGAAAAAGAAAGACACCATACCAATGTGGAGCATTATGGAAATACAGGAGCAGCTGGGGCGCCTTCAGTGGTGTCGATGAACTGGGATTCGTGGTCGGACCACGATGAAATTGCAGTTGTAGGTGTCGGCTCTGGTCTTTCTTGGTCGAGTTACATTTTGCAATTCGGAGCAAGCCAGTGAATTACGAAGACTTTAAGAATCGTTCTAATTTCTCGAAAGAAGAGGTGTTGGCGCTAGCCTATGGAAACCTCTTTAGTGACGCCCCTAAAGGATACAACACTAGGCTGCCGTTGCCTCCGATGCTTATGATCGATCGAATAGAGCACATTTCTCGTAAGGGTAATAAGGGCAGAATGGTTGCCGAGCGTGACGTCAACGTCGACGATTGGTTTTTTCAGTGTCATTTTTTGGGAGATCCCGTACAACCAGGATGTTTGGGTGTGGATGGTGTGTGGCAATTGCTAGGCCTTTATTGCGCCTGGAGGGGATCTTTGGGAAGTGGACGGGCTTTGGGTTGTTCTGAAGTTGAGTTTTTTGGACAGATCAGGCCTTATGACGGGGTTATGAGATACGACGTTAGGGTTGTTCGCTATCAAGATTTGGTCAACTCAGGTTCATCTGTAGTTATTGGCGATGCTACAGTATTGATTGATGATGAACCAATTTATGAAATTAAAAGAGCTAAGGTTGGAGTGTTCCGTGATATAGATTATCCAGACTATCCTAAGCCAACATCGAGATCAAAAGGTGGGAGAATGGGTAGTGAGTAACGAAAATACTCAAAGTGTCAGATTAAATCGTCATGAAATCTTGGCGTTACTACCTCAACAAGAGCCTTTTCGTTTCGTAGATGAAATTACCGAAGTGGATGAGTTCCATATTGCCGCCCATTATCGTTTTAAACCCGAGGCAGATTTTTATAATGGCCACTTTCCTGGGAACCCTATCACACCTGGAGTGATACTTCTCGAATCACTGGCACAGGTAGGTGTGGTTAGCTTGGGAATATATCTTTTTGCATTGGAAGAAGGTTTGGCAGGTGTGGAAAGCAAGCTAGCTTTATTTGTGGACGCTGATGTAGAGTTCAGTGGCGTCGTTTTACCTGGAGAAAAGGTGTTCATATCGGCGGAAAAGGTTTTTTTTCGTCGCAACAAACTACGAACAAAGGCAATGATGACGACTGGAGATGGCAAAATGATTTGTAGTGGTACTATTTCTGGCTTCAGGGTAGACAGATGAATTCTAGAGTAGTCGTTACGGGAATGGGTGTTGTAGCTCCCAATGGAGTCGGGCTTACCGAGTACAGTCAAGCACTGAGGGCTGGAAAGTCGGGAATTCGACATGTTCCAGTTATGGAAGAATTTAAATTCGGTTGTACTGTCGGAGGAATTCCTCAGGGTGTCGATGCAATTGCAGAAGACTATTTTACTGCCGAAGATTTGATGGCTATGAATACGAGTCATCGATACGGATGCATCGCTGCAGTGGATGCGTGGACAGACGCTGGCTTTGAGCGTCCATCTTCTGAGGACGATGAGGTCTTCTGGGATGCCGGAGCAGTGATTGGCAGTGGAATTGGAGGTTTGGACACAGCAGGGGAGCGGCTGATACCGTTTGTTGATGCTGGTCGTGTTCGAAGGCTTGGGAGCACCATGGTGGAGCAGATAATGGGGAGTGGTGTTTCCGCTCGAGTGGCGGGATTGTTGGCGCTCGGAAACCAGGTCACGGCTAATTCTAGTGCGTGCAGTACTGGGACCGAGGCAATTTTAGAGGGATATCGCCAGATACAGAGTGGCAGAGCGAGAAGGATGTTGTGTGGGGGGACGGAAGGATCCAGCCACTACCAGTGGGCTGGCTTCGATGCTATGAGAGTGTTGTCTCGGAAGTACAATAATGAACCCGAAAGAGCCTCGAGACCTTTGAGTGCTTCAGCTGCGGGATTTGTACCTAGTAGTGGATCAGGTATTTTACTTCTCGAAAACCTGGAAGATGCAGAATCAAGAGGGGCTCGTATTTACGGTGAAATCCTAGGAGGGAATGTTAACTGTGGAGGACATCGTCGGGGTGGTAGTATGACTGCACCCAACCCAGACGGAGTTCAAATGTGTATCAAGCGTGCAGTGGAAGAATCTGGGATTAGGACGGGAGAAATTGATGCGATTAATGGGCACTTAACTGCGACGGGTGCGGACAGCAGTGAAGTATTTTCTTGGGCTAAGGCCTTGGAAGTTAGCTCAGAAGAATTTCCGTTAATAACCTCCACCAAATCAATGATCGGACACGCCCTTGGTGCTGCGGGATCCTTGGAAGTGGTGGCTTGTATGTTGATGTTGGACGGCGGGTTTGTACATCCATCGATTAACTGTGAAGATGTGCATCCTAGAATAGAGGAGTTTGCGGAGTCTATCCCGCAAACCGTTGAGGAGGTACCTCAACTGAAAACTATCATCAAAGCAGGCTTTGGCTTTGGCGATGTTAATGTTTGTGCAGTTTTTCGGAAGTGGTTGAACAACTAAATTAGGTTTCAGTTTTGAGTAGTCACTTTGCAAAAGGAAAGGGCACTTATGAGTAGAGAGGATGTTTTTCAAAAAGTCATGGAGATTATCAAGCCATTCGTAAAAAATGAAGAGGTTTTTCAACAGGCGGATGAGAGCACTAATATCCTTCAGGATCTCAAAGTCAATTCGGCACGTTTGGTCGATATCATTCTGAATTTTGAGGATGAATTTGACGTTGAAGTTGAGGATGAGGATGCTGACTCCGTGAATACTGTGGGTGATGCGGTTTCTCTAATTATGGAGAAGCTGACTGCTTGACAGAGCTTTCCTTCGGTTTTCGTTGTGGATTGGCAGTTCAAAGAGAAGTGGGTCGGGTTTTAGGGATAATTTGGATAATTCCGATTGCATGGTTGATGAGATTTTTCATGAAGTATCGAATCAAGGACGTCAAGGAGCTCAGGCGACGTTATAGAAAACTAATTTCCGAGACTCAAGCTCCTATACTGATTTGTCCGAACCACCTAACTATGGCAGATTCAGCTGTCATAGCGTGGGCTCTCGGTGGGAGTTGGTGGTACTTGTTTAGATATTCTCGTATGCCGTGGAACATTCCCGAGTATAATAACTTTTCTTTTCTATGGTTTGTCGGGCTGGGAGCTTGGATAACCAAATGTATACCAGTGGTTCGGGGTGGTAACAGGGAAGATGTCTCCAGGGTTATCAAAAAGATTGATTACCTTTTACGGAAAGGTGATACTGCTCTGATTTTTGCCGAAGCTGGTCGCAGTAGAACTGGAAAGGTTCAGGTTGACAATCACGCTCAGGCAGTGGGTAGGATTATGACTACCGTTCCGGAGTGCCAGGCTCTATGTGTGTATATGAGAGGAGATCAACAGGATACTTGGTCCACTGCACCGAAGCGTGGGGACTCTATCTATTTGGATTTTGAAATTTTTAAGCCTCAATCAACGTTTGCTGGAATGAGGCAATCACGTGATGTTGCACAGCAGGTAGTAGCTCGCATAGCCGACATGGAAAGTAGGTATTTTGCTGGTCGGAAATGACCTTGTGGACCTACTTGATCCTCAAGCTGATCTAAGGTCCATACACCAGGGTTTTGATGCGAGAGTTATGACGACTGAGGAGAGTCGTCTGGTATTATCCGCATTGGATCCTCACAGGGTAAGGTGGACGTTGTGGGCAGCGAAGGAAAGTGCCTTTAAGGTTGTTAAGAAAGTTGATCCATCTGCTGTGTTTCATCCTAAGGCTTTCGAAGTGGAGCTGACTACATTTGGTGGAGCGCATGTTTGTCACAGTAAGACTGATTTTGAAACTGTGTTGTACCATTCTCCAAAGTGGGTACATGCGGTGACAACCCTTGAATCAAAGTCGGTGACTTCAGGCAGCAGGCTGCACTCAAGAGTGTTATCTCTTGAATCACGAATTGGACCGCTCGATGAGAGTATGGAGGTGAGAACCTTTACGCGGAAAGCACTCGGTTCTTGGTTGGGAATCTCTTGGCTGGAGGTGGAGATTGTGACTGAAAATCGGATCCCCAGAGCGTTGAAGAGAGGTCAGGCCCTGAAAATAGACCTTTCTTTATCTCACGATGGAAATTTCGTCGCTTGTGCATGGATTGAAGCGGCTTAGTAAATTCAGAACTACTCCCACTCAATGGTAGCTGGTGGCTTAGATGTGATATCTAAAGCCAAGCTTGAAACACCTTGGAGATCCAAGATGCGGCCTTTCAGCTCTGAGAGTAGATGTGTAGGAAGTTCTACTGGTGCTGCCGTCATTCCACGTTCAGATATTATGGGACGAATTATGACCATCTCTCCTAGTCGTCCGTCGAGCTCTATCGGTAGCAGTACCGTTGGGCACTGCCAGATCTCATGATATAGATCGTGAGATTTAAGGCTGTCCATAACAATGGAATCGGCTTTCCTGAGAATATCCAAGCGTTCACGGGTGGCACTGGCTGCTAGAGCCCGGGCCGTCTTAGGGATTTCAAGACCGAGATTCCAGATGCAGCGATTTATGTTTTCTACCTCAGATGTTAAGGAAGAAACCGCCTTAATCAGGTCGGTCCAAGGCACATTGCCAGATATGAGTACAGGATACTCGTAGGCTCTCAAGTCTGCCTTGACCCCAACGGATTGAATGGGGAGTACCATACCAGATACACCAAGTTGCTTAGAAATTTCTGAAACAGATGGTTGGATATTTGATAGATCAGTATTATGGGTGTCACCACTACTGCAGAGTAGTCTCACTCCAAGTCCAGGGCCTGGAAAGGGGTGTCGATCAAGCGCCTCTCTGGGTATACCAAGAAGCTCCCCTAACTCTCTTACTTCGGTTTTGTAGAGTTCAACTAGGGGCTCTATGATCTTTCCTTGCTGTATCATATTTTCGATGGCGGGGACTCGATTGTGGTGTGTTTTTATGGTGTCTGATCGTTTTGTGCCCCCACTCTCGATAGTGTCAGGATAGATTGTTCCCTGCCCGAGTAAATGTTCTTCAATACCGATCTTTTCTGCCTGATCTTCGAATACTTCGATAAAGGTGTCCCCAATAATACGGCGCTTGGTTTCAGGGTCGACGACACCGCTTAAGGCTGCGAGGAACCTGTCGCTTGCATCAACAAAATGGAGATTGTCATCTAGGCCGAGTTTTTTGAAAAGTTTCAGTACGTTTTGGCTTTCTTGTTTTCGCATTAAACCGTTATCGACATGGAGAAGGTGGAGCCGATCGGGGCCAATAGCATTCCCTATCATTACGGCTGCCACGGTCGAATCCACTCCGCCAGAGGCGAGTAAGAATACAGATTTGTCTCCGACCTGGTCATTAATGTCAGCACTTTTCTGCTCTATGAAGCCGTCCATCGACCACGAGGACGAGCACTGGCATATTTCGTACAGAAAATTGGCTATCATCCTGTCACCATTTTCCGTGCTGTCAACTTCTGGGTGGAACTGGAATCCATACCGCCTAAGTGAGTCTGAAGCTATTGCGGCATATCTGTGTTCAGCGACACCATCGGGTCTCAGTGTTACACCTATTTCTCGAAATTCAGGACCAATTTCTGCGACTGAATCGAAGTGGCTCATCCAAACGGTTTCGCAAGAGGATAGCCCAGAGAACAAAGGGTGGTCATTTGAAATCTGTAATTCTGAAGAACCCCACTCCCTTCCACCATGGATGACTTTGCCACCATAATGTTGCGCTATTTCTTGATGTCCAAAGCAGAATCCCAGGATAGGTATGTCTAAGTCATATATTTCTTTGGTGTAATCTGCATCTTCACCGTGAGAAGACAGGCTGGGGCTTCCAGAGATGATGATACCTTTGTATCCACTGAAGGCTTCGATGGGATCCTCTGGTTGACGAATTTCTGCAAAAACCCCCTGGCGTCGCACTTTAGTAGCTATCAGATGAGCGTACTGTCCTCCAAAATCAATTATGGCAATAGTATCGTGTATCTTCATTAGTCGGTGTACATTGGTTTGCAATTGTTTTTCAGCTTACGAGAACTAACCCTTTACGAGAAGGGAAGATGATCACATCAAGATGTGTATGATGCCATTGGTATTAGGGGTTTCCCTTCCAATGGTCAAGGTCGGGAGTGCAACTTGTCCTTTTATGGTTTTTTGTAGGGGAGCATTGGGATACTGATGTTTTCTGCTACCTATAGAAAAACACTGATAGCAATTCTGACAGTAGCTTTTGTGATTCAATCTGCACTAGTGTATTCTGACGATCGGCAAGAGCCTTTGTCTGAGGATGCACTCGAAGGCCGTGTTTTGTGGCACCAGAATGGTTGTCAGGTATGCCATCAAATTTATGGTCAAGGTGGATTTTTGGGGCCAGATCTCACGAATGTTGCAAGTAGTATTGATGGATCAAGGTTGGAGTCCCTATTAACAGTGGGTAGTGGGCAAATGCCGGCCTATGGATTCTCCTCGCAAGAGGTCTCCTCCATGGCTTCATACTTGCAGGCACTGGATAGGCCTGAATTGGGGAGAGGGCAGTTGCGGATGGGAGAAAATATAGAGGAAAGTGGTCCTTGGGGGTCATTTGACGGAATTGTGGCTAGGGCAGTGGATCAGTCTGAGCCAATTGTTTCGGAAGGATATGAAGTGTTTACTAGGCGGTCATGTGGTGCCTGTCACATTCCGTTCGATGTGTCTCCAGTGGGCGCTCCAGATCTTTCAAAAACAGTAAATGACCTGACTATGAAAGAACTCACAGAAGTTTTGGTGACAGGGAGACCAGCCCTTGGAATGCCTGCCCCGTTTCCTCAAATGGAGGATGCGGAGTTGGCTAGCGTGATTTCATTTTTGGAATGGTTTTCTGACAATCGACTGGAACTTGAGAATCTATTTTTAAATGTTTCTCGGTACCAAGAAACAATCGACTGGAAGAATATTCCTTGGTGGGAATTCCGATGAACAACCTAGAGAGCAAGCATCTTCCTTTTGGGATTGGTGACGAAACAAGAAAATTCGCTATTGTAACGTTTATGAGAGGCGGTCTGGTTTCAGTGCTTATCACACTGATAGCGGGTCTTCTGGCAGCTTTTTATTCTATACCAGTGCTGGCCCCCTTTTTCCAGAGTCTGGGAATTGATCTCCGACAGCTGAGGCCTATTCATACGACTTTTGCTTCGGCCTGGATGTTCTTGGGAGGCCAGGCCGTTGTTCACAGGTATCTGATGGACTGTGGGGGAGCGATAACAAGTGGGGACCGTCTAAGATTGCGAATACAGGTCTGGTGTTGGCTTTTAGCTGGGCTTGGAATTTTGCTAACACTACTGCTTGGAGTTGGATCTGGTCGTGAGTATTTGGGTTTTCACCCTGTTTTTTCGGCTTTGATTTTAACTGGGTGGTTCTGCTACGCTTGGAACTTTTTTAGGGTGGTCTCTCCAGGTTTTTGGAGTAGACCTGTTTATGTGACCATGTGGGGAGTAGGGACAGTTTTTTTCATCTATACTTTCCTAGAGCAGCACGCTTACCTGATTCCAGGAGTTTGGTCTGATCCAATATTAGATATGAGGATACAGTGGAAGGCTACAGGTACAATAGTGGGCTCTTTCAATCTTTTTGTTTACGGGGCGGTTATTTACATTGGAGAAAGGATTTCTGGCGATCCTGAGTATGGGCATTCTAAGACAGCCTATGCTCTTTTTGGCGTGGGATTGCTCAATTCTTTCACTAACTTTGCCCACCATAGTTATCACTTGCCACAGAGCAATTTGGTAAAATGGATTGCTTTTGTAGTAAGTATGTTAGAAATAATCATTTTTCTTAGAGTAATTGCAGATTTGTGGATTCTCGTTCAAAAGAGAAGAGGGGGAGAGTTTGAGGCTACCAGGGCCAGTTTTGGTGCCGCCAAGCTCTGGACGGCCGCTATAGTGGGTTCTGCAATTTTGATATCGATACCTCCGTTGAACGCCATCATCCATGGAACCTATGTGGTAGCTGGGCATGCAATGGGGGCAATGATCGGCATCGACACCATGATTTTGTTTGGGGCTATTATTTGGATTTTGGCAGAAATACTGCAAACGGCGGGAAGGGATGAGGAACTGAAAAAATTAAGAGGCGCACATCTATATTGGTCCATGATAGGTCTTAACATATCAGTGGCCCTATTGGTTGGCTGGTTGCACTTTTCTGGTTTTATGAATGGGATCTTTCGTATGAAGTTTGCACCTGGAGAAGCATACACTCCACCCGTATGGCTTAGCTCTAGTAATGCCGTCATGTTTGGACTTACGGGAATACTATGTTTTGCATTCTTTATAGCCGTCCTAAAGACCCTATGTCCCTTGGTTTTCCGTAAGGAACTTGCTGGCAAATCGAGAGATCTTGACGCTAGCCCTAGATTATAGTTTCGCTACTACACTCAAAGACGGGACAAAATGGCAAAAAAAGCAATGACTTTTCGTAAGATACCCCGAATGGGAGAAACACAGGTAATATCGGAAGCCCTAAGTAGTGGCTTCAACACTCGTAGGACACAATGGTGCAATTTTGCCCAAGGACAGCCAGAAGTCAGTCAATTTCAAGATGCGCCAAGTCGTCTGAGCTGGATAACCTTGGAAACTCACGATCACGAGTATAGTCCAGTTGCTGGGAATGATGAACTTCGGGACGCAATCGCTGGATACTATAACAGGTTTTATCGAGAGGATATGGATTCAAAATATAAGAAAGAAAATGTTTCTGTCGCACCAGGAAGCCGAGCAGCTCTTTCCAGGATTCTGGGTGCTCTTGGAGATATACGAATCGGCCATCGAAATCCTGAAAGTCCGTTGTATCAGGGTTTATTGGACTCTCACAGGGATAAACTCAAGACAATTCCGTTGTATGCCGATCCCGCTAAGGGATTTTCAGTTGAGTTGAGTGAACTAGAAAAGCATATTTCGGGGAAGAAATTAGATGCCTTTCTTATGAGTAATCCCGGTAATCCAACAGGGCAGGTGGTCTCTGGAAATGAACTAAAGAAGCTGACAGCCATATCTCGTAAGCAAAAATGCACGATGATTATGGACGAAGTTTATTCTCATTATGTTTTCGGTTTAGAAGGTGAAGATGCGAAACGGCCGCTGTCTGTGGCACCATTTATCAGAAACGTGGACCGAGATCCTATATTGATCGTTGATGGTCTAGGTAAGGGTTGGCGGTATCCTGGATGGCGTTTGAGTTGGATCGTAGGTCCTTCTAAAGTAATCGAATTAATCAATGAACTAGCTCTAATTCTAGATGGTGGCACTAGTGTGCCATCGCAGAGATTGGCGGTGAAGGCCTTGGAAATAGAGCGGTCCGACCAGGAAAGGAATAGAGGATTGGAGGTTTTTACCGAAAAAAGAGCAATAGTTACCAAGCGCTTTGAAGCAATAGGTATGGAATGTGTAAAAGAACCTTGCGGAACCTTTTATGTATGGGCAGATATCAGTTCTTTGCCAAAGGGCTTGAATAATGCGGATAAATTCTTCAAACGTGGATTGGAACAGAAGTTGATTTCAATTCCAGGGAAATATTTCAACGTCTGCCCTGAAGATAAGAATTCTGCATCTAAACAACTAAAAAATTGGGTTCGATTCTCCTTCGCTCCATCTATAACCAATTTGTCGATGGGCGTGGAAAAATTGGCTGAAATGGTTGAAGGCTCAAGCTAGCGCCGCTTGTGGCTCTCCAAGAATGAATTCTCGTTGACTGGCAAACAGAGGAATTGGCGTGATCGTGCGTCTTTCTCTTTGCTTCAAAAATTCTTCAAGAAAAGCGAAATTGAGGGTCGCATTTTAGGAATGTTAGATTCGGCAGAGGGGCTCCAGGGCTCAATTCAGTCCGCTGACAATCAAACTGATTTGTGGAACAGAACGGTTGGATCTAATGACGGCAAATGGTTTTGGCCTGAAAAGGATTGTTACGATGCTGCAATCTTGCGGCTTCCCAGATCTAAAAGAGAGTTGGAGATGTGCTCCCATATCGCTTTTTCTTCCCTGCATGTTGGGTGCTCCTTGTGGGTTTATGGGTCTAACGATGAGGGCATAAGGTCCTCAGAGAAAGTTTTAGGGCCACTGGCAAAAACAGTAACTACTGTGGCGTATGGTGGTAGATGTAGAGTGTTGCAGGCCGTAGCCTCAACAAAGTCTAACTACAAGGGCGAATTGAGTGATTGGATGAATGTGACCAGGATCGATTTGCCATCATTTAACAGAGATTGGATTTCATATCCTGGAGTTTTTGCAGACGGCAGGTTGGACTCAGGAACCGAAGTCTTGATAAAAGCCCTGCCAGCAATTCCTGATGATAGCAGGGTGTTAGATTTTGCCTGTGGCACAGGATTAATTGGAGGCGCAGTTCAGGCACAGTTGAAATCTGGATCTGTGGACTTTCTAGATGTCGATTTGATAGCCTTGGCGGCGGTAAAGCAAAATATTTCTGGGGCCAGAGTCATTCCTTCAGATGGATTCGGCAGGTTAGAGGACGAGCGTTATGATCTCATTGTCAGCAACCCGCCTTATCACCAAGGTAAGATTTGGTCAGAAGACTTTATTATGGGAATGGTGACTGGCGCAGTGGCCCACCTAAACCAGGATGGGACACTGATCTTCGTTGCACAACGTCGCTTGCAAATAGAGCGATTGATCTCCGCTCATTTTAGAGAAATAAAGATTCTTTCTGATCAAGATTCTTACAGAGTATGGAGCGCGAAATTGTAATATGTCCCCCCCCCTCTTAATTGCAAGCGAAAACGGGTTATATTATTAACACCTTGCGCAAATCGAATCATGGTTGCATTCATGATCGCGAATTAGTCCTATTTAGATAGAACAGGAGACGTTGTGAGGATGAAACCTACGGACGTAAGTCGTCCGGAGTACTATCATAAGGTGGTGGACTGTCAGTGGGGTTGCCCAGCCCATACTCCTGTACCCGAATATATCCGACTGATAGGACAGGGGCGGTTTACAGAGTCGTATATGTTAAATCGGGAATCGAATGTTTTCCCTGGGATCTTGGGGAGAACCTGTGATCGGCCATGTGAGCCAGCTTGTAGAAGAGTGAGAGTAGAAGACGAGCCAGTTGCCATCTGCCGGTTGAAACGAGTGGCCGCCGATCTTCGTGGCGATATAGATGATTTACTGCCCTCTGTTCCAATAGAAAAAAATGGGAAACGGATAGCATTGATAGGGGCTGGACCTACTTCTTTGACGGTAGCCAACGATCTTATGCCCCTAGGTTATGAATGCGAAATTTTTGAGCAGCTAAGTCGTCCTGGTGGCTTGATGAGGACTAATATTCCTTCTTTCCGTTTACCCGCTAAAGTTTTGGATGAAGAAATCGCCATGATTTTAGATATGGGAGTGCAAGTGCATTACGACCATCCCATAAACAGCCTAAAGTTACTACTGGACGAAGAGAGATTTGATGCAGTATTTGTGGGCACTGGAGCGCCGAAAGGTAAAGAATTGAGCATCCCAGGCCGAGATGAAGGTGGTGAAAATATACACATTGGTATCGAGTGGTTGGAATCTGTCCACTTTGAGCATATAAAAGAAATCGGAGAAAAAGTACTGATCATTGGGGTCGGTAATACGGCGATGGACTGTTGTCGGACTTCTAAAAGGATCGGTGGTGTGGACGTGAAAGTGGTGGCCAGGAAGGGGCGACCATATTTCAAGGCATCAGCTTGGGAACTGGAAGATGCGGAGGAGGAACAGGTCGAAATTCTAGAAAACCATTCTCCCAGCAGGTTTGTGATGGAAAATGGACGTCTTGTAGGAATGGAATTTGAATTAGTGGAATGGGAGGCCGATGAAAATGGACGTCTTGTCAGCAAGGTATTGAGTTCTAAGATAGTGCCTTGTGACGATGTCATCCTGGCTATTGGCCAAGATAACGCTTTTCCTTGGATTGAACGCGATATTGGTCTTGATTTTAATGATTGGGAAATGCCAGTGGTAGATAAGACCACATTTCAGACTACCCGAAACGGTGTATTCGTAGGTGGAGACGCTGCCTGGGGTCCAGAGAACATCATTTGGGCTGTGGAGCACGGACACCAAGCTGCTATTTCTATTGATAATTATTGTCAAGGACAGTCACTTTTGGATCGTCCAGCTTACGGTATGAACCTAGTCTCACAAAAAATGGGTCTGCACTCATGGAGTTATGGTAGTCAGTACGATACATCTGAACGTTCTAAAATGAATCATGTGGATTTGGTAGAACGCTTCAAAGCGTTGGAAGTGGAAGTTGAATTAGGCTTTGATGCCGAACAAACTGCTGTCGAAGTAGAAAGATGTCTCAATTGTGATATTCAAACCGACTTTTCTGCACCCCTATGTATAGAGTGCGATGCCTGTGTAGACGTTTGTCCCGTCTATTGTCTTACCATCACGGATAATGGTTCTGAAGAGGACCTACGCAATCGTCTGACTGTTCCTGCAGAAAATACTGATCAAGATCTTTATATATCAGAAGAGCTGCCTCAAACCGCCAGGATTATGGTCAAAGATGAAGATCTTTGTGTACATTGCGGCTTGTGTGCTGAACGGTGTCCAACCGCTGCTTGGGATATGGTAAAATTTGACTTGTTGACTCCTTACGCTGGAAAACCGACTTGGACCAAAACAGTAGACACTGTATCAACGACCTCGTAATAAAGGTTGCTACAGTTAACGGCACTGGTTCGGCTAGTGCAAATGGTTTTCTCATGCAGGCTATTTTCCGTATGGGTATTCCTGTTTCTGGAAAGAATGTTTTTCCTTCTAACATTCAAGGCCTACCGACGTGGTATGAGATCCGAGCCAATAAGGACGGGCATACTGGGCGAAGTGCTAAAGTGGATTTAATGGTGGCCATGAATCCCAAAACCTATGTTCAAGACATAAAAGAAGTTACGCCAGGGGGAAGTATCCTCTACGATTCCAGTTGGCCTTTGCCACAAGAATTGTTGAGAGAGGATGTAGAATTTTTTGGCGTTCCACTGTCTCACATGTGTGTTGAGAACTTTAAGGGATCCCGCCAACAAATTCTAATGAAAAATGTTAGCTATGTCGGTGCTTTGGCTGCATTTTTAGAGATTGATTTGAATATATTGTCGGGAATTTTTGAGGATAAATTCGGATCAAAACCAAAACTAGTTGAATTGAATAATGTAGCTGTAAAGTTAGGTTACGATTTTGTACTTGAGAATTTCAAGTGTCCACTTGAACCCCACCTTGAACCTATGGACGGTAACAAAAATTCAGTACTGATGACTGGGAATATGGCTGCGGGTCTGGGGTGTGTTTATGCTGGTGCGACAGTGGGGGCTTGGTATCCTATCACTCCTTCGACTTCTCTTATGGATTCATTCAGAGGTTTCTGTGAGAAATTGAGAAAAGATCCAGAAACCAAAGAAAATCGTTTTTGCGTCATTCAAGCAGAAGATGAGCTTGCAGCTATAGGCATGGTGCTTGGTGCGAGTTGGATGGGTGCGAGGGCTTTCACCCCAACTAGTGGTCCTGGGATATCACTAATGGGTGAATTCATTGGCTTAGCTTACTATGCTGAGATTCCAGCTGTTCTCTTCGACGTACAACGCACTGGACCTTCAACTGGGATGCCAACGCGTACGCAACAGGGTGATATTTTGACGACGGTTTATGCATCCCATGGAGACACTAAGCATATAGCCCTTTTCCCTGCGGATCCTAATGAATGTTTTCATTTCGCAGTCCAAGCCTTTGATTTGGCTGAAAAATATCAGACGCCAATTTTTGTCGTTTCTGATCTAGATATTGGTATGAACGATTGGGTTTGTGATAATTTGCAATGGGACGACAACTTCATCCCAGATCGTGGTAAGGTTCTTTCGGCGGATGAACTCGAGAATCTCGATGTATTTTACAGATACCTGGATGTAGATGGAGATGGCATTCCGTATCGTTCCTTGCCGGGTGTACATCCGAAAGGTTCATACTTCACAAGAGGTTCCGGCCATGACAAGTATGGAAGGTATACAGAAGATGGAGCCCTGTACGAAGAGGTGATTGACCGCATAGGAAAAAAGATTGATGGCGCTTCAACTGATGTTCCCGAAGCTGAGATTCACTGCCAGGAAGGTTCCCGAGTGGGAGTTGTTACGATTGGAGGTTGCCGAAAGTCAGTGTTAGAGGCTATCGAGAAACTGAGTGTCAGGGGTGTGCCGGTCGATTACTTAAGGGTAAGGGGTTTTCCGTTCGGGCCAGAGGTGCAACAGTTTCTGTCGTCACACGAGCTCAATATTGTCATTGAACAAAACAGAGATGCTCAGCTTATGAAGTTGATAACAGTGGAGACAGAAGTAGAAAAACAGAGGCTTGAGTCCATTCTGGATAACAAGGGCTCGCCCCTTAGTGCCGGTATTGTAGTAAGTGGAATCCAGCAGTTGATGAGTGCTCATTTGGAAAGTTCTGATAGGAATTAGATTATGGCACAAACAGCAAAACCATTGGTTAGCCATCCCAGCCTGCGGGTTAACAATCTAGGATTAACCCAGAGAGACTATGAAGGCTCCATGTCCACTCTGTGTGCGGGCTGTGGCCATGATTCTATTACGGCAGCTCTAGTCCAATCTTTTTTCGAATTGGAAATAGAACCACACAGGGTTGCGAAAATCAGTGGTATTGGATGCTCATCAAAGACTCCAGCTTATTTTCTGGATGAAGCCCATGGGTTCAATTCGGTACATGGAAGGATGCCATCTATCGCGACAGGAGCAAATGCTGCCAATAGAGACTTAACCTACATCGGAATTTCGGGAGATGGTGACTCGCTGTCCATCGGCCTTGGCCAACTGTGTCACGCTATTCGCCGGAACGTCAATATGCTTTATATCATAGCCAATAATGGAGTTTATGGACTAACAAAGGGCCAATTTTCTGCGTCAGCTGATGTAGGGACTAAAGCTAAGAAAGGCGAAGAAAATAGAATGGGCCCAATCGACCCGGTGTCGTTGGCTATGAGTTTGGGTGTTTCATTCGTGGGAAGAAGTTTTTCAGGGGATAAGCAACAACTAATGCCTTTGGTTAAAGCTGGTCTGAGCCATCCAGGCTTTGCATTAATAGATGTAATCTCTCCCTGTGTGACATTTAATGACCACCAGGGTTCGACTAAGAGTTACCAGCATACTCGTGATCATATTCAGGAAGTTGTTGAGGCTGATTATGTCCCTGTTCTGCATGAAATAAAGGCGGAGCAAACTTCTGGAAGTGTGACTTCTGTGGCGATGCATGATGGTAGCGTAATCAAATTCAGACCAGTAGCGGAAGCCGAAGGGTATGACCCTACCGATCGTGAAGCAGCTTACGCTTATATCGCTCGTCGACAACTCGAAGGCGAGGTGGCTACTGGTTTGCTTTATATAGACCAGGATAGTCATGACATACACTCCTTCGAGAATACTGTGGCTGAGCCCCTGGCCGAACTGAAATATGAAGACCTATGCCCTGGGAACGATATTTTACAAGAACTTCAGAAGCAGTGGCGCTGATTACATAATTAAAATTTCAATGAGGATAAAGAAATGGGTCGACTAGAGGCTATTTGGATAAAGACTTCCCATGGTGGAGCTATGGATTCGATATCCGAAGTGGTTTCGAAGAAAAACAAAGGCTTAGTCGGAGATGCCAACTTTGGACGTAGCCAGCGACAGGTCACGTTCATAGAAAAAGAAGTGTTTGAAGGGCTAGGTGATCGATCTAGCGGTATGGTAAAACCTGAAATGCGTCGAGCAAATTTTATGGTAAGTGACATTGAATTAGAGGCGACTATCGGTCGCGTTCTCTCGGTGGGTAATCTTAGGGTTAAGATCATGGGTGAGACTAAGCCCTGCAAGATCATGGATGAGGCCTACCAAGGCCTTAGAGATGCACTAGGTACTGAGTGGAAGGGAGGGGTTTATGGCTGCGTCTTGAACGATGCAACTATCAACGTCGGGAATGAAGTCGGTTGGCACTTGGAATAAATCGACGGCTAGACGGCTATAAGGTTCCACTAATCTTCTGTTCCCCTCAACCATCACGTGTCTAGGTGTAAGTAGTATAGAAACACCAATGAACATAAGGAATCCCTCTTGTAATCCCCTCTGATCTACCTATGCTCAGTATGTATCTAGTCCTATTAGTGAAAGGGACATTTTAGGGACAAACACTCGTGACGGAGTTAGAGCATTAGAAGTGCTAGGTAAGATTGGAGGATTGTTTGATAAGGAAGTAAGGATTACAACCGAGAGAAGTCCTGAAGAATTAGAAAAAGAATTAGTAGAAAAGTTGAGTGAATTGTTTGGTGATAGTGTTAACTAATGATCCACCACAAAGCATTGAGCAGGACTAGGCTTATACCTAGAAGGCACACTGCTGATGCAATGAATACCAGAACTCTAATACCCATGTTGGTCTATCCCCCATTCCAAGATGGACATAAATGGTTCCACCTCCCAGATTAGGAAAGCTGAAACCCTATATACTATAAGGATTTTTAGGCCTTACTCCACTAGTCTTCTGTTACGTTCACATAGATATTAGAACCACTCTCTCGAAATTCCATTGATTTTTCCTCCAAACCTCTCTCGATTTCGGGCTCGGCTGACTTTTGTGTTTGTGCCGCATAATCACGGATATCTTGAGTGATTTTCATTGAGCAGAATTTAGGGCCACACATCGAACAGAAATGTGCTACTTTCGCTCCATCAGCGGGTAGAGTTTCGTCATGGAAGGCTCTGGCTGTGACTGGGTCTAATGATAAGTTGAATTGATCTTCCCACCGAAAATCGAAACGAGCTTTTGATATAGCGTCGTCCCATTCTCTCGCTCTAGGATGATCTTTAGCTATATCGGCAGCATGTGCTGCTATCTTGTAGGCTATTACACCAGCCTTTACGTCTTCTCTGTTAGGAAGGCCCAGGTGCTCTTTTGGAGTCACGTAGCACAACATGGCGGTACCGTACCATCCAATTTGCGCCGCACCGATGGCACTCGTGATGTGGTCGTAACCTGGAGCAATATCAGTAGTTAATGGTCCGAGGGTGTAGAATGGAGCTTCATGGCACCATTCTAATTGCTTGTCCATATTTTCTTTGATCATATGCATGGGTACGTGACCAGGTCCTTCGCACATGACTTGTACATCGTGCTCCCATGAAATTTTTGTTAGCTCTCCTTGGGTATATAGTTCTGCAAATTGGGCTTCATCATTCGCGTCTGCGAGCGATCCAGGTCTTAGGCCATCTCCCAGTGAAAAAGAAACGTCATAAGATGCCATGATCTCACATATCTCTGGGAAATTCGTGTAAAGAAAGCTCTCTTTGTGATGCGCAAGGCACCACTTCGCCATAATGGAGCCTCCCCTGGAGACGATGCCAGTGACTCTATTGGCAGTCATCGGCACGAAGCGGAGAAGTACTCCAGCATGGACCGTGAAATAATCGACACCCTGTTCAGCCTGTTCAATCAACGTGTCCCGATAAATTTCCCAGGTTAATTCTTCAGGGACTCCGTCAACTTTTTCGAGAGCTTGATAGATTGGCACAGTTCCAATAGGCACTGAGGAATTTCGGATTATCCATTGGCGGGTTTGGTGGATATTTTTCCCGGTTGATAGATCCATGACTGTATCTGAGCCCCAAAGAGTAGCCCATTTGAGTTTTTCCACTTCTTCTTCTATGGAGGACTTGACTGCAGAATTTCCTATATTCGCGTTAATCTTCACCTGAAAAGCTCTACCGATGATTGTAGGTTCGAGTTCGGGATGATTTATGTTTGCAGGAATTATGGCTCTACCTTGGGCTACTTCACTCCGAATGAACTCAGGACTCATATTTTCTCTCAGGGCCACAAATTCCATTTCCTGAGTGATTTCACCCTTTTTTGCATAGTGAAGTTGTGTTACAGGTCCATTCAGTGACCGAAGAGGTTTGTTGAGCAAAGGTTCAGGCACCTCTAAAGCATTGTCGGGGTCAGGGTCCCGATATGTAATGGAGGTTTCTTCAATGCCAGTCCTATTTAATATCCAATCTTCTCTAAGCTTGGGCAGACCAAGTTGGGGGTCTATTCCCAGTGGACCGCTGGTATCAGCCACCTGAATAGAAGGTTCGCCCCCTGAAAGTGTAATTTCTCTCATCGGAACACTGACTCCGCGGTCACCTTGTATGAAAATTTTCTTTGATTTTGGAAAAGATTCTCCATAGTCACCCTCAAAAGAGGTCGTAGGTGACTGTTTGCCATTCGCGATTTCAATATTTTTCTTTTTCAAGAAGTACTCCTTTTGAGGGCCTCATTTGGCACTTAGATGCAAGTGGCTCATGAATGCTTATTTCAAGCTATCTACTATTTACCAATTTTAGTTAGATCGTTCTGAATCCTGTACGTTGCTCGAACAACGTTCCCTGTATAGTCGGTTGGTCTTTTATACAACCAATCTAATATTTTACGTTCTAGACGACTAACATAAAGGAAGTGACCTTTGTATATCAACTTCTTAATTAGCCTTGATCGGTTGACCATTTGCTGGATAAGGGGCATTGTCATTTCTCTAGTTGAACTTTTTCCCCGGAGTGGTGAGTATGTATTTTGAGTGGTTTATAAAAATGAGACGGTCATACACATTAGTGGCTTTCAGTTTATTGGTGGTATCGGCAGCAGCCCTTCCCGAAAAGGCTTTTTCGCAGGTTGAACAAGCAGATCAGGTGAGAAGGGTATTTCGAGACTTAAGTTATCGGAGTGTTGGTCCGTCCAGGGGTGGTAGGGTTACCGCGGTTGCTGGTCATCCCGCACATCCTTTCACTTTCTATATGGGCGCGACAGGCGGTGGGGTCTGGAAAACTGAAGACTACGGAAATTCGTGGAGACCTATTTCTGATGCATATTTTAGTACGGGTTCTATTGGATCCATCAGAGTGGCTCCTTCTGATCCAAGTATGGTATATGTAGGAACAGGTTCGGACGGAATTCGATCAAATGTGATTGTTGGTAGGGGCATTTATCGATCCGGGGACGCAGGAGAGACTTGGGAAATGATGGGCCTGAGAGATATGGGTCAATTGGGAGCCGTAGAGGTTGATCCCAATAATCCAGCTATGGTTTATGTGGCTGCCCTCGGCAATCCTTGGGCCAAGAGCTCCGAAAGAGGTGTCTATCGTTCTGCAAACGGAGGTGAGGATTGGGAGCAAGTTTTGTTCACTTCTGATTCTGTAGGTGCTATAGATCTAGAAATCAATCCAGGTAATCCTAACGAAATTTATGCTGCGATGTGGCGGGGTCAGCGCCAGCCCTGGACGATCATATCAGGAATGGAAGCTTCTGGGAGAGAGAATGGTATTTGGAAGTCGATCGATGGAGGGGATTCGTGGAGATTGGTGAGCGAAGGATTGCCTACTGGCTTGGTGGGGAAGATTGACCTTTCTGTGTCGGCTTCATCTCCCAATAGAGTGTATGCATTGGTTGAAACAACCGATCCGCTAGAGGGACTCTATCATTCAGACGATTTCGGTGAGACTTGGGAGCTGATGACAAATCAGGCTGGCTTGATGAATAGACCATTTTACTACACTGGTGTAACAGTTGATCCGACTGATGCCAACAAAGTTTATGTCAACAACGAGGGGTTTTATGGTTCGTCGGACGGAGGAAGAACTTTTGTGCGTATGCCGACTCCACACGGTGACAACCATGACCTCTGGATTAATCCAGAGAATCCTAATATTTGGATTCAATCCAACGACGGTGGTGCTAATGTGAGCCTAGATGGGGGAACCACATGGTCAACCCAAAATAACCAACCAACATCTGAATTATATCAAGTAGATATTGATGACAGATTTCCTTATTGGCTTTATGCAGGACAACAGGATAATTCTACGATTAGGGTTCCCAGTAATCCTCCTGAAGAAAATTCGGCCTCTGGCCACACTGGCTACTGGAGAGCGGTTGGAGGCTGTGAAACTGGTCCGGCAGTTCCTAAGCCAGGCAATCCAGATATAGTGTACTCGAACTGCAAGGGTCGATTTGGCCGATTCAGCCAGGTCACTGGACAAGAGAAGCAGTATTATGTTGGCTTTGGAAATCTGTATGGGGCCAACCCGAAGGATTTGCCGTACCGTTTTCAGCGGGTGGCTCCAATCGAGATATCCCCACACGATGCGAATGTCGTTTATCATGGATCACAGTTTGTTCATAGGACCATAGATGAAGGGGTTACATGGGATCAGATTAGCCCTGATCTTACTGCTTTCCGTCCAGAGAGGCAGGTTGTCTCTGGAGAACCTATATCACGTGACATAACAGGCGAAGAGCATTATTCAGTACTTTATGCCATTGAGGAATCACCAGTAGAGCCTGGGGTAATTTGGGCTGGATCTAATGATGGCCTGGTTCAGGTGACTCGGGATGGTGGCCAAGTATGGAAAGATGTCACTCCCCCTGGAATGGCTTTGGAAGGAAGAATTCAGACTATTGATCCATCGCCACATGATGGAGGGAAAGCTTACTTCGCTGCGTATCGGACTCTTTTAGGTGATTTCACTCCTTTTATATATAAAACTGAAAACTACGGGGAAAGTTGGACGTTGTTAACACCAGGAGATAATGGTATTCCAGGAGATCACCCGACTAGAGCTATCAGAGAAGATCCTGTGGTGGAAGGCTTGCTGTTTGCGGGGACTGAGTTCGGGATGTTCTATTCCATGAACGACGGAGCTTCTTGGAGTTCTTTCCAGCTGAACTTACCAGCTACACCAATAACAGATATGAAAATCCATGACGACGACTTGGTTCTCTCAACCATGGGTCGGGGCTTTTGGATAATGGATGACATTTCTCCTGTACGTCAGATGGACAATGCGCTGGCAACTTCTGGGCCCCACTTTTTTGAACCCTCAAATGCCGTGCGGATCAGGGGGCAGGGTGGTCGTGGTGTTTCTGCATCTCATGAGCCTCAGTGGTCCCAGCAAGGAGCTGTTTTCGATTACCTGTTGCATGCAACAGCTCAGGAAGTGGAGTTGGAAATCCGTGACTCTCAAGGAGAAGTGTTACGTACCTTTGGTAGTGATGACTCGAGTACACGCCTTCAAATGGGTCAAGGGATGCGGGCACCATTTCAGAGAGTGGTTGGTACTGCTGGATTAGGCCGGAGGAGTGGCGTGAATAGATTCGTATGGGACCTGCAAGTGTTGGGCCCTAACGGATCCTCAAGAGGCGGCCCGATGGTTATTCCGGGCGTCTATGAGGCTCATCTGACAATTGATGGCACGACTCATGTCGAATCTTTTAATGTGCTGATGGATCCGAGATCCGAAATAGATGGGATCACATTGGAAGATATTCAAGCACAGTATGATTTAGGCATACAAGTGCGAGCAGCGATCGAAGATGCGGATGCTACGATAGATCGGCTGTCTGGAGCGATGGAGCGTGTAAGTAAGGGTGGTGACGTTGAAAAACAATTGAAAGAAATTGAAGACGCGTTGGTTACTGATCGTAGTATTACAAGTTACCCTCAACCTATGCTGCGAGATCAATTCCAATACCTCTATGGTAATTCCATCGGCGTCGACCAAAGGCCAGCGGTAGATATGTACGATCGACTTGATTTCCTGAAAGCTGAATTGGAGGAGCACAAACAGAAGCTAGAGAGATTAATGCGGTCAGTGACTGATAAGGATGGTTCCTGATGTATTGTTTGTGTGTTTGATAATCCTGAGTTAACTGAGCTTCTAGTGGAGGAGTCAACTTGAATGTGACCATCGGTTTGAGAGAATTGTCCTTTGTGGTCATCGTTTTCTCTGGCTGTCAGAATGATGGCATAGGAACTCGATCGACAGAAAATATAAGTGACGAGACTGTGGAACTTTATGATGGTTTGATTAGCAAAATCCAAAATGGTGAGCCAGTTTTTGGTGCGTTTGCTCGTCCACAAACCACGGACGGAGGTTCCGTTGCAGGCAGGAATAAAGATCCTGATTTCATCTTTTATTCTCTCGAATCTGGACCTTGGGACATACCTGGTCTACAGGCTTTCAGGCAAGCAATGGTAAATACTTCTGAAGATGGTGATGGTCACCCAATAACTCTAAGGATTCCACCGATCAGGGAAGACAGGCAAGCCCTTTATCGGTACATAGATGAGGGCTTAGTTGAAGGGGTTCAAGGGGTAGTATTTCCACATGTCGAATCGGCTGAAGAAGCTGAATTGGCCGTACAAGCATTGGGTCGTAGGTTATGGCCGTTGAATCCAATGGGAGATGTAATAAGTGTAATACTCATTGAAGACCGAGTAGGGGTCGAATCGGCTGAAGAGATAGTAGGTACACCTGGGGTCAGTGTGGTCATCCCTGGCCCCGGAGATCTTAGGCGGGCTTACGATGGTGATGAAGAAGCTATCGAAGCTGCTATTCAAAGTGTTTTGGCTGCCTGTATGAAATTGGGGGTACCATGTGGAATCACTGCTGGTGTCGAAGATGTAGCAGATAGATTAGAACAAGGGTTCAAGATGATCATCGTTAGCGACCCAGCCACGATCGGAATAGGTCGGGGACTCATAGACCAATCTTCTTTCTGAGGATCAAAGTCTACTAAGCAGGCAACAAGAGTCCCGTCAGATACATAAATACTAAACCGCCTAATAGGCCAAATGAGTTAAGGGGTTTGAGTAGGCCAGATTCAGAACGAGATGTGACGTCTTGGCTTATCATTGAAACGACCTGTAGGACGGCACCAATGCCTAGAGATAGGAAGAAAACGGTTGAAGTAGTAGAATAGCTGAAGCCACCAATCAACATTCCAGCGATTGTGGGCACTCCAGCCAGGCATCCCAAGAAAAACAGCGAGCGTATTCTGACGCCAGAGCTGGCCACAGGAATCACTATACCGATTCCTTCCGTTGTGTTATGAAGGAGAAATCCAAAGACTAAGGAGGTGCCCAGGGCCACCTCTCCTACTGCATAGGATGAACCGATAATTAGTCCTTCTCCCAAGTTGTGCAAACCGATAGCTAAGGCTATGAGCATGGACATGTTTAACGGCTGCGATCGGTTCGTAGTTTTACCCTTGGAGAGTTGATTGACCGTGTTTAGTAGTACGTACATTCCTACAATCCCGAGAGTCATTACAGCGATTCCCTGAAAAGCAGAAGCGACTTGTGCAGTCAAGAAAACTGTTTCTCGAGTTGCATCGATTCCTAAGAAAATCAGCAGTCCTATTGTGAAGCTTAGAAGGCAGTCTTGCCACTCTTGCGTGATTCTGGCTAGAAAGGGTAGCCATAAAAATCCTAAGAAAATTGGTATGATACCTACGAAAATACCCAGGATAGTGAAAATTTTTAAGTAAGTAGAGTTCATTTCAGGAGACCGGGTTGCCACTTCAACCTGATGATTGAAAGTTAATCCAGTGGAGCTTACTACTGAAATTTCTAGAGGGTCGCCTTCAACCCAAGGATAGGGTATGTCCAAGACAGCCTTGCCCAATCTTTCAACATAAACTGACGGGCTGGCTTCATATTCCCAAAATGCATCGTCAATTATTACTTGGGCTATGGTGACAGGTTCTGGCCCTCCATTGACCAAATGGACTTGCATCTGTCCCATATCAGGGAACGCCACTCTTTGGTAGGTCAGTTCTTCAATAGGAGGGAAGCTAGACTTAAAAAAATCGGTTGTTCCTGTCTGGACAAAAACGACTAGAGTAAGTGCAATGAAGAAAACAGGCAGAAGACCTCTGGCCACCATACCGAGGAGGGTTCGAGATGTTTTGTCTTGGATTGGATCTCGGTTATTTATGGCGCCGATGTCAGACATTTCAGTTAAGCCAAGGTCGATTCTTTGACATTGAAAACGCCCATCCATCCCAATTCTGCAAACTCACTTTGGTGAGCATGGAACATGAATTTTCCAAGATGTTCATACTTGAACTCTAAAACTGCCCGTTCTCCCTGACAGAGCATAACGGTATCCGTGAGTTCGTGTCGGTCTAGGTTGGTTCCAGTTCTGTAAAGCTTAAACATGTTCCCGTGCAGGTGAAAGGAATTCAGTAAGTCGAATTCTGTCATATTGCCACAGTAGACTCGGACGAGCTCTCCTTGCTGGATGTCGATGGGATGTTTTTCATAGTGGAATGCCACACTATTCACTGCATAGACTTCATTCTCTCCATCGAAATTCGTATCGAACCCGTTCATCAGCATCACTAGTTCTTTGGCCTCTGGCCGACCCTCTGGAGGGTCTATGATGAAAGCTCCATAAAGGCCTTTGTGGAGATGGCGCTTCAATGGTCGGGCGTGACAGTGATATAAGTGAAATCCCATTGGTGCAGCATCGAATTCATAAAAAAAACTTTCCCCAGGTTGAACAGGTTCGAAAACCCCATCCATGTTGCTGGCATGAATTCCATGAAAGTGGATAGTGTGCGGATGGCTACCGGCATTGTAGAAGTTGATTTTTAGCCGATCACCTTCAGTGCATCGAATAGTTGGACCAGGTACAGTTCCGTTATAGGTCCAGGCATTGAAATAGACTCCTGGTGCCACTTCAATTTCCTGATCTGTAGCCGTGATATTGTATTCTCTTTGTGTTTGCCCGTTTGGAAGAACAGAAGGAACACCATAATCAAATGATGTCAGGTATGAAGTAGGATCAAACTTGGAAGTGTCGACGTCAGCTTTACCAGTATCTACAAACGACTTTGTCTCACTCTTGCGCCGACTTATCACACTCGCGCTAGTGGCTAGGCCAACAGCACCCACTACACTAGACCGAAGAAGGTTCCTTCGGGATACTGAGGACATATTTGTTTTATCCTGGATATCCGAATCCTTGCTGTGGTCCCGAGGTTTTTTAGAATTGCTCATACCATCCAAATCAATGTTTTATGGTCGTCCAAATAGAAAAATTAGTGTAGACTAAACTAGGGCATAATTCGCGTTGGTCAATATATTTTCATTGCCCCCCTTCCGATTAATTCGAGCATCAACCAGAATTAATGCTCACGCCTTGCGTTTCAAATCTTCGACTTCAGGAAGGAAAATGAATTGATAGGAGTAGTTGGCGGTGGTGTTTCGGGTCTATTCCTTGGACACGAACTGGTGCGCAGCGGTAACGATGTGACCGTTTGGGAGGCTACAGGTAGATTAGGTGGCGTGGTGTCATCTGAGGACTATGCGGGACTGGTTCTCGAAAGGGGTCCCCAGCGTATGCGGTTGACTCCACAGGTCAAACAATTGATTGAAGAAGTTGGACTCCAGGAGGAAGTAGTGATGGGTCCTAGCCACTTGCCTCTTCTGGTTTATTCTAGAGGCAAACTGAGAAAAGCGCCTCTAACTCTAAAGCAGTTGATTAGTACCGACTTACTGCCTTTGCCTTCCAAATTAAGAGTCCTCGCAGAAGTTTTGACAGCTGGAGCGAAGGCGGAGGAGACGGTTGGGAAGTTTCTCCGCAGAAAATTTGGGATAGTCGCATATGAAAATTTTCTGGGTCCATTATATGGAGGTCTTTATGGATCTGATCCAGATAGAATGTTAGTGAAATCGGCATTGGTAGGTAGGCTAAAGGAAGCGGGCATCGGGAGAAGTATTGTTTGGGATCTATGGGGACGTATGGGGCGAAGCAGGACTCCACCTCCGTGCTCTTTCAAAACGGGTCTGGGGGCCTTGCCTGATGCCTTGGGGAAAAAGCTTGGAAGTCGCATAGAGCTTGATCGTTCTGTACGGTCGGTCCACAGATCTGAGAAGGGATGGAGAGTTGTATTCGAAGGTGGAACTGAGTCATTGGTGGATGCTGTTGTATTCGCTTGTCCGGCTAAGCAGGCGGGTAGCATTATAAAGGATGAGTGCCCTAAAGAAGCTACTCTATGGCAACAGATGAATTATAACGAGCTTGCTATATGTCACATGAAGTCGGATTTGGAACTTGAAGGACTTGGCTATCAGGTTGGGCTAAGTGAAACATTAGAAACTCGTGGAGTGACTTGCAATCATAGTCTATTTGGGAGGAAAGGACTTTATACTGCCTTCTTAGGGGGGATGAAAAACCCTAAACTAGTAGAGTCTTCGGATCAAGATATTGCATCTGTTGCAACATCCGAATTCGAGCAAGTCACTGGCTCCAAGGCAGTTTCATTAGAAGTTTCTAGGACTAAAATACCAGCTTGGGACCTTAGCTGGAGAGAGCATGATACGGTCAAACTTCCAGACGGTCTTTTCGTTTGCTCCAGTTACGCTGGCAGGCCTGGGCTTCAAGGCAGAATTCAACAAGCTCAGGCCTTAAGCAAAAATCTTAGGAGTTTTCTCCTGAAGTAGCGTTAAGACAAAAAGTCTCTGGAGTTTTTCGACAGAGGCAACGACGAAGCCCCAACTCGCCCATAATCGGTTCGTTTCTGAGTAGGTTCTCGACGAGTTCGCATAAAAGATTGATGAATCGAGGGTCATCGTGAGGAATAGGTACCCGAAAGAAATTCATACCTTCTTTTTCAGCGATCCCCTTTAACTCCATGTCCAGGTCGCCTTTAGTCTCTGACTGTTCGTGCATGAAGCTTACTGCTTCAAGTAGGATGTTCGTTGTTTTGTTAGCCTGGACGACCTCTTCTATTCCAGGAGAGGTCCATTCGATGTTCCTATTTGTATGGTTTTGATAGCCTAAATTATAGTTGGTGACACCTAATTCTCTCGCCAGAATACGACATGTTTCCTCGACATAATGAGTATATCGGGGACCGTCTTTTAAGTATTTTATTGGTGTTCCGTGGGCAGAAAAAATAAGAGCTGTAGTGTCACTGTGCAGTTCGATCTCTTGACGTTTAGCGTACTTTAGGATGTTATCTGCTCTCATTGGGAGGTAGTCTGGATGTTTGTGCCATCCAGTGATTTCCCGTAAAGGAATATCCAGGCCACAAAAGTCCATTGCTTTTCGTACGTCTTCCAACGCAGCTAATGTTGTGGATTTACCACAAAGAGGATAGATGGGGAGGGCAATAAGCTGCTCGACCTCATCGTTCTTTGCCTGGGTGACTGCAGTTTGAATGAAAGGTTCGGTGAACTGTGTCCCAGAATAGCAGTGGACGTTCATCGATCTTTTTCGTAATTCTTTTTCAACTCTCTTGGCTTGTTGGCGTGCTTGTGTATTGAGTGGCGAACCTCCCATTGCCTCGTATTCTTCTATGAGAGCGGGAGCTCTTCTCTTTGCTAGTTCTCTGCTTCGAGAGTTGGGGTTGTCACTGGCTGATTCAAGAGATGAATTTCTGTCAAAAATTCTTTCTAGAAAACTAACCACTTCGTTGTAATCGTAAGTTTCTGGTTCTCCAAAATTAAGAAAAACAACTCCGATTTTAGGTGATGGCTTCACTGATAGGGCCTGATATTGTTAGATAGTTCCAAAATGGTTTCATAGTTATGTTAAAGATAATGAAACCCGTTGCAGTGGAGTAGACAGGTAAGATAGGCTCCGCGGGCCTGGAGTGCGCGATTGCTGAAAAAGGCTCAAGTAAAGTAATTTATTTATTGTGCTGCTTTCCATGTGGCTGAGTTCGGAACCTTTAAAAGGCGTTAGGATTATCTATGTATTCTTATTATTCGAGATTGTTACTTTGCTCTTTCCTGTTGATTTCGGGATGTAGAGGTTCTTTAAGGTTAGAAGAGAGTGACCATCCGCTTGTTCTGAATTCACAACTCTTGACTGGCCCGAGTCCTTCTGTCAGAGGACCTTACAATTTTAAGACTCTGACCTACGGGCATGGAGATGACAAGAATAGAAGTGAGTATGGAGAAGCGGTGGCTTTTAGGACAGAAACTGTGGATGCTTCCAAGTTGGTTGATCTTGGTGATCAGGCTGATTCGAGAAATGATTACTGGGGGTTTGATCCCGCGATATTTCCACTCAATGGAAGAGTTTGGTACCCAGAAGGAGTTGGCCCTTTCCCGCTAGTATTAGTAGTGCACGGGAATCATGATATGAAGGATTTTTCGGACCCTGGTTACGATTATTTAGGCGAACTATTGGCCAGCCGGGGATATATCATGGCGTCGATAGACATGAATTTCGTGAATGGAGGGATTAGGACGGAAAATGACGCTCGTGGCTGGTTGTTATTAAAGCACCTGCAAGTTTGGGATGAAATCAATCAGGATCCTGATAATGAATTTTTTAATTCAGTGGATATGGAAAATATTGCCCTAATTGGTCATTCTAGGGGAGGCGAAGCAGTAGGACATGCGGTAGCTTTTAATAAACTGAGTCACTATCCAGATGACGCAAACTTGACCTTCGATTTTGGTTTTAATATCAGGGCAATCGTAGCTATAGCTCCTGTAGGTGGACAGTATCTTCCAACTGGAAGATTTGTTCCGGTCGAGAATGTCAATTATATGGTCTTTCATGGCTCGCACGATGGAGATGTAACAGCATTCCAGGGACTTCGGCTATACCATCGTTTGAAGTTTACTGATGGGAATGACTACTTCAAAACTGCTATATACGTATATCGAGCTAATCACGGCCAGTGGAATTCTTCGTGGGGTTCACATGACAACGGCCCGAGAAGTGATAGAATTTTGGATTTGAGAGGACTTTTAGACCCAGAAGAGCAGAAAGAATTTGCTAAAATATATATATCATCCTTTTTGGAGTATTCTCTGAAGAAAAATGAACAGTTTCTGCCTCTTTTTCGAGACCACAGAGTGGCAGGTGGGTGGCTTCCTAAGACTATGTATATCACCCGCTTTCAGGAACAAAGTTTCAAGCCTCTAGCTACTTTTGAAGAAGATATAGACGTCACTACGGGGACTGCTACTGGGGTCCATTTGAAAGGCAAGGGGTTGGCGGTTTGGAAAGAGCAGATCATGCCTCTTCGTTCAAGAAATCGGCCAAGCACTTCATCTTCTCAGGTCAATCAGTCTGTTCGGCTCGGGTGGGATAAGCAAGGCAGTGAACCAGATGCGTTAGGAAGCCCAGCAAGTTTCTCTTTATCACTACCTGATACACTTGGAAATTCTTGGAATCTGAAAGGAGAAGCTCATTTACAGATGGCCCTTACACCGACTCTTGATGACTCTAAGTCCGAAGATCAAGGCTCAGCTAGCTCAAGCGAAAGGATAGCTAAGGGCGGAGACATGAACGAAGAAGAAGCTCCACTTGATGTGACCGTCGAAATCACGGATGTCCTGGGAAGGTCAGCAAACTTGACCCTGAGTGACTATGGAGCAATCAGGCCCCCCTTGCAAATGGATATTCTAAGGAGGAGAGACATCGAAAAGCAGACTTATGAGCAAAACTATGAATTTGTTTTACAGACTTTTTCCATTCCTCTGTCTGATTTCATTAAGGAGAATCCAGAATTAGATTTGCGGAAGTTGTCTACTATTCGTTTGATCTTTGATGTGTCTATGAAAGGCTCTGTGTTAGTAGATGACATTGGAATTGCTTTCCTTGATGAGGCTTTTACGGCAGAGAATAGCAAGGATGATTGAGAGATTCAGGGGGGGGTTGTTTTTGTAGGTTTTTCTATTGCCAACTAATGGATATTCTGTGAGAATTTCCAGCACTATTAATATCATTGAAAGCGTAATCAAGGCCAAATGCATCGCCCCTAAATGCTAGCCCAAAAGTTAAGACTTCAGATTGAAACTCTTGTTCGCTAGTTCGAATTCCGAACCGGCCAGTAAAAGTTCGACCGACTACTGGCCACCAAGAGACTTCTCCTCCAATGTGTTGAGTGAGTGATCCTCCAGCACTTTTCGACACAGCCGTTGAGCCTCCGATATCGAAAGGACCTAATACCCAGTCGTGGAATGCTAAACCCAGAGTCGTTCGATTCTTGAGGGTCATCTGGGAATTTTTAATCCTGAGGTTGCGGCCTAGATTCTGATGAGACAAACCGAGTGTGAATGGACCCAGTTGTCGTGATCCACCGAAATCAAACCCAAAGGACTGGCCTTTAGCTCCTCCAACTCCTTGTTCGATAGCTTTGGCCCCGATCCCCCAGGCTATGCCTGCTATTTTCATGCTGTAACCTAGAGTGGCGGCTGACTCAGAAATCCTATTGAAACCATCTTTGAAGAGTTCGCTTTCAGTTTGGGTGACTATGAAGGGTTGGATATAGTTGCCGTTTTTTGTATATGTCAGAGCTTGAATCCCTAAGCCGATGGAGCCCTTCCACCATTCTGTTTTAGCGGACATCTGAACCAGTGAGGCTCGGCTTCCAAAGGTTTGTCTTGCCATTTCGAATGAGGCGGGCCCGTTTAGTAGTGACGGATTATAGAAGATTACATCACTTGTAGGATCTGCTAATTGAAAAGCATTCCCCATGGCCATGGCGCGAGTACTGGCAGGAAGGTCCAATACTACGGGTCCTCGGTATTCAACTATTGTCGAATTCGTTTGACCATTGATTTCAGCTTGACAGATTCTAAACATGATGAAGATGAAGATTAGTGGGGCAGTCAATCTCGACACGATAGTCTCCTGGATTTTGGGTAGTCTAAGACCAGGTCTAAATTACAAGTAGTGCACCGAAGCCAGAGTCTACTCCGGACATATGAAAGGTCCTTTCGGATTGGAATTTTATGATTTTGAAGCAATTGATGACATCGAGGGCAGTTGATCTCAGCAGTGGTACCAAGACAAGACCTAAGTTTGCTGATCTCTGTAGAGTTAAAATTGTTCATTGCTTTGGGCTATTATTCTCGGTGGCATTTGTATTAAATACTAGGTCGAAAGTGCAATCTAGTGTAACCATTTGACTGAGATTTAACATGGGGGGCCTTCCACCAAGTTCCACCTGGTCTTATTATCAGCCGTTGCTGGTTAGAGGCGCGAGTGCTATCCTCCAGCGAACACACTTAATATTTCACCAGAGGAGACCGTGGGAAAAGGAGCTATAGAGATCGAAGGGATGGTCAGTGAAGTCCTTTCAAATGCAAGGTTTCGGGTGGAATTGGAGAATGGTCATGAGGTGCTCACTTATCTCTCAGGAAAGATGAGACAACACTACATTCGTGTACTTGAAGGTGATCGAGTCAAGGTGGAAATGTCCCCTTATGATCTCACCAAAGGCCGCATTACTTACCGTTATAAGTAACGCTCCCCCCCGCGGGGAATTATAGGATGCTAGCTAGGTGGCCACTCAGATTTCTTTATAATTTTATCCTGTGTATCATCTCGATCGGAATGTCGACTTGGAACCCTACAATAACAGGAATTTTCTGAGGTCAATCCAGTGCTACGCTAGACTCTATCAGGGTTTTCAGGATCCTGGTCCCTTGACGCCTCGCTTCGGTCGGCTTACCCTTGACTCGGTTAGCGTCCTACCGGACTATGATGTTCACATCTTTCGTGTAATCAGATTACTGATTGAAAGAATGCTTCTTGGAACGGGATGTCACGAAGGTATATGTGGCGGGCGCGAAGTTTATAACGGGTGAATCCATTGGAGGAATAATCGAATGAACAAGTCTGATCTGGTAGACGCTCTTGCTAACCAAGCAGGCATGACTAAGGCCGACGCTGCTCGTGCCCTAGAAGCAATGTTTGGATCAGGTGGTATTATCGCAGGTGCGCTGAAGGCTGGCACTCGGGTACAGATCACTGGTTTTGGAGCATTTGAAGCGAAGCATAGGAAGGCGCGGACGGGACGTAATCCCCGTACTGGAGAGGCAATCAACATTCCAGCGTCAAAAACTCCTGGTTTTAAAGCTGGAAAAGGTTTAAAGGACGCTATCCAATAAGCAAGCACTAGCTAAACTTTAATCTTGTAGGCCGCATTTTCGATGGGACTGGGACTTGGTTCTCAAAAGATTTTTTAAGAACCTAAGTTCTGGTCCCATCGTGGTTTTACATTGCTAGAATAAGGCCTTTAGCGCTTCTTGGAGATTGTAGGTCCTTGATTTGGTTTCTGGCCTCGATCATAATCGACTCTGGTGCTACGCCCGCGGATAGTCACTCCATTTACAGCCTTGATTACCTTGCCCGCTTCTTTTGCTAGAACTTCGACTAAAGAGAAAGTTTCTCGGATGTCAATTTTTCCAAAAGCATTTCCATCTACTTCAGATTCACCTGCCAGGGCTCCAAGCAAAGTACCGGGTGTGACTCCTTCCATTGTTCCTATACTAACAAATAAACGAGTCCATTCATCTGGGTTTGTATTTGCTTTGGCGATGGGAGGTTTGTTCTGGCTGGTCTCTTCCGAATTTTGGGGTAAAGAAGCTAGGCTTAGACTAGCCGCACTGAGTTCTACAGGGTCATAGATTTCTATCAGTGGTTCCAAAATAGCGTAATATGGTGCTAAGTCTTGTGAGGAAATTTGTTCCATTAATTGTGAGCGGATTTGTTTTAAACGTTGACCTTGTGATTGCTTTGAGACTTGTACTGGCAGTCTAGTGTAACGAAGGTCAGATGTGATTTTCTGGAAATGAGGTACCTCTCTGGGTAGCAGTAGCACGATGGCTTCGCTTACTCCACCGTGGCGTTTCTTCATGACGGCAGTGTCTTGAGGGCAGTCTAAGCTCAGTGTAGCCAATAGTTGTTCCTTACTAATTTCTGAGTATGACTTCTCATCGTCTGTTCCAACCCAAATGTGGGATTCGATGTCTCCTGGTGCTCCAGCTGTAAATCCGTATACCCTCAAGAATTCGATAACATCCGCTACCCGGTCATCAGTATGGACGAAAATCATCAAGTGACGCGATGTATCACTTAAGTGCTGGGTGAGTACAGATAGGAGCCCTTTCTCTCTATCATCAGTGGTGATCAAGTGATGAATGTTGTGTGAGGTTTCGCTGGGAGCCATCTGCTTTTGAGTGTCAGTTATTTCTAGACACTTGGGAACGTAACGAGAGACCATTTGCTTTACTGAATCGGTGATAGGAAGGCTGAAAATGACCTTTTGGGTTGTATTTCCGATATATCCCAGGAGTTCTCTCGCCGCATCAAAGTCTGAGGCCACCTCGAGGCTGTTCGCTCCGTCGATAACTAAAGAACCGATATTGTGGGTTGTGAGTTGAGCACTATTGATAGCTGAGAGTAGGTCGTGGGGAGTTCCGAAGAGTATATCAGAAGATTCTGGAGAGGCCCAATTACCTCCTAATGCGCCAACAGAGTGGCCAGTCGAAATTGAAAGTCGACTTGCATACTCGGCTAGCCTGGAGGAGGCATGGCGTGTGGGAGTCAATATTATTGCTCCTGGACTACCTGTTCCTGGTTCTATGTTCTCGAGCAATGGAGCTATGTATGCGATCAGAGTACCTGACCCAGGACCCGCTTCTATAAGAAGATTGTTATTTCTTGCAATTAGCGGAATGACGTTTCGTTGCAGTTCAAATGGGGCGATTAATCCTTCGGCTGTCAGTGCTTCAGCTAAGGTTGGCGATAGCCCTAAATCTTGAAAGGATTTCATTAAGTGGGATCTCCAGATCCTCTGCCAGGCTGATCTCCTGCTTCGTAAGGAAGTTCTGTTAGAAATTTTTGAATTTCGTAATCTATCCTTGATGTTCTCAGTTGATCAGTGGTAGCGGTAACACTAGTGTACGGTCCATGGCGATGTATGCTTAAAATAACGGTGCCTTCATTTCCTGTATATGAGGCGGGTTGTTCCGATTGATCTGACCTTTCCAAACCAATGGCTTGGGGTAAAAGATCATCTGCCTTTTCAAGAATGTCTGCAGGAGACAAGACGGTTTTTCTCTGGTAGTCGGCCATATTCTTTTAAGATTTAGGTTAATTGCTACCATCACTCGATAAAGTGACGCCCGAACGTTTTAGGAACTTCCGAAGTTCGCGGATATCGGTCGGCCCTTCAAGGCTACCTGCTTCAGTTTTTAGCTGGGGGGAATTTTTTATTCCATTATCTTGCGCCTCAAGACCAAGTGTTTGGATCTCTTCAGAATATCGATCAACATCTAAGGTAGCTCTGCATTCACTCGGATTCAGCCCTGAGTCAGAGGCTATGTTAACGAGTATATCGATGCGGCCGATATCGAGATGTTTCTGGAAATAGCTTCTAAAGATTTCCTTATGTACTAATCGTTCGACGCCCTTCTTTTTTGCGTATAGGCGAAGTTCATGTGCCTTACGGCTCCAGGGTGGTGAAATCGGATAAGTGCAGTCCAGGTGGGCCTGCTTCCCTAATCGCTGAACTTTTTTATTGTAATCAACCCATTCTTGATTGGTGGAATCAATAGGGGTGTTTGTTGGCGGGCAAATTTCCAAGGGATGGAAGACAAGATCGTTTTTATCTTCTAATAATTCATCTATCAATTGGTCCATGAGGTATGATCCTGGATCAACATAGTCAAAATAGAAGACCAGCTTTACCCTCTCAATCAAAGAACAATCATCTTGTTTCTTCTTTGGTTTCATAATTTTTGATCAGGTGTCTTAGGGCTTGGTCCCTTGACCCCAGGCAGAGTTTGTGAATATTCGGCATATGGAATTTAGCTCAAATATCGCCAGTTTGCAGCCGTCTGCCACTATTGCCGTTAGTACTTTGGCAAAACAGCTTCGGTCGGAAGGTCGAGATATAATTGATTTGAGTGCGGGCGAACCAGACTTTGACACTCCTTCTTGGATTTCAGCTGCTGCTATTGCAGGTATTGAATCTGGTCAAACTAGATACACCCCGGTGGCGGGTATCCCTGAACTGAGAAAAGCAGTGGCTAATTACTTGGGTACTGTTTCTAAAGATGGAGTGGATTGGGAGGGGGTCGTAGTCTCTTCGGGTGCCAAACATGCTTTATTCAATACTGCCTTTGCTTGTTTTGGCCCAGGGGATGAAGTGTTGGTCACGACTCCCTATTGGGTTAGTTATCCCGAAATAATTTCACTGAGTAGAGCAGATTCAGTTTTCGTCTCTGGGAATGAACAGGATAATTTTCTCGTCACGACAAAGGATTTGGATGCCGCCTACACCAGCAAGACAAAGGGCTTGATTTTATGTTCGCCCAGCAACCCCACTGGTGGGGTATATAGCTTGGAACAACTAGAGGCACTTGTTTCTTGGGCGAAGGAAAGGGATCTGGTACTCATAGCCGATGAAATTTATCGCGAGATTTATTTTGGTTCCGGTAGAGTCCATGCACCAAGTGTTTTAGAAATCCCCAAAAAGAAAAGGGGAAATCTTGTACTCATAGATGGGGCATCTAAGAGTTTTGCAATGACTGGATGGAGGATTGGATTCTCTTATTCCGATCCTGAACTTGCAAAGAAATTCGCTTCTATCCAGAGTCACAGCACTTCAAATCCTGCTAGCCCCTCCCAAATGGCAGCACTCAGTGCTTTTGGAAACCTTGATAAGGCGAAGGAAGAAGTGCGAATAATGAATAACGCCTTTGTACGGAGAAAAGATTTGGTGGCTGGCTTTTTACGGGAAAAACTTCCTCAGCTTAGCTTTGTGGAGCCAGAAGGGGCGTTTTACTTTTTTATTAAGATAGATTCTTTGTTTGGGGATGACCACAAAGGATCGGTAGATGTGTGTTCCTGGATCCTTCAGGAAGCTGGAGTAGCAATGGTTCCAGGATCCGCCTTTGGGGATGACCGGTTCGCTAGGATTAGTTTCGCTACTTCGGACGATCTTTTAGTGGAGGCCTTAGGAAGGGTAGCTTCTTTGTTAGATAAGAGCTGAGTCGTGTTTTAAAAAAGGGCACTGATTGTTAAGATGCCACTTTTTCATTGAGATGGTCGATTATCGCCCAACAGGTCCTGTCTAGTATTTGAAAAAGATCTTGAAAGCCCTTAAGTCCACCGTAGTAAGGATCTGGAACATCCAAAGCTGATTCTTCGGCTATGTCAAACTCTCTGAATAATTTAATGTTTGCTTTGCCTCCATATCGTTCCTGCAGAATCGTAAGATCCTTAAAATTTTGTTGATCCATGGCGAAAATATAGTCGAAGGTGTGGAAGTCCTCCTCTGTCACCTGTCTGGCGCTCCCGTCAAGTGTGATGTCATTGGCCTTGGCAACGGATAGGGACCGAGGGTCGGCACCAGAACCGACATGCCAGGCTCCTGTTCCTGCAGAGTCCACTCGTATTTGTGTGGTCATACATTTTTCGGCCAAATGGTGACGGAGAATAGCTTCTGCCAAAGGAGAGCGGCAAATATTGCCTAGACAAACGAACAGGATGGACAGTTGATTGTGGGTAGTCATGAGCAAGAGCCAGGTTCTTGTGAAGTGAATAGAGTTTTTGATTCTGAAGTATATGTCATAGATTGATAAAGTGAATGTTAATTTTATGCTTTCTGTCATAAACAACTTCTATAGTAGACCAAGATAAGGAATCAGACCCTGACTGCAGGGCGGTGTAATGACGAACCTAATTGAACAAATAAAGTTTGCTGACCTCGGTATATCCTCCAAACTGTGTGTGGCCATCCAATCGTTAGGATGGGATCACCCGAGCCCGATTCAAACAAAAGCAATTCCGGCGGCACTCACAGGTCAGGATTTGGTCGGGGTTGCACAAACAGGAACAGGGAAGACAGGCGCTTTTTTAATTCCTTGCATAGATAAACTTGAAGTGAAACAAGGCTTGCAAGCGCTGGTTTTGTGTCCAACACGAGAGTTGGCACAGCAAGTATGTGAAGATGCCTCAGCTTTGCTGGCTAGATCTGGGAGTAAGTCGGCAGGCAGAGTGGCAGCAATCTATGGAGGAGTGGGTTATGGTCCACAGATTACCGCCCTCGAAAGTGGGGTTGAAATAATAACTGCTACGCCAGGCAGGTTCATGGACCACATGAGAAAAGGTTTAGTGAACCTTAATGGTTTGACCACTCTGATTTTTGACGAAGCTGATCGCATGCTGGATATGGGCTTTCGGCCACAAATTGAAGAAATCTTAAAAGGTGTTCGCAGTAAGAGGCAGACTATGCTCTTTTCTGCCACAATGCCCAACGGTGTCCACGATCTGGCTTCTAGGATTACTAAAGATCCTACCTGGATTGAGATCGCTAAATCTGGCACGAAAGCTGATGGAATAACGGAAGTGGTTTATTCCGTTAAGCCTAATATGAAGACATCTTTATTGATTCATCTATTGGACGATCCAGAATGGACTCAAGTTTTAGTGTTCACTCGGACTAAAGCTGGAGCAGCTACGCTGCAGAAAGCGCTATCCAACCAAGATATCTCCACTGAAGCCTTGCATTCAGATCTTGCTATGGGCCAGCGGACAAAGGCTTTGGAGAAATTTGCAAACAAGGATGTCAGGGTTCTAGTGGCAACAGATATCGCGCAAAGAGGTTTGGATGTCGACGGCATTTCCCATGTGGTTAATTATGACGTACCTAGTGATCCAGAAGATTATACGCATCGAATCGGACGAACTGCTAGGGCTGGAATGATTGGGACAGCTGTCACCTTCCTTTCTTCAAACGACCTCGGAGTCTTTAAGGGTTTAGTTTATCATTTGGGTAGAGACCTCAGCAGGGTACATCTTCCCGGATTTGATTATGTGGGCAGTTCTCAGCCATCTAGCACTAAGAGTAGTCGATCTGCAGGGGGGATGGGTTCAAAGAATGTGGACGAACTAACAGCTGAAGAATTAAGAGACTTACTTGAGCACTAAGACTCTGTATAGAACAGTTCTCAGGGTAAAAATGGAATTCTGCAGCACCTCGTCCTAGGAGAATATTTTACTTATGTCAGTCAAAGCTGCAGTGATGGTGGCACCTGAAGCTCCTATAGAGATTTGGTCTTTACCCGATCCAGAAATTCATGCGGGTGGTGTACTGTTGGAGACTGTAGCCAGTGAGGTTTGCGGGACAGACGTTCATTTATATAAAGGGAAACTAGCGGGAGTACCTTATCCTATCATACCAGGCCATGTGAGTGTAGGAAGAATCATTGAATCCTATAAAGTCGATAGAGATGCTCTAGGGACTCCTATTTGCAAGGGTGACTTAGTGACTTTCCTTGATGTTCACGAGGTCTGTGGATCTTGTTACCATTGCCTGCTTAAGAATCAGCCTAATCGATGCCCTAGCAGAAAAGTATATGGTATTACTTACGGTGCTGAAGACGGCTTGTTCGGAGGTTGGGCAGAACAAATTTATTTACAACCAGGCGTGCACATTCTCAAACTTCCTGAAGCGCTAACGGCCGAAGATGTAATTGGGGGCGGTTGTGGGCTTTTCACTGGCTTTGCGGCAGTTAGTCGATCTGAACTGATAATGGGCGATACAGTGGTGGTACAAGGGTGTGGTCCTGTTGGTTTGTCGGCAGCAGCTTTCGCTAATCTTAGAGGAGCGGGCAGGGTTATTTTGATTGGAGAACCAGAGGCTCGATTGGTTTTAGGTGAAAGATTAGGTGCCGATGTAGTTTTGGATTTAGGAGCATTAGATCAAAACGCCCTTTTTGAAGAGATTAAGCGCTTGACAGCAGGCCGTGGTGCCGATGTGGTCATTGAAGCCTCGGGCAATCCTGTAGCTGTCTCACAAGGGTTAGAAATGATCCGGGATGGTGGAACGTATGTAGTGGCAGGCCACTATACCGATGCTGGAGAGGTTAAGATGAATCCACATTCAGACATCAATCGGAAACATGCGTTAATAAAGGGCCAGTGGGGAACGGAATTCCACCATTTAGTTGGGGCGCTACAACTTTTATCTAAACACCGTCAGCGATTACCTTTTGCAAGCGTAATCGGCGCTCGATACTCTTTGGCTGAGGCAGGGAAGGCGTTGAAAAATGTGGAGGAATTGAAGGTGACCAAAGCCATAATTCAGCCTTAATAAGGGCTCAATATTTTCAGTCGCGAATCTTGCTAACGAAGATATCTTCGGCCAGTTCACGGCTAACTGCCTGGAGGTCCCCACTGGCTAACACTATTACAGTTGTCATTTGATCGAAAGAGTTTCTTTTCACAATTTTTACTTGGACTCCTGGGGTTAGTCCTGATTCTTCCAGGTACTGGAGTTTGATGGGGTCCTCATCCTGTACTGCCTCGATTCGTGCCAAATCATCGGGTCTAACATCAAGAAGCGTGAGCAAGTGGGCTTTAGGGATCTCTCCAGATTCTGTCGGAATGGGTGCACCGTGAGGATCGTGGGTAGGATCTTTTAGAACTTTTGCCATCCGGGAAATCAGTTTATCCGAAACTGCATGCTCCAATAGATCCGCTTCTTGATGTACTTCACTCCAAGTGTATCCCAACCTTTCTTGTAGATAAGTTTCTAATACACGGTGCCTCCGGATTATTCTGAGGGCTTCTATTGAGCCATTTTTAGTGAGCTGTACTCCTTTGTAGGGAAGATGTTCAACATAGCCCAGAGTGGCTAGGCGTTTGATCATACCAGTGATGGATGCGGGTTGCACCCCTAGAGTTTGAGCAAGTGCACTAGTTGAAGCTGAGTCGCCACGTTCTGTCAGAGTATAGATCCCCTTTAGGTAATCTTCTACTGAAGGAGACAATTGAATGTTTGCAGTATCTTCCATACGTAAAGATGGATCTTGAGGTGTTAACGGGAAAGGGTTCTGGTGCAATCTGATCTAGTACTAATATGTAATGTTGACAAAACTTTTTTAGGCAATATCATCCCATCATGTCTTATGAAGAAATTACAGAGGGGATCCGAATTTCAGTTCGGCCAGACTTTTCAGTCTTACATTCAAACCCCAGACAAAACAAATTCGTTTTCACCTATTCGGTAGAAATGGAGAATCAAGGTGATGAAAGTGTTCAACTATTATTCCGTCACTGGTTGATACATGATTCCGATGGGGAAGACTCTGAAGTTGATGGCGAGGGGGTTGTGGGGGAGCAACCTACACTTGACCCGGGATACTCGCATCAATATCAAAGTTTTTGCGTTTTGAACTCTCCTGCTGGTTTTATGGAAGGGTATTATACCTTTGTTGACTCAGAAGGCCGAGAATTTAAGGTGATGGTTCCTCGGTTCGATCTAAGGGCCCCCTGGACTGGTAACGGTATAAACATTTCTGGTGTCTTGAATTGACAGCCTCCAGGAAGTTGGATTAAGAATAAGGAAAGCCCAGAAGTCTGACTCTTGGTGTTTTTACATATCTGGTTATCTTTTTTGGCCCTGGCATTCAGGGAGATTCCCACTTGCATCGGGAGGTTTTGTGTCTGATTCTGTCGCTGTCGACGCCAAGCGAATTCTTTTACGCTACGGCGCTCCTATTAATCTTTTAGATGAAGTTTCCGAGGAAGATCGTATAGCTCTTGCTCGGGAGATAGCGAAAACGGATCTTCCAAAGAGAGAAAAATTGCTAAGGGAGTTGCTCGCGGAAGCTGGTTATGGAACCTCGGAAGATCCTTAAGGGTTCCCTCTTTAGATCGTCAGTTCCGACACCCACCGTTGTTTTATATAGGAACTACTGTCACGGTTCGTTTCTGGTCCAGGTATAACTGTACCTGAGTGAATACCCGGCTAATTTTTGAATCAGCCCACCACTCTAGCTCTGCTATTTCGCCGTCAATATAGATTCGATTGATCTCAGTCCCTGAGATGTTAGGTCTCAATATGAGATTTAAAGGGACCCGCCCCCTGCTTTGTTCAATCACAAAACAGTGTTGTCCTCCTTCTTTTTCGTAGAGCAAGTCGACTGCATCTAATCCTAATCGCAGATTTCTAACACCGAAGTAGTTTAAATTGTTAGGGATGTTTGGCTCCAAGGTGACACGTCCAGATGGTGCGTCAGGTAGTGTGCCCATTATCCCAAGGAGGAAGCAAGAGGTTATGAGTGAAGCTAAGATTAGGTGATCACTAACCTCCCCAGTCTGGCTGGTATTCAGGGATTCTTTGTTCCCATCAGAGTGTATTGTGTTGAGTCGTTCCCAAACGAGGTAGAGTTGATCGGCATTGAGAGTACTGTTTAGGCCTAGTATCGTTGCTAGGTGCTCTGGAGTATTGGGTAGGGGGGGTATTGTCAGGAAGCGATCTATTTGATGGCGGTTTAATTCATCATGGGCATATGTTTCGTCTTTAGAGATCAAAGATCTTTCAAAATCTTGAGCGGATCCAGTGTCTCGGCGGCCATGATAGGCGCCAGCTAAAGCGCTGAACCCCATTTGTCTATAAATGCTTGAAAACGAACTATTTCTGGTCAGTTCGTTTTTCCAAAATGCAATTGGTTCAGCCAGTTCGCTCAGGATATAGTCATCGCCCGTCCAAGCAACATAAGAACCGCAGGCCCAGCCGAATGCTGGCTTGTTGATCAAACAGTCCAATCCTGAGCGAGCTAGTGGGTAATTCCCTACCACCAGCCATCCTAAGACGGCCTGTAGTTTTTCTAGTTCAGTCAACGTGTTGAGTTTTATAGTTAGTGCATCTGACGAATCACTCAGGATGTTCTTAGATTGTTCAAAGCCGACATCTAACTGCGTGGCACCTGTTTCTAGTGTAAGGAATGTTTTCATTAAAATTATTAGGAAGGGGGTAATTTGACTGTCAGCGTTTCATCATGCGATGGCTGCCCGATTCGAGCAACAGTCAAAAAGGGAGTTGGGAGAGGTCAGGACTTGCTGGATTAGCAGTTAGGATCAGGTCTTTGCTACTTAGACAAGCCAACATCAAGGTAGAGTGAAAAGAGATTTTTGCTCATAGGGGAAAAAATGGTCTTTAATCTTAAAGCTGGACTGTTCGTAGCCATCTTCCTTCTCGTGGTGAATTCTGGAACTGCAGTATCTCAATCTTACGATGTGATTATCCGAAATGGGCGCATAGTTGATGGAACTGGCAATCCATGGTTTAGGGGAGACGTTGGTATTGTAGGTAATAGGATTTCAGGCCTGGGAGACTTGGGGGATGCAGTGGGAACGCGAGAACTCGATGCCAAGGGTCTTTATGTGACACCTGGATTTATAGACACTCACTCCCACGCTGGTCCAGGGTTGAGTTCGAAAACTCTAAGTTCAGGAAGGCCACTTTTGTTGCAAGGGGTGACTACTGTCCTAATTAATCCAGATGGTGGTGGAATGGTTGATCTGAAGAGTCAAAAAGAACAACTGATGGAACATGGTATTGGAGTTAATGTGATTCAGTTAGTGCCACATGGTTCTATCCGGAGGACAGTAATGGGAGCCGAGGATAGGAGGCCGACCAACTCTGAAATGTTGCAGATGCTGGATTTAGTTGAACGTGGCATGGAGGAGGGGGCCTTTGGCTTTTCTACAGGAACTTTTTATGTGCCTGGGAGTTATTCTAAGGCTTCTGAAATAGTAGAAATGGCCAAGATAGTTGCAAAATATAATGGAGTGTATACGAGTCATATTCGCGACGAATCGAATTATACAGTCGGTTTAATTTCGGCAGTAGAAGAGGTGATTGACGTGGCGAGGAATGCGAGGCTTACGGCAGTAGTAACTCATGTCAAAGCGCTAGGACCACCAGTTTGGGGCTACGGCGCTGCAATTGTTAGAAAAATTGAAGCCGCTAGAGAGGAAGGCTTAGAAATCTATGCCGATCAGTATCCCTATTTGGGCTCATCAACAGGACTTTCTGCGGCCCTGCTTCCACGCTGGGCCCAGTCAGGTGGGGCCGACTCACTTTTAAATCGATTGGATCGTCCGGGAGTGAGGGAGGACATTAGGGTAGCGATGAGCAACAACTTGGCTCGAAGGGGTGGAGCCGACCGCATACAATTCAGAAGAGTGGTATTTGATGAGTCGATAGAGGGAAAGTTGCTTTCAGATGTGGCAGAAGAACAAGGAAATTCGGCACTTGAAGTAGCTCTGGGTATAATCCGAAAGGGAGGGGCAAGCATAATTTCATTCAACATGTTTAGGGGTGACCTTGAAACTCTTATGGTTCAGCCATGGACTATGACTTCCTCCGATGGAGGTTTGGTTCCTTGGATGCAAGGCGTTCCACACCCAAGGTCATATGGAGCTTTTCCGAGAAAAATTCGAAAATACGTTGTAGAAGAAGAATTGATAAGCTTTGGCCAAGCAGTCAACAGTATGACTGGGTTGCCCGCACAGGTTTTCCGTATTAAAGACAGAGGTGTCCTTCGGGTTGGATCGTATGCGGACGTGCTGGTTTTTGATTTGTCGAGAATAAACGATCCTGCAACTTTTACAAATCCTCATCAGTTGGCTGAAGGTATGGTGGAAGTGTTCGTGGGTGGAGAACCTGCCGTATCAGATGGTCAGTTTACTGGGGTCATGGCGGGTAAGGTCATAACTAGGAATTAAGGGGTTTCCCATGGGACACATTCGCCAATTTATGAGCCGTCACTACTTGCATTTCAATGCCAGGGAGACCCGTTTGGCTGCAGAGGCCTATTGCAGTCATTTGGACCAGGGAGGACAGATGCTAGTGACCTTGGCAGGAGCGATGTCCACAGGAGAGCTAGGGATCAGTCTTGCGCGGATGATAAGAGAGAAAAAAGTTCATGCCATTTCGTGCACTGGAGCTAACCTAGAAGAGGATATTTTTAACTTGCTCGCTCATGGGGATTATGAGGTCATTGATAACTGGAGGGGTCTGAGTCCAGAAGAGGAAGAGCAACTGTACAATAGGGGAATGAATAGGGTGACGGACACCTGTATCCCCGAAGACGTCATGAGGAATGTTGAAGATGTGTTGGTGGGCCTTTGGCAAAGTGCATGTGAGTCAGGAAAAAGAAAATTTCCTTCGGAATTTCTTTTCCAGGCATTGCAGACCCCAGGGATGATTGATGACTACCAAATAAATCCTGAGGATTCTTGGGTGTTAGCAGCTATAGAGGCGGAAATCCCAGTTTACACACCAGGATGGGAAGATTCTACCATGGGGAATATTTTCGTTGCGAACATTGTTAAGGGACGGGTAAAGGACCACTCATGCGTAAGGTCTGGGACTGAGCAGTTTCAACATTTATTGGAATGGTATATTGAACAAACCATCGGGAATCCTCCGCATAGCTCTGTAGGTTTGTTTCAAATTGGCGGTGGCATAGCCGGGGATTTTGCGATTTGTGCTGTACCCTGTCTTGTCCAAGATCTTAAAGAGGATGTCCCCGCATGGGGATACTTTGCCCAAATTACAGATTCAACACCTTCATATGGGGGTTATTCCGGAGCTCTTCCAGAGGAGAAAATTACCTGGGGGAAAATCACTAAAACCACTCCGTATTTCTCGATCAATTCGGATGCTTCTATAGTAGCACCCTTGGTCTTTAGCTATATCTTGGATGACTAATAACATTTTCTTGTCTTCCTTCTGTCCTCTGATCTTACGAGTTTTCATCTAGCCATTTGAAAGTGCGTTCTTTCAAGTTGGAAATAGTTCTCTTTTCGGGAAATGTATTCAGTCAATAATATGAAAATAACTAATATCGCGATCATAGCTCATGTCGATCATGGTAAGACGACCCTAGTGGACCAAATGCTCAGACAAACGGGTGTGTTTAGGGAAAACGAGAAAGTGCAAGATCGAGTTTTAGACTCTAATCCTCTGGAAAAAGAAAGAGGGATTACTATCCTCGCTAAGAATACATCAATTCGTTGGAAGGATACGAAAATCAACATTGTAGATACACCAGGCCATGCTGATTTTGGTGGAGAAGTGGAGAGGATCCTAAGAATGGTGGACGGAGTCCTGTTGCTTGTAGATGCAGCAGAGGGTCCGATGCCTCAAACGCGATTTGTAACCAGAAAGGCATTGGATTTAGGCCTCCAACCGATAGTACTTATTAATAAGCTTGATCGATCCGATGCGCGCCCCATCGAAGTTCACGACGAAGTTCTGGAGTTGTTTATGGATTTAGATGCTTCGGAATCTCAGCTGGACTCTCCATTTCTGTACTCTATCGGACGAGATGGGTGGGTGACTACCGATCCTACAGTAGTCGGAGATGGGTTGAGCTTGCTCTTTGACAAGATTATAGAGTCTATCCCCTCTCCGAATGTCGATACATCTGGTTCATTCCAGATGTTAGTTTCCAC
>CAWWAX010000001.1:0-119031 GCA_963935005.1 uncultured bacterium | reverse complement strand
GGTTGGAGTAGAGAGAGTCTTTCCTTTACATGCGCCCACAGTTACAGGCGTTGAGGTGTTGAGGCGAGGTCGAGTTCGCAGGGCTAAGCTCTACTACCTAAGAGGTCGTCGTGGTAAATCTGCTCGGATCAAGGAGAAGCGAACTCGTTAGACCAGCTTCGGGAACAGGCCTTGTGTGGAACCACCTGAGATTTTAGGAAATGGATGATCCACTCAGCTATGAGGCTTCACTCTGGAATAACGGGATTCTCAGGATTGCTGGTCTAGACGAAGTCGGTAGAGGTTCTCTGGCAGGACCAGTAGTAGCTGCAGTTGTAGTATTACCGCAAGGCGGTGTTGTCGAGGGAGCGGGCGACTCCAAAAAGATCAGCCGGCGAAAAAGAGAACAGCTCTACGATGAAATTCTCACGGAAGCCTTAGAGGTGCAAATTGGATCGGCTTCTGCACAAGAGATTGATAAAACCAACATCTTATTAGCTACTGGTCTGGCTATGAAAAGGGCACTCGATCAACTAGCTGAGCAACCTGACCATGTAGTGATTGATGGATTACCTATGGCTTCATTGGGTTGGGAACATGATGCAGTTGTTAAGGGCGATGCAAAAGTGCACTCTATCGGCTGCGCTTCCATCGTAGCAAAAGTCTTTAGGGATCGTCTCATGGTTGACTTGGGGGAACAGTATCCAGGTTATGGTTGGGATCACAATGCAGGATATGGGACTAAAGAGCATCGAGATGCATTGGAGAGAATAGGACTAACTCCATATCATCGAAAAACTTTTTTGGGAAAGCAATACGGCTTAGGGCTATGACAAAAACCGGAGAGCCTCAGCAAGTGTTCACGAGAAAGAATTTCTTTGGTGTAGCTCTTGAGCGATTGGGGTTGGCCTTATTTTGTCAGGACATCTCATACGTTGGAAGTTTGCCGAGATCCTCGGAAGACCCTCGACTGACAGCTCGTCCGCATAAACCATTTCGGAACGTCACACCTGGTGAGACGCGGTTAGGTCCAGAATTGGACAGAGGTGCTCTGTTATATATCCCTGAGGGTCATTCGAATGAAACACCTAGTCCCTTGGCTGTATTTCTCCACGGAGGCGGTGGTGAAGCTCACTATTGGGATAGAGTCTACTCTGAGTGTGATCAACATGGGATAATTGCAGTAACTCCTGAATCAAGAGCTAGAACTTGGGACGCTATAGAGGGGGAATTCGGATTGGATGTTAAATTTTTGGATTCAGTCTTAAGGTACACTTTTGATCGCTGCGCTATTGATTCTAAGAGAATAGCTTTGGTTGGATTTTCAGATGGAGCTTCATACTCTCTATCCCTAGGTCCCTCGAACGGAGATCTTTTTACTCATCTAGTAGCTTTTTCTCCTGGAGGATCGCAGCTGATTGAACCAGTGGTCGGTTTGCCCAAGATTTTTGTAGCACATGGAACAGAAGACACAGTTTTGCCTGTTTCAATTAGTAAAAACATTATTGTTCCGACCTTTCAAATAGATGGCTATGAAGTCAGTTACCGAGAGTTTGAAGGTGGCCATGAATTGCCACAGGATGTCTTAGCCGAAGCCTTGGACTGGTTTATTGAGGGGTAGGGAGTATGGGTTGTAAGACATCCTATTCGGCAGATCGTTAGTATCAGTTGGCACACATCTTGCCTCTCTTGATACCTAAAGAACTAGTATTTAATCTGGCTTATAAGGGAGGTGGACCATGTTCAGTACATCTAAGAAGTTCCTTGGGACAGTAAATCAGCCAAAGAGGGGATTGGTAGTTTTAGGCCTCTTGGTCCTTATGGGTATTTCGAGTCCGCTGCTGAGTCAGGAGGAACAGGAAAAGTTTGATCTAGTAGGACGCCTCATTGATAAAGAGGATGGACAGCCATTGTTGGGAGCATCTGTTGGACTGACAGGGTCTGATTGGAGTTCTATCACCGACCAAAATGGAGCCTTCATAATTCCAGGTGTATTCGTGGGATGGAAAGCCGACAGGAAGGGTGGATTTTCTTTGACTGCAAATCGTCTTGGTTATAAAACATTGATTTGGGAAGGAGATCTCTCTCGTAACGACGACGGTTTAACAATCGAGATTTTGCCAGAAGTTGAGGTTTTGGAAGGGATCGCTGAGGTCAGTAAGGAACTGAAGAGCAGGAGGGTCGGTTCGGGGATGGATGTTAAGGCTTATGATCGAAGGGATCTAGTGACTGCTAGAGAAACCACGGCTTTGCGGTTTTTAACTAACAGAGTTCACGTGCCACAGAGAGAACACACCGTAGTATTTGTGGATGAAGTTCAGGTAATGGGGGGACTAGATTATCTCGATGGGATCGATCCGATCGATCTTGAATTGATGGAGATTTTCCGGTCTGGCAGGCACGTACGGATCTATACAACCGATTTCTTGAGACATGCTTCTGGAAGTGGATTTCAACCTATAGTGCTATTTCGCTAGTTCGGTAGTTTGGGGTTATGAATTTCAGTCAGGGATTAGGCCATACCTCAGGTCACGGGTAGTCCTTGGCTGAGATTTCATAAGCCTTTAGGCGATTGGATGTGAACCCCTCCAAGACAGCGATGCTGGCACAGCCTAATCTCATGGAAGATGGATGTGCGAAGTGAACTGGGGCCCAGCACTTCAGATTTATTTATAGCAAGAAGCTATTCCAGAAAAGAACCCTAGCACCGTTCCGGTTAGTGTCGGAAGAAGTGCGTTTGGCCTTGACCCGTCAGCGCGTCCTCCGTCGGAAGCACCCAAGATACGACTGACGCTGAAGCCAGCGAATGTTCCTCCCGCAGCTCCTTTTACTATTTTACGCTTACACTCTCCGGGTCCTAATGGAACCGACCCAGAGCTGGTCCTAGCTCTGGATAGCCTCATTTCTAGGACCTCTATTACGTCTCCCCCAGGTGGCTTGCTACTTCCAAATCTGAGAGTAGCATCTCCTGAAAAGATACGTCTGATTCCACCGATTTCGTTTGCTCTTCGTGTTTCTAAGTAGATCAGGGGATGGTGTGTGTTATCTGCATAAACCGAAGGTACTGTCGGATTAAATGTAGAAGGACGAGCTGTACTCCTGACCCAAGTCGGTCTCAGTGCTCCGATGGCTTCCATGACAGACATTTGGGAATATATCCCATCGCCTAGCTCTTCTGCCGTTATTTCGTTTGGATCGGTCCGAGGCCCTAAATCTCCTCCTGCTGTTGTAGCACAGCCAGAGAGGGTGATCATTAGAAGGAGACAGATGCTGTTTTGTTGCAATTCCATGTTTCCAACCTTCTATTTCAATGTTATGAGGCACTAGGTAAGCCAGATTCAGGCTCTTGAACAAAGTGCATTTTAACGGCGCTAGCTATAGTTTAGCAATTCCAGTAAGGAAGATGAAGGTGATCGGTCCGTCTTAGTATCAGAAACGATGTGATGTCGAAAGAGGAAAAACTGATGATAAACTTGCAACACGAACTTCCTGCGGCAGAAAATAAAAAAACTGAAGTGCGATCCTGGATCCTATTTGATTTTGCAAATTCAGTTTATCCTGCAGTAATTTCGTCTGTGGTGTTTCAAGCATTTTTTATCAATACTGTGGTTGGAAACGAATCTGGTGAAGGTGATTGGTGGTGGGGTCGGGCTGTAGCGCTCTCGGTCCTTCTTACGGCTATAACCTCCCCAATACTAGGGGCTATTGCAGATCGTTGTGGAGTCAGAAAGAAGTTTATGGGATTTTACGTGGCTCTTTGCCTGATAGGAGTCACACTCTTTCCAACCATCGAACCAGGAATGGTTTATTGGGCTTTCGCACTGTTTGTTCTTGCAAATGTGGGATTCGAAGGCTGTCTCCCGTTTTACAATGCCTATTTGTCTGAGTTAGTGCCCTCTGGCCGACAAGGTCAGGTCTCTGGGCAGGGGTTTGCTCTAGGTTACCTCGGGTCAGCATTTGGGCTTGGATTTGCATTGCTCATTCTAAGTTTTATTGGAAATCTGAATTTGGTATGGCTGATGGTATCAGCCTTTTTTCTTATTTTTTCTATCCCATCGTTTTTATTTCTTCCACCTGACGATTCCCGTGGCAAGGAAAGTATTGCCAAGGGAGCGGAGTGGGGAATCAGTAATGTGAGAACACTTTGGAAAGAGGTGATGGCACAAAAAGAAATTAGAAACTTCCTCATTGCATATTTTTTCTATATAGACGGAGTTCTCACAGCTACCTATATGGCTACTACATTGGCCTCAACGACTTTTGGGTACACTCAAAATGAATTGATTTATCTCTTCTTGCTGATACAGATTTCTGCACTGGCAGGGGCCTTTCTGTTGGCGAAACCGACCGACCGGTTGGGACCCAAGAAAATCCTTAACGGTGTTTTAGTTTTGTGGATATCGGTTGCTTTGGGGATCTATTTTCTTCCCGAAAGTTCCAAGCTAGGATTTGCGTTCCTCGGTCTGATCGCAGGCGTGGGTCTCGGCTCAGTGCAATCCGCCAGTCGAACGCTAATGGCCAGGTTGACACCTGTGGGCAAAGAGGGAGAAATGTTTGGATTTTACGCTCTGTGTGGTAAGTCATCCTCCTTCGTTGGACCTTTAATGTTCGGATATGTAGCTATTCTAACAGGGGGAAATCAGAAGCTTTCCGTGATGTCGATCACTATACTTTTCGTGATAGGGTTGGCACTTCTCCAGAAGGTTGATGAGACTCCAGTTAGAGAAAGGGCAAGTCTCTCTTAACCTTTGAGAGGTGATAAAGTCCAAGCTCTATATTTTTTATCTTCCGATTACGTAGTCACTTTTAGCAGGACTCACGCCTCCATGCATAATACCTGTCTCGGGATCGATCATTATCATTTTGACTGCTCCAGCTCCAGATGTTGCTTGACGGTAGGGTTGCTGTAGAGGCAGTATTTCTATCTTGTGCCCTCTGCTCGCAAGATTACTTGCAACACGATTTCCTAATTCTACAGGCATGGTCAACATGCCTCGATTTGTATTGGGATAATTTGAAGCCGCAAAGGCTGAACTAGTTACGGTTGGAGATTCTACAGCCTGTTGAACATTGGCTCCAAATAGTACCACAGCCAGGAAAGATTGAAGCATAGCTTGTGGTTGATTGTCACCACCTGGAGTGTTCCAGGCTAGATAGGGTTTGCCATCTTTTGTGGCTAATGCTGGGTTAATGGTATGTCTGGTTCTTTTACCAGGAACCATTTCGTTGACATCACCATCCGTTAACGAGTAGTAGGGCATGCGATTATTAAGCACTATTCCAGTGCCTTCGACATACATGCCACTGCCAAAGCTACCATTGACGCTGTGGGTTACAGAAACCAAGTTGCCGAATTGATCCGAAATAGAGAAGGAGGAGGTTTCACCCTCGCTTTTAGTCCATGAATCTGGATAATGTACTCGGGTTATATCCGTCACATAATCCACCGAGGTTCCCTCTAACACTGCTTCTCCTTTGATAGGATTTCCAGGAGGTGGAGATGACATCGCTTGGTCCATCCGGATAAGGCGACTTCTAGTCTGGGCGTACTCTTTGGAAAGGAGTTCGTTTACTGGTATCTCTATATATTTGGGATCGGAAATCCATCGGTTCCGATCGGCAAACGCCAGTTTCATAGCTTCCGTGACGACGTGGAGGTAGTCAGCGCTGTTGTGACCCATGGATCTCAAGTCGTAACCTTCAAGTAGATTGAGAGCCATTAACATCACGATGCCTTGAGAATTTGGGGCACTTTGGTAAACCTCAAGGCCTTCATAGCTTGTTTTTATTGGATCTAGCAATTCTGGTTGGTATGCCGCTAAATCACTATAGCGCAGGCGCCCTCCATGTTCGCGGTAGACTTTGTCAAACTGCAATGCGAGATCACCGCGATAGAATGCATCTGCTCCAGCGCTCACAATTTTTTCCATGGAGCTAGCCAGGTCCTTTTGTAGAAAGATCTCTCCAGCAGCAATGGGGCGACCTTCGGGCATCAAAACTTTTACTGAACTGGGATATTCACTGATTTTATCCACGGCACGTTCGTGGTAGGTGGAAGCCCAGAAATCTAAGGGGTGCCCTTCTCGAGCGGCCCGAATGGCAGGTTGAAGAACTTGGGAGTAACTCATTGAACCGAAGGTAGTTAAAGCCAGGTCAAATCCACCGACAGCTCCGGGAACGTCCGTTGCATTGGGTCCAGAATTGGGGATAGATCCCAACTCCTGAAAATAGGATCGAGTGGCCAATTCTGGAGCTGGACCAGTTCCATTAATAAACACGACTCGGTCGAGTTCTTTTACGTAAGCTAACATGAAAGCATCTCCACCCATTCCTGCTTGGTGTTGCTCAACCACGGTGGTCATATAGAAAACTGCAGCAGCAGCGTCAAATGCGTTTCCGCCAGCTTCCAGGATCTCCCACCCTGCCAGTGCCTCAAGGGGATGTTCTGCCGCAACCATCCCATGGGTTCCCATGACGACTGGTCTCCAGAATGGACGGTCCTGGGGTTCCTGGCTATTAAGTGAGGGTGTGTAAAGGGACAAAAGTCCTAGTATGGTAGTCAATAAAGTACGTTTCATGGTCTGTTTCCAGCTTGGCTGAGTAGGCAATTTTCTCGATGTCTTGATCCTACAACGGAGAATGGGCCCTGACCATAGGTCCTGTCATGCCCTAGAGGGGCAAGGTAGAATCGTGAAGAGCTTAAAGCCTTCCTGCTTGGGTGATTTTTGTTTTACAGATGATTGTTGGCTATGATACAATGCTAATTGGTCATCGATGCAAGGAGTTTAAACTGGAAATGGAAGACAGGCGAAGCGTTTGGCTACTAGTCATTCTTGCGATTTTTTTGGGGCTTCTGGCTTTTGTGTCTACTCCACAAGTTTTGTTCATTGAAGGGGAGCTGGCCCAAGGTTTCGATTCCTGGTGTAGCAGTAGCCAATGGGTACAGATGTCTCCTGATCTAGCACAGTTGGAGCTTGGCAGTGCAAGACATCCGGGATGTCAGAGAATCACTTCAGTGGCCTTATTACGTCTTGGCTTGGTCTCTTTGGCTACGTTACTCTTTGGAAAAATTTTCCTAAAGCAAATTGCCCGCCAGAAAAAGACTTAGGATCAGTGATAGCGAGACCCCTAAGCATTTTTCCTGCCTATAAGTTCCGTTTGGTCTCAGAAATGGAAGTAAGACTGGATTTTTAAAGAGAACTCGGTAGGTAGTGACCCGAGGGCAGGATTCCAGGTGTCTACGTTTACAGCGATCTTATTGCGGCCCACAAAATGGGTAACAACGCCAAAAGTGGTCAGCATCCCACCATCGTTAGAGACACTTCTGTCGGGGTCACCCCAACTGACACGAACCAGAGGCTCGACGAATTCTACCAAAGCATTGTTTGGGGTAGATCGTCTATAAGCCAATATAGACTGAAATGATTTGAAGCTACTAGGCTTCCCTTCGACATCGAGATTCTTCCAATTATCACCGAAGATGATACCACCCTTCAGGTGCACACCCAGGGTTTCATGGCTACCCCATTCTAAGTCGGCTCCCCAGGCAACTCCATGTCTGTCCTGGCTAAATACAGAGTTTAGGTAATCGTGAACGCTGAAGTTGGGTGATAGGGTGAACTTCCCTGAAACAGGGAATTCTAAGCGACCTGAAAAAGATTTTGCTCCAGAGGTCTCTTTTGTATTGGCACCGGAACCGTTTGTGATAGCGACCGAGTAGTTCGCGTTGGTCGTTGAAAGCGAACCATCGACGGCTATTCCAATGTCACGGTCTGAGTACTCTAGGCTTTCTGTAAATCTACTGTAGGAACAAAGATTTCCAGTCCCCGAGCATGTGCCAATCCCCCGTATATCGCCAGCTCTTTCGATAACCAGAGTTTGTGTGGAGCTCGTCAATTCGAAAATGTCGAAAGCTCGCTTGAATTGACCTGATGTTATACGGAATGATGGACTAAATGACAGTCTGAGGTAAGCGTCTTTTAGAGAAATTGTTCCTGCACCAAAATCGGGCTGAACTTTTCCCGAAACTAAATCGCTCACTGTGACTTCTGCAGTGAGACGGGTGCGGCGGAGAAGGAACTCTGATCCCATTTCATCATCTACTGAAGTGGTGTTGAATTGGGTGTGGGTTCGTCCCGTAATAGTAAGTTCTGAGGCTCGGCTTTTCAGGGTGACTTGAGCCATTAGCGGAGAAGATCCAAGACCACAGAATATGCCGCTGGTCAGTAGGAGTGTTCTCCAGAGAACTTTTTTTGTTAGCATTTCATTTCCCATAATGATCTAAAAGTTAATGTTTGGTATAGGAAAAGTATACCCAGAAGCCAAAGATATACTTTGTGAAAAAAAGCACAAGAGATCGAGTGACATCTGATGTTGCTTTTTTTGCATAAGGATTGTACTTTTTTTCACAAAGTAGTGACTCATGTTTATTCTTAGATGCAAGAGAAAGAAAGATGATGAAAAGGTCTTTATTTACACTGGTATTTGTATTGGCGTGTGGGGGAAACTCGGACAGAATTTTAATTGAGAATAAAGGGTCTGATACGCTAGTAAATGTTGCGCAGGCATGGGCCGAGGAATATGGATCGGTGGATCCTAGTGTTGCGATTGCAGTAACAGGAGGTGGCTCGGGGACGGGAATTTCAGCAATGATAAACGGGACGGTCGATATTGCTAATTCTAGTCGGAGGATGAGGGAAGAAGAACTTGAAGCAGCTCGTTCCAATGGAGTAGATCCGGTAGAACACACAGTTGGCTTCGATGCAGTGGCTATTTTTCTTCATCCGAACAATCCTATAAAGTCGATTTCATTTGCCCAACTGGGTGACATTTATGGGGACGGTGGAAATTTCGATAATTGGAGCCAGTTGGGTATCGAGGTTCCTGGTTGCTCGAGTGGGGAAATTGTTCGAGTAAGTCGGCAGAATAATTCTGGTACGTATGCATATTTTCAGGAAGCAGTGCTGGGAGAACAAAGAGATTTTCGGCTGGGATCTAGGGATATGAATGGATCGTCGGAAGTCGTGGATCTTGTCGGCAACACTCCTTGTGGCATCGGCTATAGTGGACTAGCCTATGCTACTGAAGAAATATTCATGCCTTGTGTGACTTCAGATGGATCGACCGAGTGCGTTTCTCCGTCCATTGGAACAGCGATTGACGGAACGTATCCGATTGCCAGACCACTGTTCATGTACACTGCTGGTCAAGCTGAAGGGGTAGTGGGGGCTTATATGGAATGGCTTCTTGGTGAAGAAGGCCAGTGTATTCTGCTAGGAAAAGGGTATGCGCCGGTGACATCGGTAGTCTGCGTTTAGGAGAGCTGTGAGAGATGGAACATCAACATTATGCTGAACGTATAGAGTCAGATCTAAAAGAGATCGGGACTCATATTGATCAGGTTTCGGATGAAATTTTGGAACAGATCGGGAAAGTCTTACACTCGTTTGTTCATAGGGACTTCGAAGGGGCTAATGAAGTTGTTTTAGGCGATCGTCGTGTAAACCGGAAAATAGAAATAATTGACGAATTGGTGCATGCGTTCGTAGTTAGACATGCTCCGAGTGGTAAACACCTGCGATATGCCTCTGCCGTTTTGCGCCTTTCGGTTGCCCTGGAAAGGATCGGTGACTATGCGGGTTCCATCGGGAGGCAGATTGTGAGGATAGAGGCAGTGCCTCCAGATAGAATTATCAAGCAAATTGAAATGATCGCGCAACAGGCTCGGTACACCTTAGAAAAAGCGATCCAAGCCTTTCGGCAGGGAGACGTAGAGAGTGCCAGGGAGACATATTGGCACGCCGAAAGGTCTGACCATGCCCTAAGTCTCGTGTTCAATGAGGTGATGGAATTGGGATCGACAGCCGACACTAGTGTGGTAGACGTTCTCAGTCTTAGTAGGGTGCTGATGCTTTTCAGGAGGATGGAAGAACAAGCGGAAAATCTTTCTGAACAAACGGTTTTTGCGTTTTCAGGAGAACAACGCAAGCCGCGAGTTTTCCGCATCCTTTTCTTAGACGAAAAGCATAATTTCGAGGCTCATGTAGCCGAAAAATATGCTGCCAAGGCGTTTCCAGAGAGTGGTGTTTATGAGAGTGCAGGATGGAACGTGGAAGAGGACAAGTACCTAGAAGAAGACCTAGTCCATTTCATGGATGGCAAAGGCCTTGATCTTAGACATGCACGTTCGAAAAAATTGATTCCTATTTCGGAACTGTCTAACCATTTCCATGTTGTGGTCGTTTTTTCGGGAGACGAGGGTGTGGCTGACGATTTTCTAGGAGATGTCCCTTTTAGGACGACAGTTCTGCACTGGAAGCGATCCGATGCTTCTGATATGGAGAGCTTTTACCAGGATGTTGCTGGTTCCGTCCAGAAGTTACTGACAATTTTAGCCGGAACGGATGCTAAATAGTTTAATGAACAGTGACAAAAAAGTGTCAATGGGCCAAGACCTGGATGTGAGAGACAGTGCTTGGTATTGGGATAAGTTCTTCGAGTTGCTGATGTTCATAGCAGGCGTGTCTGCCATTTTTTTAATCATCAGTATTTTCTTTTTTATCACTAAAGAAGGGTTCAGTTTTTTGTTTGAATCTTTCAGCTTTAAGGATTTCCTTCTATCCCCAACATGGAGACCCACTTCTCTATCGAACCCTACTTATGGGATATTGGCTTTGGTAGTTGGAACAGCTAGCGTCACAGGTTTTGCGATGCTTCTGGCAGTACCCCTCTCACTGTGTGCTGCGATTTTTATTTCCGAATTTGCATCTGGTCGAGTACGAGAAGTTCTAAAAGTTCTAATTGAGCTCCTTGCTGCTATACCTTCAGTGGTTTGGGGATTCATAGGACTTTCGATGATGAATCCCTTGATCATAGACCTATTTGATGTGCCAGTGGGCTTGGGAATCCTCAATTCGGGAATCATTCTGGCTTTGATGGCTGCTCCAATTATGACGACTATTGCCGAGGATGCACTCAAGGCTGTGCCCGATCATTATAGAGAAGCGGCAGAGGCACTGGGTGCTACAAAATGGCAGGTAACGTTCCAAGTGGTTTTGCCAGCAGCAAAAAATGGGCTTGTTGCGGCGATTTTATTGGGAGTGGGTAGAGGATTTGGAGAAACTATGGCAGTCCTGATGACTAGCGGTCATTCGATCAATCTGCCAACTAGTCCATTTGATTCGGTGAGAGCTCTAACAGCGACAATCGCTGCAGAGTTAGGTGAAACTGCTGTTGGTTCTGAGCACTACAGAGCTTTGTTTACACTCGGAATACTTCTTTTTCTTGTCACTTTCATAATCAACCTGATCGCGGATATTGTTGTTAAAGGCAATAGGGGAAATTAAGTGTTTGAGGCCACCGAGCTAAATCGGCATAATCACAGTGTGCAGAAGTTGGTATCTATTCTGTTTGGATTGGTAACCTGTCTGTTAGCTTTGCCCGTGTTAACTATCCTGACTGTCTTAATCTATAAAGGCGGCCCGAATATTTCGTTTGAATTTCTTTTTAGTGCACCAACCAATGGGATGACTGCAGGTGGAATATTCCCTGCCCTTTTGGGTACGATTTGGCTGGTGGTGGTCGCACTGATCTTCTCGATACCATTAGGTGTGGCAACTGCAATCTATCTGTCTGAATATGCTTCGGACACTTGGTTAACCCGACTGATCAATTTGGCCATTATCAATCTCGCAGGGGTCCCTTCAATTGTGCATGCTTTATTTGGACTTGGGGCGTTTGTGATTTTTGCTGGATTCGGAACTAGTATCCTGGCTGCTAGTCTCACTTTAGGGATTATGACCTTACCTGTGGTCATTGTAGCGACTCGCGAGTCGCTACAGGCAGTCCCTCCAGAATTTAGAATGGCTTGCTGGGGAATGGGTGCTACCCGATGGCAGACGATTCGGAAGGTAGTATTACCCAATGCAATAAGTGGGATTTTGACTGGAGTGATCCTTGAAGTTTCCAGGACTGCGGGTGAAACAGCACCTATCATGTTTACGGGAGCAGCATTTTTCCTCCCTTTTCTTCCACAGGGTATTTTGGACCAAACCATGGCAATGTCGCTACATCTTTTCGTCGTCTCTACTCAGGTTCCTGGTGTCCCAGAAACGCTTCCTTATAGTGTAGCCTTGGTCTTAGTATCGATGGTCTTGATCATGAATACATCCTCCATAGTCCTTCGATCGTATGTCAGAGGGCAGAAGAAATGGTAGATCCATCGATAGAGCTTTTGGTTCGTGATTTAACCATCCGGTATGAGGATGACATCGCTCTTCGGATCGATAACCTAGAGATTCGGAAGAATGAGATATTTGGGATAATTGGCCCAGCGGGGAGTGGGAAGACGAGTTTTCTCAACGCTATAAATAGGATGGATGAGTTCAAGGATTCTATGGATGTTCAAGGATCGATACGCTTTGGCGGACTGGAAGTTAGTCAGGCGCAAAATGTTTATGCCCTTAGAAAGAGGATTGGAGTTGTTTTTCCTCTGCCGGTGGGACTGCCACTGAGTGTTTATGAGAACGTGGCGCTTTCTCCCCGGCTCTCCGGAGTCAAAGACAAGAACCAGCTAGATGGCATTGTGGAGCGATGCTTGATACGCGCCGCTCTCTGGGATGAAGTTAAGGATCGGTTATACCAGCTGGGTAGCTTGCTCTCGGGTGGACAACAGCAGAGGCTCACCATCGCTAGAGCACTTTCTCAAGACCCAGAGCTTCTTCTGTTGGATGAATTTTCTATAGCTGTGGATCCGGTTACGACTATGCGAATTGAAGATGTCTTAAAGGAATTGAAGGATGAGATGACTGTGGTTTTGGTGACCAACTTGGTTCAGCAAGTAAGGCGATTGGCTGACAGAACAGCTTTTTTTCTTGGAGGAGAACTGGTAGAAGTAGGTGAAACGGAAAACTTCTTCACTGGCACAGTAGAAGACCAGCGTACACGGGATTACGTGGAGGGTCGTTTTGGATAGTCTGGAGAGTACAGAATTTGCTATTCAAGTGGAGAAATTAAGTTTTTGGTATGGGGACTTCCAGGCTCTTTTTGACGTCGATTTGGAAGTAAAGAAGGGCTCCGTAACTTCTCTTATAGGTCCGTCAGGATGTGGAAAGTCAACCTTGCTCAGGTCGATCAACCGAATCAACGAACGATTAGGGTCTTATACGCGAATTTCAGGGTCTATCCGTATCCTAGACCATGACGTTTTAGATGAAAGTGTAGATTTGTCACAGTTAAGGAAACGGGTGGGCATGGTATTCCAGCGCCCCAATCCTCTACCTCTGTCTATTCGAGACAATGTCCTATTCGCCCATAGGATTCATGGGTCAAGCAAGAACCTCTCTAAGGGGGAAGAGGAGAAGATCCTAGAGGATTCACTTAGAACGGTGCTATTGTGGGATGATGTGAAAGATCGGTTAGATGGACAAGCTATTGGACTTTCTCTTGAGGCCCAGCAGAAACTTTGCATAGCTCGCCTCATTCCACTCAAGCCGTCCGTCATCCTAATGGACGAGCCTACTTCTGCATTGGATCCAAAGGCTACAGAAGCTCTAGAGGAGATGATTTGGACCTTAGCTGGAGAGTATACGATTCTGATAGTCACCCATAATATGGCTCAGGCTAGGCGTGCGAGTACGGAATCTGCTTTCATGTTACTTGGGGACTTGGTAGAGAAACAAAATACTGAAGATTTGTTTCTGAATCCGATTCATCAGCGGACGGCAGACTATATAGAAGGCAGATACGGCTAGGGTTGTTACTGTTGTCGTTTCTTAATCTCTTTAGATGAGGTAGGATTATCGCAGGCGGTTTTCTCGTGGCAGGGCGGGCTTCAGATCAAGGAAGGTTATCATGAAGAGAAGGAAATTTATTGTTTCTTCGGCTTTGAGTTCTATCGCGTTAAACTCAGAAGATTTGGTTTCTCGGGATGCCAACCCGGTGATGACTGCAGCTGCAGGAAGGAAAATCCTTATCGCTGGTGGTGGCTTCAGGGAAGCTTTTATTCGTTACATGGCTGAACTTACTGGCAAGGAAAGGCCACGACTTTGCTACTTACCTACAGCGTCTGCCGACCGTCCATCAGGAATCATCAGCTGGTTTCAGAATTGTGCTAATCTGAACGTTGTCCCGTTCGTCCAAGAGAGTTTTATAAGTAGTTATAGAATGGATCAAAGTTTTGAAGATGTCCTACTCTCGATGGATGGGATAGTGGTTTCTGGAGGAAACACTCTCAACCAACAGGCGATTTGGAAGGTTCAGGGGATCGATGTGATTTTAAAAGAGGCTTGGGACAGAGGAATTGTCTTAGGAGGAGCTAGTGCTGGTTCTTTGTGTTGGTTCGAAGAAGGAACAACTGATTCCAGGCCTAAAGAAGTCACAAAAATTGAATGTCTGGGTTTTCTCAAAGGAAGTCATTCGCCTCATTACGATGCCGAAGCGGCTCGCAGGCCTCTTTATGAGAGGCTCATCAAGTCGGGCGAATTGATGCCTGGGTATGCTTGTGACAATGATGCGGGAATTTACTTTGAAGATAATGAGGTAAGACGAGTGGTATCTACTCGAGCTGATGCCAAAGTCTATTATGTGAGTCGGGTCGGAGATGAAGTGGTGGAGCGTGTTATGGAGCCAGAGAGGATAGATTGATTCCTCTCTCTGTTGCGCAAACAAAGCTTACTTGATCTATCTGTTTCCCAAGAACATTTGCGCGATTGCTTCACCGTATCGAGCAGAATCGAAAGGTAGACTGTTGACTTGTAATGCGACTACCACTCCTTGCTTGGCAAAATTAGCAATAAAAGAACGGGTCCCTTTCACTGTTCCAGTGTGGTTTGGATAGCGGCGACCAGCCTGGTCTGTACGAATGAACCATGCCAAGCCCTGTTCGTGACCCAGAGGTGTGTCAGATCCGTATTCTTTGATAGAAGGGTCAATTTGTGGTCTGTGCATTTCTGACACCGTGGAGGGCTCTAGCAAAATTCCGTTGTTAATTGCTAGAGCTAAGCGAACCATATCCTCGACATTGGATAGTATTCCTCCACCAGCGTACTTATAGCTTGGATCTTCGTTTGGAGCATTAATGAATTGTCCATTTTCGTCACGGACATAGCCTTTCCCTCTGTTATTCACTACTCGGGCTGGGACATCGAACTGGGTTGCCATCATTCCTGCAGGTTCAAAAACGTTGTATTTGAGATATTCTTCATACTTCTCATTGGTCACAGATTCGACAATACCATGCTGTAAATTGTGAGCGTGGGATGAATACATCCATGCGGTGCCTGGGTCATAAACCAAAGGGTCGTCACGCCATAAACGAGTGGCTTCTTCAAAGCTGTCATAATGTCGAAATCTTAATAGTCCGTAGGGTCCGAATTCACCACTTCTGTAATGTCGAATTCCAGAGGTATGGGTTAGAATATGACGAATAGTTATCGGAGAAGGCTGTTCTGGATAATAGGACATATATTGTTGGAGGGTAGCATCGAGATCGATCGATCCCGCTTCTACCAGTTGCATGAGTCCGACGACCGCGAAGACTTTAGAGACGGAGCCGATGTTGTGAACCGTGCGTCCAGTGGCCGGAGTGCGATTGTCCAATTCAGCGTAACCAACGCCTTCGGAAAAAACGATTTTCCCATCGACGGCTACAGCTACCGATATTCCTGGAAGGTCATGGTCAACTCTTAGTTGTTCCATGTAGTCAATTACCTGATCGCGAGCAAATTCTTGCCCGATTAAAGGTGTCTGACAAGCGACTAGAATACCGATTGTGATGAACTTCAAACTGAATGCTTTGGTAGAATGTCGCATGTATGGTCTCCTATTAATCAATTGGTTCAAGTAGATTTCTACGGTTATAAATAGTAACGATAGTCATTGGGAAGACTCAATTGTTTGGGCCGCTCGCAATAGTAATCCTTCTTTCCAAGGCTTAGCAACGAGCTGAATACCAAGTGGGAGGCCTTCCCGATTTTTACCTATAGGGACACTGATGGCTGGCCATCCTAAAATGTTGAAAGAGTTCATGAGTCGTGTGGAGGAAGGTTCCCCGATCAGAGGAGTCCCGTCTGGTTGAGAATGGGTTAAGATTAAGTCGAAGTTTTGCAATAGTTGGTCCCATTTATTCCGAATGACTCGACGTATTTTCTGTGCTTGTAAGAAATCCTCTCCACTGAACGCGAAAGCTGCGAGCAAACGATCTTTACAGAAGCTTCCATAGTCCTGATAGTGTTCGATAAGATTAGGCGTGTGAAATGTGGCTGCTTCAACAGCTAGGATAGCGTTACTGGTCAGCCAGAGTGTAGAGATGTCTTCAAGGTCGATCTCTACTAGGTCAGCACCAGCATTTTCCAAGAGAGTCAGCGTCGTGTTCCAAGAATCAAGTATTTCACCATCATTTACGGGTTGTGAAAACCCGTCTTCTCTCAATATACCGATCCGTAGACCATTAATTCCTGCGTTCAAGTCTGCAGGTACAGTAAATTCACTATTTTTTCTAGTTCTCGAATCCAGAGGATCATGGCCAGCTAGTACACTCAACAAGAGAGCCGAATCTTCCACGTTGGCTGTTAGGGGTCCGAGATGGTCAAGTGACCAAGCAAGTGGTGTACAGCCTGATAGACTCACTCGTCCGAATGTTGCTTTCAATCCCACTAGTCCACAGAGTGTGGCTGGGATTCTGATGGATCCACCAGTGTCGGACCCTAGTGCCGCACAGACGATGCCAGCGGCCACTGCCGCACCCGATCCACTGCTGGACCCACCAGCATCATAATCCAAATTATGCGGATTACTGGTCGGACCGTAGTGGGGATTACTTGAACCTGGCCAATAGGCAAATTCAGAAAGACGTGTTTTGCCAACGATGATGGCACCCGCTTTGAGAAGGCGGTCTACGGCACCCGCATTAAAGTTGCTGATCTGGTTGTTTAGTATTGAGCCAGATGTCCTAATAGTCCCTGTCATGGCTATAAGATCTTTGATGGCTACAGGAATTCCATGCAAAGGACCGCGGTACCGCCCAGCACTTATTTCCGTTTCTGCTTGTTCAGCAGCCCGTAATGCTTGGTCTGTGAGAACACTTTGGAATGCATTGAGTTGAGGGTCTTTCTCACTGATTCGATTTAAGGTTTGTTTTGTCAACTCAACGGGAGAGATCTGCCGGCCTTTTATTCGACGGCTGAGTTGGCTGATAGTTAGAGGTTCATCTGAGGAGGTCTCTTGTAATGCGAAATGTGCTCCATTCTCATGCGCAGTCGATTTGTTTAACGGTTGAAGGAGATCCCAGTCTGCCAAGTAGTCGGGATTTGTGGAATTCTCCACGGTTTTAGACAGTTTATGTAGGGAAGCGACTCGCTCCAGACATTCCTGAGAAATGACTCGTTCAATGTCATTTGCACTGGCAGGTATACCTGCAGAATAGATATTTGCAACCAGTCGATCTTTGAGTTTTTCTGGGTTCATGTGTTTGCTGTGAGTTTTTGAGATGTCTGTGAGGATAGATGTGAAACCATAAGGGACGGCAAGTTAATCCGCCACAGAAGAGATATCACTCTGTGGTCAAAGGGGAGACATAAGTTATCCTTGTTGATATGAAAAATGTAAAATTGTAGTTATTCCTTTACAGGCTGTTCGGATATGGGTTCTATAGATCCTAGGGTGACCAGGGTTTTTGATAATTATGAAAAGGTGATTTGACGCATGAGATTCCTGACCTTTAAGAAAGATGGTGATTTCAAACTCGGATTGAAATCGGATGAACAAGTTGTTGATGTACAGGCAGCTTCTAGTCGGATAGGTGTGGAAATTCCATGTACCTATGATGCTTTGGTAAAGGGTGGTGTTGGCGATCTTTCTGAGTGGAAGAGACTAATAGAGAAAGCCTTGGAGAGTCCTGGATGTTGCCATAACGAGGAGGATGTGGAATTCGGTCCAGCCGTAATCAACCCTCATAAGGTTATTTGTGTGGGTTTGAATTATCGAGAACACGCTGCTGAAGCAGGTATGGATATTCCAAATGAGCCGGTACTATTTAACAAGTTTAATAACTCCATAGCTGCCCCGGGTCAGGATATAGATATCACCGGCCTGGTTAGAGTTGACTACGAGGCAGAGCTGGCTTTTGTCATGGGAGAAAAGACACAAAGAGTTTCCGTCGAGAATGCTTTAGATAAAGTTTTCGGCTACTGCACTTCTAATGACATCAGTGAGCGCGAACTACAGTTCCGATCGGGACAGTGGTTGCTTGGGAAAGCCTTGGACGGATTCTTGCCAATAGGGCCTTATCTGGTGACTAGTGATGAAGTTCCAGATCCTCAAGATCTTTCTATCCGGGGTTGGCTGAATGGAGAGATTCGTCAGGACAGCAATACCTCAGACATGATTTTTACGGTCGCAGAGATCATCAGCTATATCAGTCAGTACATAACTCTCGACCCAGGTGATGTCGTTATCACTGGAACTCCTCCTGGAGTCATCATGGGCAGGGAAGATAAGGCATGGATGACCGAAGGTGATAGTTATGCAGTAGAGATCGGTAACCTTGGGAAGTTGTCTAATACCATGAGAGAGACCAAGAGGGCCTAGGGGAGAAGGGCCTAAGGCGTATTTCCGCCACTTCGGTCGACAGGTGTATCCAAGCTCAATTCTTTTTTGTTTCCCTACATCGGTTTTAGGGTCAAGGTATACTGGCCATTTCGTTCTACCGCTTCTCTACTAAAGGAAAGAGGGAAGTATTCTTGGTTACCCCAGCTTTCAGCCAGGTTATCATAGAATGGACTTCCGGGTCGACCAGACTGTCCTGGGCTGATCGTAGCCTGTGAGCCGTCCAGGTCAGAGAAGTCTATTATTTCTCTAAAAGTTGCACCGGTAGCAGCTACAGTTCCCGCTCCTCCCCGCCTTTCGACGGGTTCGATATCATATGCAGATATCAGATCGTGGGGGAATTCACTTCTTTGGATTCTACCCCATCTCCACTGATCAGAGTCTTCACCTTGTTCTTGCTGGATACTGTTGAGAGCTTGGATAAAGACGTCTTCTGTGATCGGCTCGTCCTGGAGAAGTCCTTGTAGATGGCTGAAAATTGCAGCTGGCCGACTATCCCGTCCATATATTCCGTCCCAAGACTCTACTTCTTGGCGAAAGGCTTCTACTTCTGGGTCACTTGCAACCCAGCCTCTCAGTAACTCAAGAGATGCAAAGGAAGAGGAAGAGTAGGCGTCGTGTTGAAGGTCTTTGGAATCTTGGATTGTGAATTGACTCCCGTTATTTAAGACGTCTTGCACTCTCAAGATTCGAGGAGTGAGTGCAGGAGCCGTTTTGAAGAAAAGAGGAGGGTCATAGTTAGGCGGATGGATGTCATGGTTGGCGGTTCCTATCCAGCCCCGAGAGGGATTGAACTCTGTAGGTAGATCATTCCGGAAACCATCCCATTCATATTCGCCCGTTCCAGGAACTGGTAATCTACCGTGCCAGCCATCTCTTTTTGGGGATAAGGCGGCAGCTTGCCAGGCTATATTCCCTTGAATGTCACCGCAGATCATGTTTTCAGTAGGTGCCATCCAATAATTCATGGCTTCAAGGAATTCAGAGCAATCATTAGCCTCATTTAGTCGCAGAGCCGGCAAGTAGCCAGTCGTACCAGGTTCGTGCATGGTAGAACGCAGTGAATAAACCAAATCATTTTCTTGGTCTTCAAAGAAGATAGGTCCGTGCCGTGTGAACCTTAGGTCAACCAGTTGTGGCTCTTCACCTTTCACGTAGATGGTGTCCGTTTCTACCCGTATCGATTCATATTCTCGGTTCCATAAAACTTCATTCGGGTTTTCTGGGTTCACTGTTTCTTGGTATACATCTGATTGATCTGTTCCCACAATAGTTAATCCCCATCCAATCCTTCCATTGTGTCCGATAGCTACACCGGGCAGCACAGGTTCTGTAGAGCCGATAGCTGTCCATCCTGGAGCATCCAGATGAACCATATAGCGCAGAGAAGGATTTGTGACACCACGGTGCGGGTCATTCGCCAGAATAACTTTTCCCGAAGCTGTGAGGTCGCCGCTGATCACCCAGTTGTTACTTCCGGGAGAATGCTCGAAGGGGCCCAGATTTACTGACGCCTGTCTATTATCCCAAGAGTTGTAAGGTTCGATCACATTCGGTCTTACTATTGTACCACGGAATCCTCTTAGTCCATTTGCGATGTCTTGGTTGATGACTGGAAGGTTCAGCCCTCTCGGGACGACCAAGTCTCTAAAAGGAGTCGGCCGAGCTTGTCGGTTTGCTTCTGCTGGACCCAGGTCCAATACACTTTGAGCGAGGGAGATTTCCCTCATGCCATCTCGAGTGGGCATCGCTGTTGCGATTCTCAAGAGTGGAGTTTCAGCTGTCCATGGTTCCGGTTCAATACCTGTCAAAGTGAATTCAACAGGTAATTCTCCCGATGAGGTGGCATGGTCTATGTAGGCGTTCACTCCAGAGGAGAAGGCGGTCAGGATACGGTATCCCTCGGGATGGTAGCTACTGAATTCTTCTTCTGTCCATGGGCCCCTATATTTAAGTAATCTTGCACTGCGATCATGTTCCAGCCATTGTCCACCCAATATTTCTGATAGTCGTCCTTCACCAGCCCTGCGATACATATCCATTTGCCAGAGTCTGTCTTGTGCCTGAACAAAACCTTGGGCGAAGAATAAGTCATCCATATTATCAGCATAAATGTGGGGTACTCCCCAGGAATCCCTAATAATTTCTACTTCAGAACGAAGTCCAGGAATGTTGATTTCACCTTCTATTTGAGGCAGATGACTCTCTGCTAATTCTTGAAAGTCAGAGGAAACGGACTCGCAACCAGTAAAGATAATTACCAAAAGCAATGAGATCACACTGGTGTTATTGGTATTCAAGTTCTTTAGTTCCCTTATAGTCATAGGTTCCTCTTCTGGGTCCATTTGGACTGGGATGCTAGTTTTTCAGTCCTAGAGTTTTACTGCATCCATACCATATTATGGCCAGGTTAGTCTCCCGTCATCTCTATAAAGCGTTTTTATAAATAAAACGAGCGAATGATTACAGCTTATTTTGCTTTCATTGCTGAATATTCCAATGATTCTTATGATCTTCCTGTAACCACCTTATAAGGAGGCGGAGAATGCAGTTGCCTGGCGTAGTCAAGTATAGGTTTGTTCTGATTGGCTTCTTGTCTTTAATCCTTATTGCCACTCCGAGTTTGGCAGTTCCCTATTATTTGGGGGACTATAGTCTGGAAAAAATCGGTCCACCACCACAACCTGGTCAAGAAGTAATCTTGGTCACGGGTTCTACTGGGGGCCTGGGTAGGGAAGTGGCTCGGAGGCTCGGATCTCAAGGGGCGCACGTGATTGTTCATGGCCGGAATTCTGAAAGAGGAAATGAGCTGGTGGAGCAAATCATTGCGGAAGGTTCTGGTAGTGCCCGATTCTATAGGGCCGACTTCTCCTCTCTTGAACAAATAAGGGCATTAGGAGAACGAATCTTGACGGACTATAGTCGCTTGGATGTGTTAGTCAATAATGCAGGTTTTGGCTCCGCTCCAGATCAGCGAATGATTTCTGAGGACGGTCATGAATTACGTTTTCAGGTGAATTACTTGGCTGGATTTCTTCTCACAAAGATGCTGATGCCACTAATTCTTGATAGTCAGCCGTCCCGTATTGTGAATGTCTCTTCTGCTGCCCAGACTGCGATTGATTTCGATGATGTAATGATAGAAAATAATTTTTCAGGTGGCCGAGCTTATGCACAGAGCAAGCTAGCACAGATATTATTCACGCTTGATTTGGCAGAAGAACTTCAGGGTACGGAAGTCATCCCTGTTTCACTGCATCCTGCTACCTATATGGACACAGAAATGGTCCGAAGGGCTGGAGTGCAGCCTAGAACCAGTGTGAACGAAGGCGCCGACGCAGTGATGCAGCTTATCCGGTCGGGAGATGTCGTACCTGGACAATATTTCAGGGGTATGGAAGTAGGAAGGGCGCATGACCAGGCACATGATCCAGAAGCAAGAGATCTTCTCAGAATTCTGAGTGAAGGTTTGACTGGAGTAAGATGAGTAGTAAGGAACTCAACGTACCCGATGTTAGGATGGTTTCGGACGGTTCTTCGCATTGTTTTTTTGGTTACTACGACAAATGTCCTTGGGATCAATCAAATAATCATTTGTTGTTCCATAGAATTTCCGGAATGGACCTTCCGACTGGGGACACCTTAGCTGCGGTAGGATATTGCGATATGGAGAGAAGGAATAGCTTCATTCCTCTGACGACCACAAACAGCTGGAATTGGCAACAAGGGTCAATGCTTCAATGGCTTGAGAATCGTTCCGGGAAAAAAATTCTTTTTAATAGGGCGATACCTGAGGGGTACGGAACGATAATGTTTGATATCGATAGGAATGAAGAGACATTGTATGGAAGGCCACTGGCAGCAGCCTCTCCGCAGGGTGATTTCATAGTTTCATATAACTATGACCGGCTTGCAGTTACGCATCCTGCAATCGGTTACTCCAGTCATCCCGTGGATTATAATTTGGACGGCTGTCCGGATAACGATGGGCTTTTCTATGTCGATCTGGAAACAAGAAAAGAGATGCTCATCTTTAGCTACAGGGACGCTTCTGATTTTTCCACTGAAGATTCTATGTCGAAGGCGACCCATTGGTTTTCGCATGCTGCGGTAAATCCGATTGGGACCCGCATTTTATTTCTGCATCGGTGGTCCGAGTGTGTAGCTGATGAAAATCAGTGGTTCCATCGGTTAATGACTATTAGCCCTGATGGTTCTGATGTTAAGGTTCTTCAGTCGAGTGAATATCCACTGCTAGTAGGACAGACGGATGAAGTTTGGACCTATGAGTATGAAAAAAATGTGAATCAGATTTCGCATCCTGTTTGGTTGGATGATAATCAGATCTTGGCTTGGTCAACCCGGAACGGTCGGAGTCGGTATCACCGTTATTTCGACAGATCTGACGATGTTGAAGAAATAGGGGGGCATATCCTACGGGAGAATGGACACTTTACATGTAGCCCAGATAAGAAGTGGTTACTTACAGATACTTATCCAGATCCCGATGACTTCAAGCGGAGTCTTTTACTGTTTGACATGGAGACGGAAGAAGTGATCCACTTGGGAGATTTTTTTGCAGATCCCAGCCTTACCAAAGATGCTCGCTGTGATTTACATCCTCGCTGGGACCGGGAGGGGAAATTGATATGTATTGATTCGGTTCACGAAGGAGTTGTCCGACAGTTATACACTTTGGATGTTTCGAGGTGGTGCAAGACCCTCGTATAATTAGAAGAATGTTTGGTGAAATGTTTGGATCATTTTTCATACCTACTGTGGAGAAAACTATGAAGTATAGCATTTCTATGCTCCTCTTTTTGTCAATTGCTTTTGGAACAGTCGATGCACAAGAACCTGTCGATTTAGAAGTTGTTGAACGGATCATACAGGAAGGCACCGAACGATCTCAGGTTATGAAACATTTTGGTTATTTAACCAACGTCATTGGACCTAGGCTTTCAGCAACACCAGCCTATAAGAGGGCCGCTGATTGGTCTATGGAAAATCTGGAAAAATGGGGACTAGAGGAAGTTCACTTGGAAAGCTGGGAATACGGAAGAGGCTGGACTCTAGAAGGTTTGACCCTTGAGATGATTGGACCACGGTATTTTCCAATTATCGGGTTCCCTGAAGCTTGGACACCGAGTACAGTGGGTGTCCTGCAGGGAGCACCCATTTATATCGGAGATTGGACAGCCAAAGAGATTGCTGATCGTGCGGGAGATCTTAGAGGAAAGATAGTTTTGGTAGCCAAACCACAGTCAGAGTTTATTAAAGAAGATCGACTGCAGCCTGCTGACTCAGAGGAATCAGTTCGTATTGGTGCTCCTCGCTTCCTTCCTACTGAGATGCCAGCAGATCGTGCAACTCTTGCGCAACTTTTGCATGATGCTGGAGTTGGTGCAGTTCTTAGGCCCAGCCAAGGCGAACATGGGACGATGTTCGTTTTGGGTCGTGACAACCCGGAAACTGCAGTTTCTACAGTTATAACAGCGTCGGAACACTACAATATGTTGGTGAGACTCTTGGAGTCTGGGGAGCCTGTAGAACTCAAAGTTAGCGTCAAAGCAGAATTCCACGAAGAGGACACGAATGGCTATAACGTTTTGGGAGAAATAAAGGGAACAGACCCAGAAATTGGTGAAGAGATAGTGATGGTGGGAGCACATTTGGATTCTTGGCATTCAGCTACTGGTGCGACCGACAATGCTGATGCGACTGCGGCGACGATGGAGGCCATGAGAATTCTAAAAGAGCTGGGTATTGCTCCAAGGCGAACAATAAGAATGGCTCTTTGGGGTTCGGAAGAGCAGGGATTGCACGGTTCCAGACAATATGTGGAGAAACATTACGGTCCGGATAACACCAGAAACCGTGATAATTTTTCCGTTTACTTCAATCATGATCCCGGCACAGGTGCTATCTATGGATGGTATATGCAAGAGAACTCTTCAGCAAAAGAAATCTTTGATGCTTGGCTGGAACCACTGACAGATATCGGAGCCCGAAAAAATGTCATAGAGAATATAGGGAGTACCGACCATCTGTCTTTCAGTCGTGCTGGGTTGCCGGGTTTTAACACACTGCAGGATTATCGTGATTATGATGTCCGGACACATCACACCAACATGGATTTTTACGAAAGGGTATCCGAAGAAGATCTAAGGGAGAATGCGATTGTATTGGCTGTATTCCTGTATCATGCAGCCATGAGGGATGAAAAAATTCCAAGAGTGCCCATAAGCTGATCTTTTATGAAAACATCTACTGAGATGTTTTCATGGGTAATCTTACCCCTGTCGCTAAAATGATTTAAGGATAGGCAAAGGAGTTTGTCGGACGAATTATCAAAAATCCTTTTCCGAAAATTCTAAGGCTTAGGACATCAGTACCCCCTATTGACCTCTCAAGTGATTCTAGTAAATTCTGTTGTAACTTATATGAGAATGATTCTCAATCCCATTTAAAACAGAGTTCGTGGCTCAGAACAATTGAAATGTTTTACTTAGCTTCCTTCCTACTATACCTACTAAATCCAATAGCAGGCCAACAAGAAAACCTGACGGTACGAGTCGAGAGAGAGGCTTGGGTAATGGGTACATCTGTTGGTGTAATCATTGAAGCGGATTCACGAGAATTCGCTATACAAGCATCTGAAAGAGCAATCCGTGAACTGGAAAGAGTTGAAAGTATCGTCAGTACATGGCGGTCGGATTCAGAGTTAAGCTTGCTCAATACATCTCCTGTCGGCGAGAGGATACCTCTGTCTCGAGAATTGTTCACATTGCTCGTCAGGGCGGAAGAAATATCGAAAGAAACGAAGGGTTCATTTAGTCCTTTCATGGGATCATTGATGAAGGTATGGGACCTGAGAGGCGAAGGCCGGGTGCCGAACAGCCGGGAACTTGAGACAGCAACACGCCACGCACAATTGGATGCTTTTGATCTAGATGTTGTGCATCATACCGCTACAAAAAAATTCAGTACTTCCTGGATAGAAACCGGAGCATTCGGTAAAGGAGCTGCACTTGCTAGCCTTATTCCGTTACTGGGCACATCTGTCAGTTATGCTGAAATTAATTTTGGCGGGCAAGTTTTGGTCTATTCTAGAAACCCGACTGCAGGATCTGGTCGAATTATTCAAGTCGCCCATCCCAGTGATCGAACTGGATCGGTGTTCAGTGTAAGGCTGACAAATCAATCAATTGCTACTTCCGGTTTGTCTGAACGATTCATAGAGATCGAGAATGAATCATTCGGACATATTCTCGACCCGCATTCGGGCTTTCCAGTTGATCCTTGGGGCAGTGTGTCGGTCATTTCTAATGATCCCATGGAAGCCGATGCTCTCGCCACAGCATTATTGGTAATGGGTCCAGATGAAGGCTTCGAGTGGGCTAGTAAACAGGGAAACATAGCCGCTCTATTTATTCGTGATAACCACGGACAACTGTCCAGTAAGTGGACAACTTCTTTTCAAAACTTTTTCACAGTACCACAACACTCATTAAAGGAGAGATAGGGTGACCACAAATAGTAGGACATCATTGATCGTTCCTGCGCTGTGCATGTTTCTGGTGTCGGTAGTTCCGACCCCAGAAGTAGCTGCACAACAAGCGGACTCAGCTCGTATTGCAGAGCTAGAACGAAATGTTGAAGCTCTCGCTCGAGAGCTAGAAAGAATGGATTTAGGAGACGTCGTTGTCGACATGGATTCTGGCGAAAGAGGATTTGGACCAGCGGCTTCTAGGGTATATAAAATCGAGAGCGGTTTATCGATTGGAGGATATGGAGAGTTTCTCTACGAGAACTACGCAGGGAAGAAGCAAGATGGATCAGCCTCGGGAAAAACCGATCAGTTTGATGCATTAAGAGCTATTCTTTATACTGGATACAAGTTCAATGATCGTTTGTTGTTCAACTCGGAAATCGAAGTTGAACATGCGAAAGAAATCTACTTGGAGTTTGCTTACGTAGACTACATGCTTACGGACAATGTGGGTATGCGTGCGGGTATGTTGCTGGCACCTTTGGGTCTAACAAACGAACTTCACGAACCTCCGATATTTTTGGGTACGGAAAGACCTTTGACTGAAAATAAGATCATACCGACTACCTGGAGAGAGAACGGGATCGGATTGTTCGGAGAAACAGAAACAACTTCGTGGCGTGTATATACGATGAACTCACTCAATGGAGTTAAATTTAGCTCGAGTGGTCTTCGTGGGGGTCGCCAAAAAGGCGCGAAAGCAAAGGCTGAAAACTTTGGCATCGCTGCTCGCTGGGATTATATTGGTACTCCAGGGTTATTGTTAGGAGCCTCTATGTACACTGGAAATACAGGACAGGGAGCAGAATTGAATGGTTCTGAGGTGGGAGGACGCGTAACTATTTGGGATCTCCATATGGATTATAAAGTCAATGGATTTGATCTTAGAGCTCTTTGGGCACATGCTTCCGTGGGCGATGTGGCCCAATTGAACCAGCTTAATAGTTTTACGGGCTCAGCTGGAATCGGTGAAGCAATGGGTGGCTGGTTTGTTCAAGCGGGCTATGACCTACTAAGAACCAAGCAGGATACAGAGTCAGCATTCATTCCTTACGTGCGATACGAGAGGGTTAATACGCATAAGGCGGTTGCTTCTGGATACAGCGCCAGTGCTAGTAAAGACCTGACAGCCACCTCGATTGGATTTGCTTGGAAGCCAGCAACCCAAGTGGTCTTCAAGGGTGACTATCAGATGCATGAAACTGGTACTAATTCGGGGATTAACCAAATCAATTTCGTTGTAGGATGGCTGTACTAGTTCTCCAACGAGCTTTCTTCTGGGTAGCGGTGAGTATTCTCACTGCTACCCAGTTTTCATCTGCCCAAACCTTAACTATCACCGAAGGTGTTCAGCTGGCATTCCCGGGGTCAGTAGTTGAGAGAAAGACCTTTTTCCTTAATGACGAACAGAAGGAAGAGGCGAGAAAATTGGCTGGTGAAAATATTCCTATAGACAACAATCTAGTCATACCTTACATAGCACATACGGATGGGAATCCAGTTGGGATAGCCTATTTCGATGCTCATAGGGTTCGGACACTGCAGGAAGTGATTATGGTGGCGGTCGATACTGAAGATCGTGTCATACGTGTTGAGACAATGCGATTTCAGGAACCTCCCAATTACCGTGCTCCTGGACGATGGATGGCTCAATTTGAAAATCGAAAACTAGATCGAGACTTGTCACAAAAGGGCGATATCGCCACCATAACTGGTGCAACTTTAACGGCGAGAGCTGTTACTGCAGCTGTCCGTAGGGTCATGGCTTTGCATGCTGTGATCGATCCTTTATAAAATCTTAAACGTTGACTCAATTTCACCGTTGGTTTTTGTATATCAGCACTATCGTCACCGCTGTCAGCGGTGTCATTTACATATATATGAAGAGGTTTATGACAACGGATGATCCTTGGGCGATTATCAATCATCCCTTGGAACCGTGGGCTCTGAAAGTGCATATAATATTTGCACCAGCAATGCTTTTTGCAGTAGGTCTGATTGCAACTAACCACATTTGGAGAAGCTTGAAGTCCAATCTCCCAACAGGGAGAAAGAGTGGTGTGTGGGCGACCTTTACTTTTTTCCCTCTAGTGTTAACTGGTTATTTGATTCAGATAGTCATTAATGAACTCTCACTGGAGGTTCTTTCTTGGTCACATTTAGGACTGGGACTCCTTTGTACTTGGGCGATACTAGCACATCGGTACGTACTAAAACCATTCTTTAAACGGAAGACTCGTTCAGGTGCCTTGCCGGTATATCCTGAAAAAAACCGTTCTTAGTTCTAGGTCAGCTCTTTAGCTATTGCCCATTGAGCTTTTTAGGTAAAGTGTGTTGTCCTCAGCTCAGGTCTCGTTATGTTGCGCATTGTCGTGTGTTTTTCGAAGAGGAATCTCTGGAATTCTAAGGGTTGCAAGGCTGGCTAGTATCAAGATGATGAAAGTCAGCGAATAGATTCTTCTTGTAGCGGCTGTAAAGCCGTTCTTAATGTTATTATCGAGTTGTATGGACGCATTCACTCCATAAGATCTCAGGTTTTCTGCAACAAACGACAGATTGTCACCAGGAGAGTCTCTAATTTCCAGGATTTGAGCGGAGAATTCGTCGGGCATGTCTGGATGGCTACTCAACCTTCTAAGACTTTCTGAGTCGGATTGTATCGCTTCTAGTTCGTTTCCCAGGTTAAGGTAGATTTCTCTTATTCGTTCACCGAGTCCGGAACCACCCGTGGCAGCGATGTTCTGGATTGATTCAGTTCTTTCATTTTCCAATGAGGCGGGTAGTTCCAAGGTGGAAAATGAGATACCTAATGTGGTTGCTAGGACTGTTCCCATCACTGCAGCCCCCATGGCCGAACCGATTTGTCTGAAAAATTGTGATGCACTGGTAGCTTGTCCAATCAGACGAACGTCAATTGCATTTTGGATAGCAAGGGTCAGTAATGGAAGTGAAGGACCCACTCCGATTCCGCAGAGTGTAGTGTAGAACATCACTGCAAAATATGAGGTATTGCTATCCATTTGAGCTAATAACAGTGAAGAGAACAAGAAGATCAGGCCTCCACAGAAAATCTGAAGTCTGTAGTGTCCATATCTTGAAACCAGTTGACCAGACAAGGTCGCGGCCAAGCTGATCCCAAATGAAAATGGGATTAGGACTATTCCAGCTCTTGTCGCGGACACTTCTAGTACATTAACGAGGAAGAGTGGCAGGAATATAACGACAGACATAAAGCTGGCACCGTAGAAGAATGATGCTAGGTTTGCCGCTCGAAAAACACGGTTTTCAAAGAGCCGAAAATCTAAGACGGGACTTTTCGATTGTCGGGAACGCTTGATGAAGAGTGCTAACAGAAGCAAGGTGATAACCATCAGTGCTGACGTCAACCACGAGTGCCATACTGGTGAACTGGATTCTTGGGCAATCATGCTTGGGATCCAGGGATATTTTTGCTTATCAATTTGTAGGGCTAGCACCAGCGGGATCAATCCACTGATTAGTAATATAGCAGTGAGGAAATCGGGCCGAGTGGGTTTTCCAGGAGGTTTAAGTGAGGGCATGTGATTTTTCATAAACCACAGAGCAATTACTCCAAAAGGGATATTGACATAGAAGACCCAACGCCAACCCTCAATACCGGGAATAAAGTTTCCTGCATGGTCGGTAAGTAACCCTCCCATCAGCGGTCCGAGAACGGAGGCTATTCCCCAGACGGCACCGACGAATCCTTGATACCTTCCCCGCTCTGCTGGAGGGTATAGACTAGCGATGATTATGAAGGTCATGGCAAAAATACCACCACCACCGGCCCCCTGAATGCCCCTAAAAAGCACTAGCTGATTCATACCGTCTCCGATAATGGGCAGGTCGCCAAATTCGCCAGATAAGCCGCACAGTATAGATCCCAACAGAAACAATAGTACTGCACTAGTGCCTATTTTCTTACGAGAGTATGTATCCGCCAGTTTGCCATAAATCGGTGCAAAGGCTGTAGAGGTGATCAAATATGCAGTGGCCACCCAAGCGTAACGTTTGATTCCTTGCAAATCTGTGACGATTCTAGGCAAAGCTGTGGAGACGATTGTTTGGTCTAGGGCCGCCAGGAACAATGCCAGCAAAACTGCCAGAAGGACTAAGGAACGGTCACGGTCAGCAATGGGTGTCTGCCTGAGGTTTTGGGAATTTTCCATTACAGTTGGTTCAGCCTACTTTTCCAGCGTAACAGCCGGATGCTCTAACTATTGTTTTTGTATAAGAAGTCCCCAGATCTATATCCACGCTATTTCCATAGACGTCTATTCGTCTAGCAAGAGTCAGTAGGAATCTAGGGGTTCTGGGACCGAGTCCAGACGCCAAAATTAACCAGAACCAATGATGCTAGGGAAGCTAACATAGAGGCAAATGAACTCCAACGGTCTAAAGAGATCATTTACAGGGGTACTCCTGACCTTGTCTTGATAGCGACTGCCTTGGATCGAGAAGTATTTCTAGAACTTGGCCAGAGTAGATACTATAATCGAAATCGGAGACAGTTTGAGTTTGCGTGCCATCCTCATACCACTGGATGGTCAGATTAACCAATTCAACCCCGTTGGGAATGCCAAAGTGAACGGGAGTTGCTCCCTGTGAGCTGTATCCTCCCCCAGTATCGACTATTCTTGATGTGGTGTAACTCGGCTGACCTTCCATGGAACTGTCCCAAGTAGAAGCAGATAGAGTGACAGTCGCACCAGCCCGTGTCCAGTTTCCATTACTGTCCAGGACGACTACTTGGAGAGAGTTTCCAGTGCTAGGACCACCAAGTTCGTTTCTATATAAAGCGTGAGTGCCATCGGTATGGTTATTGGCAACTGCAAGGTCAAGATCACCGTCTCTATCATAGTCTGCCCAGGAAATTCCATGACTCGTCCCTTTTTCTAATATCAGGCTGGGGGTCACTAGTTGGAAATCTCCAATCACGTTTCGGAATAGATAATCTGGTTCTTCAGCTATAGTGCTAATAAAAGTACCCACATACAGATCGAGCCAGCCATCATTGTCGTAATCTGCAAAGGTAGCTGCAACCGAATGGTGATCTCCGTCGAAGCCTTTGCCTGCTGATCGTTTGATAAAACCTAGCGTATCATTTTGGTTTTCCCAGATCAGATCTGGTCCATAGGATGCAACAAATAAATCTAAGTCTCCATCGTTATCGTAGTCTCCAACGGCGACTCCCACGCTTCCTTGGGACGCAGTCCTTCCTGGCTGGTCAATTCCTAAATCTTCGGCGACGTCTTCGAATGAACCATCACCTAGATTAAGGAATAGACCGTCTCGGTCTCCGTTCTGATTTGCTACGAAAAGGTCTAAGTCACCATCACCATCCGCATCAAACCAAGATGCTCCGACTGTACGTCTGGGATCTCCAATCCCGGAGATCTCTGTCACGTCTGTAAAACTCCCTTGTTCATTCTGGTATAGCCGATTGAGTTGATCCCGGAAAGCTACGAAAAGGTCTAAGTCACCATCGCCATCATAATCGATGAACGAAGGTTGACGGGTAGTCCCAGATCTGTCTAATCCCAGTTGTGATGATTTATCAATGAAGAATGTTCCTCCGCCTTGGTTTTCATAGAGTTTGTTGTGACTGGTTGAATCAGCGGTAAATCCAACGTACAGGTCGAGGTCTCCGTCTGAGTCGTAATCACCCCAAGCTACTGCTCGTGTCTCTTCTTCGTCTGCCAAGCCAACGCTAGGCGCTACATCTGTGAAAATACCCCTGCTATTTTGATATAATCTGTTAGTTTTACCACGGAATCCAACGTACAGGTCGAGGTCTCCGTCTGAGTCGTAATCACCCCAGGCGTTGGTTTGTGCTCCAGCGTCAGAGAAGACTTCGAATTGATGCCGGGAGAAATTTGGAGGGTTGCTTTTCGAGACACTGTCGACATGCTGGACTTCTCGATTGTCCATGGAATTGCAAGCAACTAACAGAAGAGAAGCTATCGTGAAGGTTAAGTTCAGACACTTCATTTCTCTGAATCCAGTCATGTTATTTGACATGTATACAACCTTTTCCAAGAGGTGCACATCTTTATGACTAATATCTCTCAAGTTAGTCGGCCAGATTTTAATGATCTTGGCCCCAGATTTTCTGGTTAGCAGTATAGTGGGGTACTACCACATTGAGAAGTAACACTACTAGATTTATATACCTCGTATGGATAGGGTTACATCAAGCAACTGTTTCAACGGCTATAAACCAAATGGAAACCAAATGGAAAACGAAAGATTTGATATCGATCCAGGAGGACTTTTAGAGTACTCGGTAGTATTCTCTGATCGCTCACTGAACCACATGTCCCAGTCTTTTCAGGGGGTCATGAGGGATATTTCTGGAACTCTGAAGCAAGTTTATGGGGCTCAATCAGTGGTTCTGGTTCCAGGTGGTGGAACATTTGGTATGGAAGCTGTGGCCAGGCAGTTTGCAACCGACAAAAATTGTCTGGTAATCCGGAATGGATGGTTTAGTTATCGCTGGACTCAAATTTTTGAAATGGGTTCTATTCCATCAGAAAGTACTGTTCTAAAGGCGAGCCGCCTATCTGAAAAGAATAATTCTCCCTTCAGGCCCCCAGTGATCGATGAGGTAATTAACTGTATCAAGCGGGACAAACCCGAGGTCGTGTTTGCTCCCCATGTGGAGACGGCAGCGGGTATTATTTTGCCAGACGACTATATCCGTGCTGTAGCAGAAGCTGTACACGAAGTTGGGGGCCTTTTCGTCTTAGATTGTGTGGCTTCGGGAGCCTTATGGATTGATATGGAAGCAACGGGTGTTGATGTCCTGATTTCCGCACCCCAGAAAGGTTGGAGTGGCTCCCCATGCAGTGGTTTAATTATGCTAGGTTCCCGAGCTGTCGACAAACTGGGGTCAACTACCAGTACAAGTTTTGCTGGTGATTTAAAAAAATGGAAGGAGATCATGGACGCCTATGAAAATGGTGGACATGCATATCATGCTACTATGCCCACGGATTCCCTGCGACAGTTCCACAAAGTAATGAAGGAAACGGAGGCATTCGGTTTTGCTGAAGCTAAGCAGAAGCAGGGAGAGTTGGGTAAAAGAGTTCGGGATTTACTTGAGGGAGTCAATATCAAGAGTGTAGCTGAAGTGGATTTTCAGGCTCCCAGTGTTGTAGTGAGCTACACAGATGATGTTGGTATACAGAATGGTGCAAAGTTCTCCGAACTAGGGATGCAGGTAGCTGCGGGAGTGCCCTTGATGTGTGATGAACCCAAAGATTTTCAAACTTTTCGTCTAGGGCTTTTTGGTCTGGACAAATTAGCGAATATAGATCGCACGGTAGAAAGGCTGGAAGGAGTACTGACTCAGGTTTTAAACGATTAGGGAATGTGTGAGCCCAGGTGGTTATCATTACCATCAGCGAATTTTCTGAAAAGCACTTTCCTATGACTGCGGAATTCAATAGAACTATCTTTTTTCCCAATCTATGGCAGAAAGACGGGACAAGGCTAACTGAAGAGCTTGAGTTCCATTTCGCCCTCCACCTTGGGCTTTCAACGCATTGTATAGTTGGTGGGCCATCGCTAAGCCAGGCAACGATAAGTTCATTCGCGCGGCTTCATTGAGAGCAATGGCCATGTCTTTGATGAAGTGTTCTACAAAAAAACCAGGTTCGAAATCGTTATTAATTATTCTAGGGCCGTAGTTATCCAGAGACCAACTTCCTGCTGCTCCGGAACTCACGGATTTCATGACTGTCTCTAGATCTAATCCAGATGTGTGTGCATAAAGCAAAGCTTCGCAGACGCCTATCATACCAGATGCAATCAATATCTGATTTACCATTTTAGTGTGTTGACCAGATCCAGGACCTCCTTGGTTGACGATAGTGGTTCCCATAGCCTCAAAGCAGGGTCTTATTATCTTGATAGTAGATTCTTCGCCTCCTACCATAATCGACAGCCGTCCTTCTCTGGCCCCTACGTCTCCCCCGGACACTGGAGCATCGACAGTAGCTACTCCTACCTTTGTTGCTTGTCGGTAGATTTCCCTAGCCAGGGAAGGATCACTCGTAGTCATGTCTACAAGGATATTTCCAGGGGCACACCCCTTAAGTAGGCCATTAGCGCCTAGGAAAACTTCTCGGACATCACTAGGGAAAGCGACTATACTGAAAATTACGTCACTGTTTTTTGCCACTTCCATTGGGTTATCTCGCCACTCCGCTCCTTTCTCTAGAAGTTCGTTAGCTGTCTCTTTGGTCCGTGTAAACACAGTTGTGCTGAATCCACGGTCCATGAGGTGTTTACACATGCTGCGTCCCATTACACCCAATCCAATCCATCCAATTCTAGTCTTGCCTGGTTCAACAGTCATCGCCGTTACTCTTTAGTGAATTGTTTGTAGAATTTCCATAAATCGCCAGCAGAACTATCTTGTTGTTACCACAGTGTATGTAATAGACACTGTGTCGCAAGGAGTAGGAATAGGAAGAATCTTTGTATTGTGTCGATCCTGGAGAATGTGTGGCAGAGAAGCAGTGGTTTAGACTGAAATGTGAATCTAAAGGATTTGCAATCTTTACCACAAAATATTTGAAGCAAGCGGGAGACTAAATGATGAAACGAATACACTTGATTAGCTTGGGCTTTTTATTGTTCATTTTACAGACAGGATGTGGATCGGAAGCTGGAGATGAATCTAATAGTAGCCCAGGAAATGGGAGTGTCCCATCCTTTTCTGTGGATCCTACTTGGCCACTAGAGTTGCCTAACAATTGGATCTTAGGATCAGTAACAGGCGTGTTTGTAGATCAGAAGGAGCATATTTGGATAACCCACCTTCCAGAGACGTTGACGGCAGAGGAGACATCAGCCGTCCAGGACCCTCCAATTGGCACATGCTGTGCTCCCGCCCCTGTGGTTATCGAATTTGATCAGGCCGGTCAGGTAGTCCAGGCCTGGGGAGATTCTTCTCAAGATGTAGAAGACTTTCCAAGAAATCCCCATGGGATTTTTGTAGATCACAACGACTTTGTTTGGGTAGGGAGTTATAGGCACCATCGGGTAATGAAATTTACTCGTTCAGGGGATGTGGTTTTGGTTCTAGGAGAGTATGACCAAAATGCTGGAAGTAACGACAAACATCTACTAGGTGGACCTGCGGGCATTTGGGTTGATCCTGCAACGAATGAGGCCTATATAGCCGATGGATATAGAAATCGTCGAGTAGTGGTGTATGATGGAGAATCTGGGAAATATCTTAGGCATTGGGGAGCTTATGGTGAAATTCCAGATGATGAGTATGATTATGGCGACCGAAATCCAGAAGGTCCTCCTGTCCGTCAGTTTTCTACAGTCCATGGCATCCTAGGGACTAACGACGGCCTGATTTATGTAGCCGATCGAAGAGGTAATCGAATACAGGTATTTCGCCAAAATGGAGAATTTGTAATGGAGAAGATCATTGCCCCTCGAACACTAGCCTCGGGGTCTGCTTTCGTATTCGCGCTCTCTCCTGATGAGGAACAGAAGTGGCTCTATATGGCTGATGGTACCAATCACAAGGTGTGGATTTTGGAAAGAGAAACTTTAGAAATTATAGGTGAGTTCGGTAGGGGAGGAAGACAGGTAGGGCAATTCCTGCGTCCCCATGGAATGAGTGCAGATTCAGAAGGTAATTTGTATGTTGGAGAAGCTTCTACTGGACGAAGGGTGCAAAAATTTCGAGTAGGTCAAAATTAGTAGATAATCAAGATGGGAACAGTACAGATATTCCTTCGGGTGAGGTGTACATACCTTTTCCTGAGTGAGATACGCCCGAAACGACCTTTTGAGTGTGGTTGTTGGCCGGGAAGAGTGAATCCATGTAACTAATCAGGTTCTGGCCTCTGGAAAATCGGGTTTCGCCTTGTAAGTTGGCACCACAGGACACGTCTAACTGGTAAGAGCCCACGTCTTGATCTCCGATCAGGATGGTAACGTTCCTGGCGACTAAGTTGTCTTTAATTTTTTCTCGACTTATGGATCGCATGTAAGTGTTAAGATCCTGCAGGCCATAATGCCAATAGTCGTATTCTGGGCATTCTGAGCGTATCGGTGAGCTAAAATTTCCATCGATAAGACGCTCTGGTCCGAGGTATAGATAGGTAGAGGGATTGGCCACAATATAGCGGATGTTGATATGTTCAAAGATTTCTTCTGCCCGACTGCCCGCAGCAAATCTGTGTGCAACTTGTCCCCCGGCCGAATGCCCAGTCACAATGACTTCTCTTAATTCAGGAAATCTAGCCTTTACGCTCAAGATCTCTATGATTTTCTCAATAGCGGTGTATGAACTAACCCGTGGCCTAGGTTTGCTGTCGGTGACAGAGAGGTGCCCTTTTTTCCATCCACTGTTGGTCCAAAATGGTTCGTTAGCAGTGGGACTGTCTTCTGCTATTTGAAACTTAGGTGCTATGACAATTGTTTCGTTTAGGGATGGATCCTTCTGCTGGACTGCTAAGATCATCGTTTTGAAATTTGAAGAATGATTTCTTGTCGTTCCGTGGACTATGATGATGGCGGTCTGAACTTGTGGGTCCCCTCTGTCTAAGGAGTGTGTTCTCAATATCGGAAGGAATGATTGCAGCCCCAATTGAACTGATTGAGAACATACACCTGAAGCCTCTATACATGGGATTAAATCTTTGGAGAGAGAAGGTTTAATTGGATCTTGGCTATCTCCACACCCTGATAAGATCACGAAACATAAAATGAGGGTGTTTCTAGAGATCAACACGATGCTTCGAGAACTTGATTCTACTCCTTGAATTCGTCTTAAAATTCCAGTGGTAGTTCTCATTTTGTGACTTTCTGTTTCAGGAGAATATTTTTGAATAAACTTACGAGTCCGGATAGGTCCAGCTATGAGCATGGGGTTGGATGAGTTCAGCTGTCATGCCTGGAAGTTCATCAGGATATACAAAAGCTTCATATCCGTCATTGGCGTCTAGGATGCGATCCTCAAAAATAGGAATACCATTCTCTCTCAAGTGGTCAATATCGTGATGGATATCTTTGGTTCGCAGAGCAATATGATCCATGCCTTCGCCTCTTTCTTGGAGAAAGCGATTCACTCTGGATTCGGGATTCCAGTTTTCGACCAAATGCAGCCAGCATTGATTTGGGAGGAGTATCCTGGCGTCTAATTGCATGCCTTGACCTTGGTCATCCCTGAGATCCTGTGCTTTAAGCCCGAAAAGTTTCTCAAAGCGATCACAGGCTTGGTTTAGGTTATTTACGCATAATCCGATATGCTGGAGTTTGGTTATCTCAAGGGTTTCACTGACAGCTGCGTCGACTGACTCTGGCGGATAAAACCAACTGCGATCGTGGGACTGAATAAGTTCGATGGTCAGTCCAGGTAGTTGGTCTGGAAATACAAAAGCTTCATATCCATCGTTAGCGTCAAAAATTGTGTCTTCCCAGATAGGGATACCAATTTTTCTAAGGTGTTCAACATCTCCTTCGATATCGTCAGTTTCTAGGGATATGTGCTCGAGACCTTCCCCTTTCTCTTGGAGAAACTGATTCACTCTGGATTCGGGATTCCAGTTTTCGACCAAGTGCAACCAACATTCGTTGCCTAGTAGTATCCTTGCATCTAATTGCATCCCCTGACCTTGGTCATCTCGAAAATCGATAGCTTCAAGACCTAAGGCGTTTCTGAATTGGGCACATGAAGCGTGGAGATCTTTGACCACCATTCCTATATGTTGCACTCTAAGTATAGCCATAGTCTAGTTGTCCATATGTTTGTGTATTGTTCCAGCTTTCATCACAAAACTCACTGTTTCAAGCAGGGTTATATCATCCAAAGGATTTCCTGGTACAGCTATTAGGTCGGCCCATTTTCCTGCCTCTAAAGTGCCAACCTGATCGAGTATTCCGAGTAGTTCTGCTGCGTCAGAGGTGGCATTTTGAATGACTTGCATCGGGGTGGCTCCAAGAGTTTCAATCATAACTTTGAATTCTTGTGCATTGCGTCCGTGTAAATTGCCAGAAGCGTCAGTCCCGAATGCGAAACGGACTCCTTCTTGATAGGCTTTTCTCAGTGCTGTTTCTCTCAAAGCAGACATCTCTATGGCTTTTTGGATGGAATAGTCTGGGATACCGCGTTCTTCTCCAAACTCGATGATTTCATCCAGTATCAAAAGCGTTGGGACTATGAAAGCCCCCTTTTCCTTCATTAGTTCGATACCTTCATCATCTACTAGGCTGCCGTGTTCTATAGACGCAACGCCAGCTCGGACAGCTGCTTTTAGTCCTTCCGCTCCATGAGCATGGGCGATGACTTTGCGACCTAGTCTATCTGCTTCCTCAACAACGGCACGGAGTTCTTCATCGCTGTACTGGGGATGGTCTACGGCATCTCCCGACGATAGGATTCCACCAGTTGCTACAATCTTGATATGGTCCGCCCCAAATTTTGCCAAAGTTCTAACAGCCATTCGTAGATTATCAGGTCCATCAACTACCATTCCAGTGCCGGGGATGTCTATTAAAGGACTCCACCCGTTGACGTCAGAATGTCCGCCAGTAATTCCTAGGGATGCAGCAGCAACATACATGCGCGGACCTGGAACGATCCCTTGGGCTATCAGGTCACGCAGGGCTACGTCTGCGTAGTGAAGTGCTCCAGCGTTGCGGATGGTGGTAAATCCAGCCTGTAAGGTTTTTTCAGCATTTACAACACCGTAGATGGCTCCATGTGCCCCATGTTCACGGAGGACAGACATGTCTCCACCGTCATGGTCCGAAGAGTTGATGTGCGTGTGCATGTCCATAAGGCCTGGTAGTAACGTGTGATTTGATAGATCTATGACATTTGCACCTGAAGGAATTTCTATTGATGCGGAAGGTCCTACTTCAGAAATTTTATCACCGATGACAACTAGAGATACGGAATTCATTGTTGTACCGTCACCGATGATGACTTTGTCTGCCTTGATCACGGTCACTTGGTCTGATTGTGCTGAGGCATTGTTCGTTGTAAAGAAAGACCAGAGAAGTGTAAGATAGAGAAATGATCTTAGTGTGTGGGCTGTGTAAGCAATAAATCGTCTAGGTTTCACTGGTCTTGAATCTCCGTTAAGGTTTCTTGGCCATCTGGAAAACAAATACCATCAGATCAAGTAAAAGGTCAAGGCTCTGTTAGTTTAACTAGTTTCTATTCTATTCCGAGGATCTTATGGGTTTGAATGCTCAGAGTCCATCTGGGATTTCTCAGGGAGTATGCGATTGCCTTAGCTGTGTTGGCCGCTAGATCAGGACCATCCATAGGTTGTAATGAAAAGTGGTCGAAAGATAAATTTTCAAACTGACTCGGGTTAGCATCCTTTTGGGGAAATACAAATTTGAGCTCTTCCCCAGCTCTGACAGTGAGCTTTGTATTTGCTTTTGGGCTGACACAAGTCCAGTCGATTCCCTTGGGTAGGCTTATAGTTCCATTCGTCTCAACTGCTACTTTAAATCCTTTTTCGTGAAGTGCTTCAATGGCTGGAGAGTCCAGCTGCAGAAGTGGTTCCCCTCCCGTACAAACAACGTATCTATTTCGATCGAATTCAACCGCGTCCGTCCAGGTTTTCTCGACAGCCTCTGATAATGACAAAGGGTCTTTGTATTTGCCTCCTCCTGGTCCATCTACCCCCACGAAGTCTGTGTCACAAAACTGGCAGGTAGCTTTACTTCTGTCTTTTTCCCGCCCAGTCCAGAGGTTGCATCCAGAAAATCGAAGAAACACTGCAGGGCGTCCAGTATGCCTGCCTTCCCCTTGTAGTGTATAGTAGATCTCTTTTACGGTATACATAGAAGGTCTTTAATCCAGCATAGTAAGTTTCAGGGTTAGATTGCTTTACTAAGAATAGTATATCAAGGTGGCTACTTTGTTTAGATTGCTAGCTTAATCGAAGCGTGAAGTCCAGAAAGATGTTATTTCTTTTGTATCATGAGATTACTTAGAAATTTGAATCAGGATGTAAAATGAGTCTATTTATTCTTAGAACAGTTTTTGTAGGTTTTATTGTCTATATGAACCTGATGTTCTCCAACGTTGATCTAATCACGGCACAAGAAAATGCTTACCCATTACAAATGAGTGAAGGAAAGACGAGTCACCGTCCAGCAGTTTCTGGAGTCAATGGTTTGGTGACAGCTGGCCATCCCTTGGCGTCGATGGCAGGATTACGAATCCTCATGGCTGGTGGTAACGCAATAGATGCATCAGTGGCAGTGCTAGCGACACTAAACGTTGTCCGACCTCAGATGTCGGGTGCAGGAGGAAATGGCTTTCTTACCTATTTCGACAAAACATCTGGAGACGTTCATTCTCTAAGCGCTACAGGTGCCGCTCCTAAAGCTTTGGTGGCGAGTGAACGGGCAGCAGAAGAGCTCAACAAAGGGATCTATGCTGGTGTGGTCCCTGGTTTGTTGGGGGGTTGGATATCAATGCTTAAAGAGTACGGTACCATGAGCTTATCCGAGGTATTAATTCCGGCTGTGGAATACGCAGAAAATGGTCATCCAATAGAAGCCTCAGTAGTCCAAGCTATAACATCTCAACAGGATTTGTTCAGGAGCTATCCTTCCAGCGCTCAAATATTTCTACCAGGAAATGAAATACCTGAGGTTGGAGAGATTTTCAGGATGCCAGAGTTAGCATCCACATTTCGAAAATTGATGGAAGCAGAAAAAACGGCATTCAGTGGGGGCAAGAGTCGTGCTGAGGCACTAGATGCCGCTTTCGATCGATTTTATAGGGGTGATATTGCAGATGAATTCACTCGATTTTATGAGGAAGAGGGAGGATTATTTACTAAGGAAGATTTTGAGCAGTTTGCTCCCATATGGGGCAGTCCTCTTCATGTGAAATACAGAGGGTATGACATTTATTCCTCTCCTCCGACATCCCGGGGCGGAATGGAAGTATTGATGCAGATGAAACTCATCGAAAGGTTTGATATAAAAGCACTTGGAGCTGGGAGTTCTCTTCTCACTCATCTAATGATCGAAGCAATTCAAGTGGCCAAATCTGACATTTACCAGTACGTTGCCGACCCCAAACACTTCTCTGTTCCGATCGAGGGCATGCTGGATGAAAACTACCTTTCTCTTCGGAGTGATCTGATTTCGGAAGCTAGGAGCATGACGTATCCGATGGCAGGCAAGCCTGATGGTCATGATGAAGCTCCCAATGAATTTTGGAATGCAGGGAGAAACTTGCAAATGGGTTCAGATAGGGAGGTCAGTCATCCAGGGAGTACTACCAGTTTTTCTATCATGGACAAAGAGGGTAATATTGTAGCATGTACACCGACGCATGGCGGTTCTTTTGGGACAGGAGTTGTGGTTGGAAATACTGGTATCACTTTTAACAATGGAACACGCATAGGTTCTACTTCCCCTTACGCTGGACATGTTAATTATGCCAGAGGAGGACAGGTTCCTATTCTAAATAATTCACCAGTTGTTGTACTTAAGGATGGTGAATTCGTCCTGGCTCTAGGAACTCCAGGTGGCGAAACGATCGGGCAAACACAATTTCAGGTACTAGTTAACGTTCTCGATCTAGGAATGCCTGTGCAAGAGGCTATAGAGGCTCCACGCTTTAGTCTATTCGCGGCACCCAATTTTTATAGAGCTGGTTCTGAAATCACTGTGAGAATTGAAGACAGAATTTCAGTAGAGCATTTACAGGGTTTACAGGACTTGGGGCATAATGTTGAATTGGCTCCATCATACTCATTGGGAAGTATTCAAGCGATTTTGAAGAATACCAATTTGGGAACATTTATGGCTGGAGCGGATCCTCGTCGCGCCGCATATGCAGTAGGATGGTGAAGAATTCGGTTTATTGAGTAGTCTGGTCCAATGAGTTGTTAGAAAATGAAAAGTGGGAAATGGCCTTAGAAAAAGGTCATCTCCCACTTTTACATAGGGAAATCATTCATATACTCCCCAGTTTTTAACCGTTATCAGCTCTTTTCTAATATGGGAAAGATGAGCTGTTTGGTTCCCCAGGATTCTCTACTGGAGGAGAGTAGGGCTCAGGATCAGGCTCTTCCATGGTTTCAAGCGAAGAATCTTCGACTGATTCACTATCAGAGAAATGAGTATAGGTCTTCGCCGCCACGAACCAACTAGCGAGTAGTACACCAGCACTCATAACAGCTGGCACAACTCCTCTTTCTCCGTTAATCACATAGTAAACATCAACTATCATGATTTGAGAGAGAGCTATGACCATAGCTGTTTTCATCACGTCGCCTACCATGCCGATGGCATAGTCGAAGAAAAGGACAAAAACTAACGACCCGAGAAGCGACGTTAGCTCTGGACTAAAGGGTGCACTGCTAGCATAGTCCGGACCCATTTGAGGCGCAAAGAGAAACCGTACTCCTGAGTAGGTGACCACAAAGACGGCAACGGTAGTGAAAAGGATTGGCTTTATACGATCGACCATGATTTAAACTCCTTGAAAAAGGACATAAAAACCTACGAAAGCCAGCTGAAATGTTAAGACAGCCATAAAAATCTAGGGATTACTAATTCCTGTCGCAAATGTGAAGGACTGTGGTCAGACATCCTAGATACCACAGTGTCCAGTCTATGTGTCTAGGAATAGAAGGAACTTGTCTGGTGTCATGAGTTATTTTTTGACAAATTATATGCACTGCAAGATTTGATCGATTATTGCTTTATTGGGCATGAAAATTGCAACACATTTGATCGAGTGTTGGGCGTTTTGGTTGCCTGGAAAAAGACGAAATCGTTGTGATTGAAAAAAATAGATATGTGAAACCAATCAAATTTGTGGCGTTGGTGTTTCTCTCCACGCTTGCTGCCTCCGATATAGTAGTTGCTCAGACGGGGCACTTGATGGGACGCGTTAGAGACGAACAGGGCGCTACATTGGATGGGGCTTTAGCTCGCGTTGTCAATGCTAATACGGATGTAATTGTTGCGTTAACAACTACCGACGACCTCGGGTTTTTTGAGTTAGAAGATTTGCCTGGAGGTCTCATCCGACTGGAAGTGCAGAGGTTGGGTTTTATGGCTTATATCCAGGAATTCCAGTTGGGCGATACGGAAACTCGGATCATAGATATTGAGCTCCAAATCCAAGCTTTGGAGATAGAGGGCCTTACTGTAGAAGGAACTCGTGAGCCAGCTGAGATCGCATTCGAAGAAGAAGCTGGTTTGACCGTTAGAGCTATCGAAGCAGCAGACATCAAGACTATTCCTGGATTTATTGAACCAGATCCAATTCGTGTTGCGGAAGTTCTTCCAGGAGTAGTAAGCACATCAGACTTTTCGGCATCATTTAATGTTCGCGGGGGATCGGCTGATCAGAATTTGATTCTTTTAGATGGGATCCCAATTTTTAATCCAGCCCACCTAGGAGGGCTAGTTTCCGTTTTTAACTCTGATATGGTTCGGAGAGCTGAACTTAGTGCGGGGGGGTTTCCAGCAGAGTATGGCGGGAGGGTTTCTTCTGTGCTTAGCATAGAAAGTGACCCAGGAAACGGTCAACTGGAGGCACAGGGAGCTGTTTCTTTGCTGATGTCCAGGGGTGCATTAGGAGGAAGTTTACCTAAAAAGGTCAAGAATATACTAGGTCTCAGGGATGCTCGCTGGAGAGTTTCAGGAAGACGATCCTATTTTGATCTTCTTACAGACAAAATCCCGTACAGACTGGAAGATGGCCAGTTCGTTTTTGAAGGCTGGACAGAAGGAGGCGATAGACTCACCATCACCGGATATAAAGGTGCGGACGTTTTAGGGATAGATTATACCGATTCTTTTCCTTTGAGTTTAGACTGGGACTTTGGAAATGCACTTATAGGAAGCAGTTGGACTCATCCAACTTCGGGTGGTGGATCCGTTGATGTAAAATTGGGTTATTCAAAATTCTCTACCGATCTCAAATTTCCTGATTTTGGAGATGTAGAGTTTAGTTCAAAGATTTCTCAAACCACCATGGGTTTGGATTGGGAAAGTCGCCCGAAACGCGGAGTCACCGCCAAGATCGGTGTTGAGGGTCGTTTAATGGATTACCAGAATTCAATCAGAGGTGGAGGAACACAATTCTGGAAAGTAGGGGGCCCGGGTACTGGCACCTCAAGCTATGCTCAGCTTCAATGGCGACCTTCAAATTCCTGGGTGATTGAGCCAGGGATTAGGTTTGATACTTGGCTCAGGAAAGACGCTCAGAGAATGGATGAGATTTCCCCCAGGTTATCCTTTAAGAGGTTTTTGGTTGGACGAAGACTAGCCTTTAAGGCGTCAATGGGACGATATACACAATTTGTACATTCGGTTAGAGATGAAGATTTGCCGCTTGGAATTGATATATGGGTCTTGAGCGGCCCGGATGTACCACGAGTTCTATCAGACCAGGGCCAACTTGGATTGGAATGGAGAGTAGGCAATAGCTGGCTTTTTTCTCTAGAAGGATATTTGCGAGAGTTTGATGATGTTATTACGGAGAATTTTGGAGAGAACCCTAATGATCCAGCGGATGATTTCCTTAGGGGTCGAGGGCGGTCCTACGGAGTAGATTTGTTCGCTCAACGTTTTAGGGGAAACACTACAGGGTGGATTACAGTGGGCTGGTTGAAGGCATTACGAACTTTCCCTGACTACAGATCTGTTGGGTTCGCGGATGAAATTGAATTTCCTCCAATCTTCGACAGGAGAATAGATGTTGATGTGGTCTTAAATCATGATTTTTGGGATTCTGCGCAAGTAGGTTTGCGATGGAACTTCGGGACTGGCCTGCCTTTTACAGAAGCAGTAGGAGTGTTCTCTTCCTTCAGCCATCGTGTTTCAGATGGAAAGCTAAGTCCTGATGATCGTGGCAATACCGTTTTTCTCGGTCCCAAGAATGGGGAACGATATCCTGTTCGCCATCGCTTGGACCTTAGTATAAGAAAAGAGTTCAAAAATATTTTTGGTGCGGGACTCATAACACCTTATATAAACGTCCTCAACGTATATGATCGGAGGAATGTTCTCTTTTACTTCTATACATATGAGGATAGCACATCAGTAGATACCACCAAATGGACTCGCAGGGGATTTTCAATGTTTCCTATTTTACCGACTTTCGGTTTTGAGATGAGGTTTAGATGAGGTATTTAACGAGGTGGTTCATCCTGGGAATATTCTCTTTGACAGGATGTGAAATGGACAGTGTATCTCTGGTGTCACCAGAGAGTCTCCTTATAGCGGAAGTTTATATTGCAAAAGATGGCTCTAACCCCCTAGAGGCGACTGCATACCTCCATCGTGTTTTAGGAAGCAAGGACTATGGACCCGTTTTGGGTGCAGATATAACTCTGACATCGGGAGATCGGAGTGTGCCTTTGGTTGAAGATTCTGCTGGCACTTCAACATGTATTCCAGAATGGGTCCAGAGAGAAACATCAGCCATAAGTGGCTCCTTGGGCACTTGTTATCGTTTGGGGGAATTGCTGTCTGTTCAACCAGGACAGGCTATTCAGGTGAGCATCAAAGACGGTGGTGTCGGTGAGCTTTTTGGGCAGACCACATTGCCTGGTGACTTTGTCATGAAGACTCCTCGAAATAGTCAGAAGTTCTGTCGTTTACAGAGAGATCAGATATTAGAATTGAGCTGGAGTGAGAGTCAAGACGCCTGGGCTTATATTGTTGAAGCTAATATTTGGGATTTAGATGGAGTGTTTAATTATTTGCCAGAAGAAGATCTTCCTCCTCAGCCACTTCATCTCCTCGGTCTTGCAATTTCTTCAGATGATACCAAGATGCGTTTCCCCGCCGAAGTAGGCTTATTTGATCGGTATGGCTTACATAGAGACGTATTTCTCCAGCTACAGGAGGGTCTTCCAGAGAGTACTACCGCAGATATAAGCGTGGCGGCAGTGGACAGGAATTTCGTCAATTGGGCAAGGGCTGGTAAATTTCATCCATCTGGACAGATTAGAACTCCCAGCCTGCAAGGAAAATCAGGAACAGGGGTCGTTGGCTCTTACGTTAGAAAAAACTTCAAGGTACTCGCTGATTCGACTTTGCAGGGGTTGGTCAGTAGTTGCAGTACCTAGTCAAGTGATCAAGGGAATCTATCTTGTTTAGTAGCTGAGACATCGAGCATCCTCACCTTTGACCCAAGCTGCTAGCATTTTCCATTCGGGATCTTCCTTCGAAAACCACCGACGCCCACCACTGTGGTAATTATCTCCGCCATCTTCAGGTGCCAATGGGTGAGTCAAGAAACGGCTTCTGAGGGGATATCCTGGTTCTACGTACCGCTTGAGGATCTCAAAATTTTCCCGAGATTCTTCAAAATTCCAGTAGGATCGATCTTCTGGAATGTCTTGTGCGAATCCGCGAGGGCCTGAGCCATGGCAGTTGGTGCATTCCATACGACCTTCACGCTTATTTAGAAAAATTTGCTGGACGCAAGTTTGGAAGAAATTGAAGTCTAGCGGAGAAGGTGTTGTTTCTAATTCAGTAAGGTCTGTCGGTGCATCACTGTTACCTATCCAGTCTGCTATTATCTGCCATTCTGGGTTGTTTTGATCTTGCCAAAACTTACCGCCCACGTGGAAGGCTGTTCCTCCAGCTGTCACAACTAACGGTTTTCGGAGGAGTCTGCTTCTTTCGGGTTGTCCTGGCACTACTAACTTAGATACGACTTCAAAGTTTTTTTTAGATTGGTTTTCTGACCAGTAAACCTGACCACTTTCCGTTTCTTGAAGTGGTTGGAGCCTGAGCGGTGTTCCACTGTTTATGTGGCAAGAAGCACAAGGGGAAATACTCGGCCCGTGGCCGCCACGTGGTTGTATAAATATAGGTTCTACCGTTTCGCGAAAAGCTTCAAAACTCAGTGAACGTTGGGCTGATAAGCTATGTGGCAAAAAAAGGAGTAGTATGAAAACCAATATATTTTTTCTCTCAGAGTGGTTCATGGAAAGACCACCGTGTGATTACGTTTCGGGACTTGGCCTACTGGGATTGTTGCGATTTTAACCATGTTTTCAGTATCGATTACCGAGACATCATTAGAGCCAGCATTTGCGGCGTATAAGTATTTTCCATCGGGTGTCATTGTAAGCCAGTCAGGCACTCGGCCCACTCGGACCCCCCCAAGGAATGTTAGATCAGGAAGAGACCAAGCGTAGACGTAACCATTGGGTTTGCTGGTCGACCACAATTGGGATCCATTGGGTGAAACTGCTAACCCATGGCCCGGTGAACCCTGTAAAGCATCGTTGTCTGTTTGGGAGATGGGCAACTCAGGCATCCAAAGTTTTTCGGTGACGGATTTTTGCTCGAAATCAACTACATAAACTCCGTGGAAATTTGAAATTTGAACAAAGATTCTTTTAGTCGAGTTATCAGGGTTAGCTTCAAATGCCATTGGCCTAACACCACCATCAAAGTGCATGGACCATAGGGGTTCGTCAGTTTCGGTATCTATGATGGTGAGTGTCTCTGCTCCGATCATGCCAGCGGCTATGTGACGGCCATCTGGGGTTATAAAAACGTTATGGACTCCCCCTAACATGTGGATGGTCTTGATCACCTCGTTTTCAGTTAGATCGATCACGTCAACACCAGGCTTGAGATCGTCTCTGATCGCTACATACACTTTTTGACCATCTGGAGTAATAGCTATGTTGTTAGGACGTCCACTCAAAGGGATTTGCCTGACTACTCTAAGAGTCTGGCTAGAGACTATATCCAAGGTATGTTCAACTTCGTTACTGAAGTAAAAACGACTAGCATCGGGATGGGACGTGACTCCATGGGCTATGGGTATTCCCAATATTACGTCCACAACCTCGTTAGTTATCGGATCGATGATGTGGACGTTATCGCCAGCAGCGTTAGTCTGGATGATTCTGACAGTCTGTTTCTGGGCCTCTGCATATCCAACGAAAAACATCAGTAACGAGAGTGCTTTCAAACAGATTTGAGATAATTTTGTCATAGGATGCCTCCTTAAGTTACTACGCTTGTTAATTTATATTGTGACTCAGGTCTCACCGTAGCAAGTTCAGATGGTTCTTCGTTGAAACAATCAGTTAGTATCAATATTTGATGGTATATAGAAGTTGGGTTTTTCTATTGGGCTCAAGCCAGCATCTCTCAGCGCCTGATTCAGTTCGATAAATTCATCTTCCATGATTTCCGCGAGCAGCGTGATCTGTACTTCCAATTCAGCAGACAATTCGTCGAAGACTTTAAGAAAGCTTTTTGGGGGCAGGCCATCTCCTCGCTCCAAGTGTGATCGCAAGCCCGTGAGTCGGTCATTAAGTTTTATAGGAAAAGCAATTTTGTCTTTAGGACTTTGATTCAGCACTTGGTATAGTTGTCCTTCTACTTGACTGATTTTTTCGGCAAAAATACTGCCCATCGCATTTAGAGATCGGTTTTTAGAATCAGACAATCTATCTGCTATTTGAGACTTGAGATCTCGGATGCTAATCACGTGTTGGTTGGCTGAACTTTCGTGATCTCGGATGTTTAGGGCGAGGTTGTGTTGTAATAAAAGGTCGGCTTCGGATATGTTCGTCAGGCGAGGGTCTTTTTGGACCTGAAAGAGTTGTGTCAGTTGTTGATCGCCGATAGTTAAACGAGCCTGGAATGTTCCAGGTGGTGCCCATGGTCCAACAGCGGGATTTCCACCCTCTAAAACGATCCCAGGAAATGTAATAGCACCAGTATATCTCAGATCCCATTCTTCACGATAGAACCCAGGGGTGTAGTTATCTTTTTTTACTAAGGTTCTCACATGTCGACCTTCCGAATCTAGAATCTCCAAATTTACCTGTGTGTTTTCGCTCTCAAGTTGATAGTCTATTATAGCGGGCACCGTTCTTCTGATTGCATCTGCAGGTTTGAAGAGGTGGTTTCGGGAAGATTCAAGAGATGGATTGATTTGGCGCAAAGTTTCAATGTCATCAAGGATCCAGAAAGATCTTCCATGAGTAGAGATTACCAGATCTCTTTCCTCTACAATCAGGCCCGTAACAGGAACTGTCGGTAGATTCAGGGAAAGAGAGTGCCAGATCCCTCCTTGATCGAATGAGATATAGACTCCGGTTTCAGTACCTGAATAGAGTATGTTTGGGTTTTTAGGGTCTTGCCTGATCACTCTTGTGAAGTCATCGGTACCGATACCATTGACTATAAAATCCCAGGTTGCCCCGTAGTCGGATGTTTTCCACAAGTAAGGTGATCGGTCATCCATTTCATATCGGATTCCTGAGAGGTAAGCAGAGCCCGGCGTGTGTCTGGATGTTTCGATCGAGGTAATACGTGTATCTGGAGGTAAATTGGCTGGTGTCACATTGGTCCAACTCTTTCCTCCATCTAGTGTCACCTGCACCAAGCCATCGTCCGAACCAGTCCAAATAACTCCACTATCGAAGTGCGAGGTTTCAACACTATAAATGGTGCCATAGATTTCCGGACCATCCTGATCCTTTACTATAGGCCCACCAGAATCTTCGAGGGTTTCAGGGTCAGCTCTTGTGAGATCTGGACTGATTTTGTTCCAAGTCTCGCCTTCGTCATCACTTTTCCACAGATACTGGGATCCTACATATAAAATTTTGGAGTTTGTATTAGAGATGGTTATTGGATAGGTCCAGTTCCACCTTTCTCGCATAGCTGCTGCTGGTTCTCCCATTACAATTCTTGGGTAGGGTTGTACGTCGAATGAAAGGCCAGTTTTGCGATTGTATTTTGTCAGAGTATTAGTTGCACCTGCGAAAAAGATATCTGGATTTGCTGGGTGCGGCGCTACGTATCCGCTTTCACCCCCACCCACTGCGTACATCCAATCTTCACTTTGGCCTCTAGGATTTCTCAAGTGGGTACCATCTGATGCAACGCATACCGTTGTATTATCCTGCTGTGCACCACAAGCGTGATATGGAAAGTCTGCGGTGGTAGCGAGACGATATATTTGAGCTGTAGGGTACCTCATATGTGTCCAAGTTTCGCCACCGTTTACAGTAATGACTCCTCCTCCATCATTACCATTGATCATTCGCGATGGATTGTTCGGATCTATCCACAGGTCATGGTGATCACTATGTGTGCCTGGAATGGGCGTAAAATTCTTTCCAGAATCGGTAGATTTAAGTAGTTCGAAATTTAAGACGTATATCGTATTTACATCTATTGGATCAGCTTCGATTCTCTGAAAATAAAAAGCTCTCTGCCATAGGTCTCTGTGGTCATTAATTAGATTCCAGCTAGAGCCACCATCGTCAGACATGTAGAGTCCACCTCGGTTCGCTTCTACGTTCGCCCAAATCCGTTGTGAGTCAGCACCAGAAACAGTGACAGTTATTTTTCCAAGTGGTCCTCTCGGAAATCCAGGGTTTTCGGTGAGATTTTTCCAAGTGGTTCCACCGTCTGTGGATTTGAAAATTTCTGATCCTTCTCCTCCACTCCATAACTTCCATGGCCTCCGGTATACTTGCCAAAAAGTTGCATAGAGTGTGTCAGGATCTTTAGGGTCCATTGCTAAATCAATTGCACCCGAATCTTCCCCTCGATAAAGTATTTTATCCCAGGTTTTCCCGCCGTTTGTAGTTCGGAAAATTCCTCTGTCGGCATTGCTTGCAAACGGGGATCCTAGTGCTGCTACGTATAGGTGTTCTGGATCTGACGGATGTACTCGTATTCTGCTTATTGTTTTGGTTTCTTTTAACCCTATATGTGACCATGTGTCTCCAGCATCACTGGATCTATAGATCCCATCTCCTTGCAGAACATTTGCTCTGAGTTGTGCTTCACCCATGCCGATATAGACTATCTCAGGATTAGAATTAGAGACGGTGACAGCTCCGATGGAAGAACTTCCAAGGTAGCCGTCAGTGACAGGATTCCATGAAGAACCCCCATCTTCTGTCTTCCAGAGCCCGCCTCCTGTTGCTCCAAAATAGTATTCATTTAAGCGATTTTTGTGCCCAGATACTGCGATAGATCGTCCACCCCTATTGGGTCCGATAGATCGCCACTCAAGAGGAGGAAGGAAGTCATCCGGTGGATTATCGAAAGCGGAAATAAGAGGAGTAACAAGAAAAAGAATAAAACTGACTTTAAGAATTCTTTGCACCATTTCCATGACGTTGTCCTTACAGGTTTAAATCGATCACCCACTTCCATATTTCCTCAAAATACTGACCTGATTGAGTGCATTGGGCTTTTTCTCATGAAGCATAATGTTCTGATGATTACACAAATGACAAGTCGTTGGAATTATGTGATAAAGAAGTAGCATTGCAAAAAACTGGCGATGTTCACTTTTGTTTCGCATTCTTCAAATATCATCGAACATATTTTTAGTCATCTATATGGAGGTTTTTCTATGGACCTTGGAACTTCTAGCCGAAGAAGATTTCTAGGTTATTTCTCGGGGATCGGATTAAGTTCTTCGCTCTTACCTGGAGTGCTTTGGTCTAAGATGCTAGATGCTCAGGCACAGGAAATAACATTAGCCATGATTCGTGATGCAAGCGCACTATCAGGATTAGACCTTACGGATGATCAAGCTGAAGATTTGGTAGAAGGAGTAAACAGGAACCTGCAGGGCTACACTGAATTGCGAGAATACAAGTTGGAAAACGGAGTGGCACCTCCCATCCATTTCAGTACGATTGTTCCAGGGATGAAAATTGACATGGTAGAGAGACCTTTTCGTGTAAGTTCTTTCCCCGACCTAGAGAGACCGAGGAACTTGGAAGATCTCGCTTTCTGGCCGCTGGCGAAATTGGCGGAATTGGTGCACAGCAGAAAGGTGAGCTCTGTTGAACTCACAGAGATGTATCTGGATAGATTGAAACGATATAATCCAAAATTCAACAACACAGTGACCTTCTTGGATGATCTGGCTTTGAGCGAGGCCGAAAAGGCGGATGAAGAGATCGACAGAGGTTTTTATAGGGGGCCTTTACACGGATTACCATGGGGAGCGAAGGATATTCTGGCAGTCAAGAATTATCCAACAACCTGGGGATCCAATGCATTCAGGGGTCAGCAAATGGACTATGAGGCTACTGTTGTAACCCTCTTGAGAGATGCGGGCGCAGTTCTGATAGCCAAATTGACAACAGGTGAGCTGGCCAGCGGTGACCGTTGGTTTGGGGGTCGTACAAGAAATCCATGGAATTCCGAAAATGGGTCAAGCGGATCTTCCGCAGGCCCTGCCTCCGCTGCAGTTGCAGGATGTGTTGCGTTTGCTATTGGAACAGAAACCAGTGGGTCTATCCTGAGTCCTTCAGTAGCTTGTGGTGCTTCAGGTTTAAGGCCTACATATGGTCGAGTTAGCCGTTTTGGGGCGATGACCTTGAGGTGGACTGGAGATCGCTTAGGGCCGATTTGTAGAACCGTTGAAGATTGTGCTTTGGTTTTTAAAGCTATAGCGAAGCCTGATGAAAAGGATCAGAGTGTTTTGGATATCCCTTTTAATTGGGATGAAGGATTAGATGCTACGCAGTTCAAGGTCGCGTATTTTGAAGATGCATTTTCAGATGATCCAGGAAAGAAAGAGGACTGGATAGCAAATGACAGTAAAAGTCTGGAGATGCTACGATCTATTGGTGTCAATCTAAGCCCAATTGATGTTCCTTTGAAAGATTTTTCGACGGAGCCGTTACGAGCATTGTCCGCTGAATCCTCTGCGGCTTTTGAAAGCTTTTTGTTAGAGAATCGAGACGATGAACTTACCAGGCCGACTCGAGCTAGTGGCTGGAGAGTAAATCAGACCATACCGGCTGTTGCTTATCTTCAAGCTCAGAGGGTCAGGGGTATTATGATGCAAGAGTTGTCAGATGCCTTGGGCGATTTTGATGTATACGTCACCCCTTATGGTGACTCGAGGACTAGGTTGTCGGTCGATCCTCAACCGTCAGATCCACCTCCAACGCCTAGCACAGCGAGCCCACCTCCAAGGAGGTCGGCAACCTCACATTTTTTCCAGCTGGCAAACCATGCTTGTTACCCCGCAGTGGCGGTATGCAATGGTTTTGGTGACGACGGCCTTCCAACTGGCATTGTATTTGTTGGTAAGCCCTTCAGTGAATCAAAAATACTAGCCGTCGCAAAAGCATTTCAAGATGCGGCTGGTTTTTATCAAAGGGTTCCTGATTTGGATGGTTGAGGAAGGGGGAGGGAGCAGTTCAATAGAATTCTAGGAGAGACTATGAACTGGTTTATGAGACAACTGAGATTAAGCTTAATACTGTTGGTGGTTATTACGCAGGCTTGTGCCTCTTCTGCTGTCGACCAACCTTCGTCTATCGAGCCTGAGGGAGAGGAATCAGAGCTCATTGAGCTTCACGTGAGAAATTTCGGCGATGTCAATGCTGGTATCTATGCTCTCTATAGGGGAGGGCGTACGAGATTGGGCACTCTCCGAACGACTTCAGCCATGGATCCAGTAAGGGTGTTTGTTTTAGAATGGTCTACTCCGGAGGAACTACAGCTAGGAGTCAACTTAGACAGAGGAAGGAGTTGTACTACACCTCCTGTACTGGTTTCTTCTGGGGCTGTAATTGATTTCCAAGTGCCAGGAGCCCAGACTATGGCTAACCCTGGAGACGGCGCGGCTTACAGGTATATGAGGTCGGATGGTTACCAGGAAGACATGGGGATGATCTGTAGTATGGTAGTGCGTTAGGGTTCTACACTAATTCGAAAAATTGAAACTGAATCTACAAAGAAAATTTACGGTGATGGTGCTAGCACAACCAGAACTATCAAACGACTCTCACTATTATTAAGAATTCCGTGAGGGACATTTTCAGGAGCAATGAGGATACATCCAGCCTTCATTGGAATCTCTTTATCTTCGAGCAAAAATAACCCAACTCCATCCACGACTTGATAGAGTTTATCCATCCCTTTGTGGCTATGGAGTTTATGTTTTTGCCCTGGCTCGAAACAATTCAGACCGACCAATAGGCGATCTGACTCAAACAAGGTTTGTTTTGCCATTTTTTCAGGATCAAAGATGGCGATATTTTTTGGTTGATCAAAATGGTGGCACTGATATTTTATGCGCAAGGGATCTTCTCTCCTGGAAGTGGTGGTGTGTGTACAGGGTCACGTCGTGCTTTAGTTATTTGTTCGAAAGCATATCCTAATCCGAAAAGGGTGGGTTCGCTAAATGGAAGCCCAAAGAAAGAAATCCCAACGGGCAAACCGTTACTAGTAAATCCCGCTGGGACTATCAGGTCTGGAAAGCCACTGAGATTTGCGAGGTTGGTTGCGGAAACAGCTGGATCTGGTGATGAAGATCCACGGTCCTCGCCCAGCAAACCAGGCCGACGGGGTGAAGTTGGGTAAACGATTGCATCTAAATCTTTTTGTTCTAGGAGTCCTCGGAGGATCTCTCTTACTAGTGGAATTCCATGATTAGCCATAGCCAGATAATCATAGTCCTGTAGGGACCCGCTATTCAATTCCTGTTGGAAGAGGGACCAGCGGGTTGGATTCGTCCGTTCTCCTTGCTCTGGCGAAGCCAGGAATTTTTGACTCATTTCGACCATTTCCTTGAGTGTCCTGGGGTATTGTGAATCTAAAGTAGCCAGATAATTCTCAATTTGATCTTTGAATTCCCGCCAACGAATAGTGGTATAGAATTCAGCTTTTGCTTCGAGGAGCCAGCTAGGATAGTGAACGGCAACTATTGTCGCCCCAGCATTTCGCATGGCTTCGAGTGAAGCTTCGATGATCCAGTCTACTTCGGGGTCGTAACCTAAAAAATCTCGGGCCACTCCTATCCGAGCCCCTTCCAGCGCACTGGGATCCAGGTGCTTAGTATAGTCATTTTCTAGCATGCCAGCGCTTTTTTCTGTGGCAGGATCGTTCGGGTCTACCCCAGTCATAACACCTAACATCGCGGCAACGTCAAATATATGCCTGGCCATGGGTCCAGCCATATCAAAGGATAGGGCCAACGGTACAATCCCGTCACGACTTATTAGTCCATGGGTGGGTTTCAGGCCTGCGATCCCATTAGAGCTTGAGGGGCCTCTCACTGAACCACCCGTATCAGTACCTATACCCAATTGGGAGAAGGAAGCTGCTATCGCAACGCCTGTTCCTCCAGATGATCCAGAAGGAGTTCGGTTCAAATCATGGGGATTGAACATAGGGCCATCGATTGAGCTAATAGTAACACCAGAAGCGAATTCACTCATGTTGGTTTTGCCTAGAATGATAGCGCCTGCTCGTCGAAGTTTTGTTACTATGAAGGCATCGTTAGGAGGCATTGATCCTTTCAGCAGGATAGAACCCGCTGTGGTGGCCATATCTTGCGTGTCGACATTGTCTTTCAAAACAACCGGTATTCCATGAAGTAAGGATCGAGGCCCTGTAGCTCGTCTTTCTTCGTCGAGTCCACGAGCGATTTCCAGGGCGTTTTTGTTGAGAGTGATTAGAGCGTTTAATCGAGGACCTTTATTTTCATAAGCTTCTATTCGGGCCAGATAAAGCTCCACTAATCGCTCTGAGGTCAGTGTTCCTTCATCGAAAGCGTCGTTAATATCGGAAATGGTTGCATTAGAGAGATCGAGTGCTTGGCCTGATAACCAGGTGCTAGCAGGGTTCACGATAAGAATAGCTGAAATCACAGTTATGCAATTTCGGGTCAGAGTAGCTGTTATAGCTTTAATCATTGGAGAGTCCCTCCTGATGCAATTTACTGGGGCAAGCCTTGTGATGCCGCCTAGTCCAGGATAGGGTAGTCATGTCTTTGCCGATAGAAGAGATCTCAAATTTCTCTAGAGGTAATTGTGAGAACAGCGCTCGAATTAAACCGCAGTCAATTTTGACGCCAAGACTTCGGTGGCCAAAGTTAGGTGGGTAGTCCATGGAATTGTTTCAAGCTGTAATGAAGAGACGTAAAGCCTTGAAGATTGCTGGTATTTCTGCAATGGCGACAATCGGTGGGCTAGGAATTGTACGGTCTTTTCTAGCTGAGATAGGTTTGGATTTGGTAAGGGAAACTCGAACCAAAATGGGTACCCTAGTCACGATTTCAGTGGTCCATCGAGATACCAGCTTTGCTAGGAATATCCTAGACGAAGCTTTCACAGAAATCGATCGGCTTGAGAATATTTTTAGCAGGTATCGGGAAGGAACACCAGTATGGATACTTAACCGAGAGGGAACCCTAAAGAATCCCGCCCCAGAGATATTAGAAGTATTGAGGCATGCTCTGAAGATCAATTCCCTGACCGATGGAGCTTTCGATGTTAGCGTAGCGCCTTTGATAGATCTTTACTCAAATAGTTTTGAAGAAAGGGGAGGGGCACCATCAGCGGATGAGATTGAAGATGCGCTCAGTTTAGTAGGATCGGAGAATATCGCCTTGGATGCAAATAAGATCGTATTTGAACGTTCAGGAATGTCGGTAAGTTTCGATGGAATCGCCAAAGGATTCATCGTGGATAAGGTCGTTAAAATTCTCAAGAGGAGGGGGATTAAGGGGGGATTGATTGACGCAGGAGGTGACATGGGTGCAGTAGGCAAAGACCTGTTGGGTCAGAATTGGCGGTTAGCCATTCAGCATCCACGAATACCTGATAGCTATCTCACTGTGATCAATATTGAAGAGGGAGCTGTAGCGACATCTGGGGATTACATGCAATATCTAACCGAAGATTTGGTGGTTCACCATATTATTGATCCTCGTCTAGGTACGTCTCCCGATCATACTAGTGCTGTCTCTGTGGTAGCACCTACGGCGGCGGCGGCGGATGCTCTTTCAACTGCCATCTTAGTTTTAGGGCCCGAGGCGGGGATGCTCCTACTCAATGAGCTGCCTGAAGCAGAGGGAATTTTGGTGACAAAAGAGCAGGAGGTCATCAAGTCTGAAGGATTTTTTCGCTACGAAGTAACGATTTAATTGCTTTGACGTTTGAAGCGCATGTCAAAAACTCTTCCCCAAGATCCAGACAATTCTGTGACTACGTTTCTGCTGTCACGTTCAAACCTTATGACTCCATTGGACGAGAAACGTTCTGAAGTCCAATGGATGTCAAATTCAGGCACTCCAAAATTTCCTTCAAAAGCGTCTTTGTACAGAGGCGTAAGGACCTGTATCCGTCCAGGTTCCTGTTCTATCACCAACTGATTATTTATCATTTTAACGATATAAGTAGTGTTAGAGTCCGCACTGCTATAGGTGCCAGTCAATGTCTGTAATTCTTCAATATCTGGAGCCCACGAGCTCGTTTGCTGATAACTCTTTTTCGTATACTGCCAGGCATCTAGGGAAAATTCTTTGGCATTACCCTGCTGGGTTTCAAAAATGTAATCAGCTGTGGTAGCAGGATTTAAAAAAATAGAAGGTGAGGTGGGAGTGAGTTTGTTGTTTCCGTCATAGAGATCGCCGTTTCTTAGTTCCAATTGTTTTGTTTGTCCCGTCACGGGTTCGTAATAAAGTCCAGCATAGGAAGCCATTATTTCTGGTGTCAGTGTGATAGCCTGCTGAAGCTCGGGATCCTTCAGGAATTCACCAATGAAAATTTCAGCGAGTTGATCTCTGATCAAACCGGTATTGGCATCACTGGAATTGCAAAGTGATGCCAGTGAGAGATGGTGTTCTGGATACCTGGAAACGAACGCTCTGTAGCCTGCCGTAGCACCAGTATGACTTATGCGTTTTACACCTTTGAAGGAATCGATTTGAAGTCCGCCCGCGTAGGTGATCTCAGAACCATCTGTCAAACGGCCCTGCTCGTGCATCATTTCTATGAACCTCTGCCCACCGATTGTACCGTCTTCCAAGGCTTGGTTCCAAGTCAGCAGGTCTCCTATCGTGGTGAGCAGGCCACCGTTTCCATGCACATGTTCTATGGGTTGTAGGATCTCGAATGTTCCATTTTCCAAGGCTCGGTAGGCAGTGCTTCGACCTTTTACTATTCGCCTGGGGTTATCCCGCCACTGCGTATTTGCCAAGCCAAGTGGTTCGAAGATGTTCTCCATAGAGAATTCTGCAAAGGGGATTCCGCTCACGCGTGTCACCACCATAGCTAGCAAGTTATATCCAGTGTTACTGTAGGAATATTCAGTTCCAGGATGGAAATTAAGCGCAGTCTGGCGACTGATAATATTTAAAACGTCACTGTGATTATGGCTGCGTTCATGTCTTGGCCATCCAGAGATGGCAGCGACTGAACCCCAGTCTCTGAGGCCGCTCGTGTGAGTCATTAAGTGACGTAAAGTTATTGTAGTGCCATAATCGGGCACTTCAGGAATGTAGTACCGCACATCGTCGTCGAGAGTGATTTTTCCTTCCAAGGCAAGAAGAACGATTGCTGCTGCCGTAAATTGCTTCGAAACAGAACCATTTTCAAAAACTGTTTCGATAGTATTCGGAATTTCATGTTGCAGGTCAGCCATTCCGTAAGCCTTTTCGAGAACAACGTGACCGTCCTTCATTATACCGACTGCACAACCAGGAGAGGTGAAGTTGTTCCAACGTTCGAAAACGCTGTCCACTTGAGACGTTCGATCATGGCTAGCAGAAACGACACAGGAGTTCAGGATAGTAATGGCAAGTATAATCAGATGTTTGATCTTCAAGATGTGCTCCCTATATCAGCAACGACGTTTCAGTTTAGTCAAAATTACTTTTGGCGAGTTTGTTTACGCAATCAATTTTCCAATTGGAGTGAAAGTTCACCAAGAGATACCGTAATGGATTAGAATGGTTGCTTTAGTTTGTTTTCCGTCTCGAACGATCACATAGAGACGGTCATATTCGTGGTCTTGAATCGGAGAGCTCTGTCCACCCAGCAGTTCAACCAGCCCTGGGGTGGTATTAGAATGCCCACTGACTAGATGTACTCCCTGGGTGTTTATCAGGTTTTCTGAAAAGGTTTCTAAGTGTTGTGGGTCGTATAGTTGGATTGCTATTCCCAAGAGAGAGGCCAGAGGTTCAACTGTATCACGGGTACGTTGGAAATCGGTGGAATGTATGTGAGTAATCTCAGCATCTTTCAAGACTTTAGAAAGTAACTCTGCTCTTTTTCTGCCTTCTGGTGAGAGCGCCGCGTCGTTTGAGTCGTCCACTTTTTCAGCATGTCTTACCAAGTAGATGACCGTGGTCGTTTCTGTTTGACCTCGTAGTGGCGTCATAGGGGAAAGACTAAAAACTAAGAAGAGTAGTTTTAGTAAGTTGAGATGTTTGAAGTTTTTCATGTTTTCATTACTCCTAACAAGAGGATGTTGGCTATCTTCGTCGTCGAAAAGATCAGATCTATCAAACAACTCTGCAAGCGTTCATTGCTTTTCCTCTCATCATTTCTCTACAATCTAGCTGGAGTTTACGATTATTTAGCTATGGATGTTTCAAAATGAGTTTCAGTTTTCGATTTGTTTGTGTTGTTTTTGCCCTGTTGACATTGGGACGTCCGAGTTTGTCACATGCTCAAGGCAGGCCACCTCTAAGCTCTTCTAGGGGCGTCAGTTTGTCTGGTGGCATGCTGCGTTACGCATTAGAAGCAGATGAGGGATCCACAGATCTAATAGCATTATCAACTGACTATACAAACTCAGATCGAACACGTATTGAGTTCGGTGCAACCTACTCTAAACCTAGAGTCACAGCTCCAGCGAGCCCGTCTAGTACAATATTTTCGCATGTAGCTACTTTAACAGCAGGAGTTCAGGCAAGATTTCCCGTAGGGATTTTGGAACCTTACTTAGGGTTCAGCGGAGGTCTTTTCGTTCGTCGCGATGCAGATCCGGAAGGTGTCCGATTTTGGAACTCCACTATCTCTGTACCCATAGGTATAAGAGTGCGGATCGCTGGCCCTGTTGGGGTTCGGGGTGAGTATAGAATTCGGCGTGATCAACATGAGCTTTTTCCCTATGACAGTAGTGAGATCACGGCTGGTGTTTATTGGATTTTCTAAACCTCGGTAGAGCCGTTGTTCTCTGATACTAATCCAGATAGACTACGTTGCAGTAGGATGCGCGAAGTGAGGGCCGCCCTCGGCTTCTTTGAAGATGTCGATGGAGGAAAGTCCGAGCTCCACAGGGTAAGGTGCCGGGTAACGCCCGGGGACTGGCTTCGGCTGGTTACGGAAAGTGCCACAGAGAGTAGACCGCCGATGGCTCTATTAAGAGAACAGGCAAGGGTGAAAGGGTGCGGTAAGAGCGCACCGGGCTTCCGGAAACGGAAGTTGCAAGGTAAACCCCACCTGGAGCAAGGCCAAATAGGGGACGATGAGATGCCCGTTTCATTTGAGTCCCGGGTAGGCTGCTTGAGACTGTCAGTAATGGCAGTCCTAGATAAATGGCCCTCCTGCTACTTTGGTAGCAGACAGAACTCGGCTTATTAACGCGTGTCTGACTTGCGCCCGTAGCTCAGCTGGATTAGAGCGCTGCCCTCCGGAGGCAGAGGTCACAGGTTCGAATCCTGTCGGGCGTATTGTAGAGAGGGAGGTCATAATTTATTCAGGAGGCAGATAATGAAGCTAAATCAAGTTTTCCGGTTGCTACTAGTGTTAATTATTCCGATCGGCTGTGTTGCTCAAAGTGATCCGAGCACAGAGGACGTAGAGGCCTTTAAACTCGGAACATTCGAGGTGGACGGACAGCATCGGCTGGGTATTGTCCTGAGAGATAATTTAGTCATAGACCTTGTTTCTGCTAATACTGCTCTTCAGAAAAACCCTGGCATTTCAGAGATGTCCATGCCATCAGATATGTTAGAACTGATTGAACGGTATGAATCTGGTTTGAAACACCGTTTATATGAGATAGTTAATGATTTGAACCACAATAATGGATTGGAAGGACCAGGAAAATCAGATTTTGTTTATGAGGCGAGCAACTTAAGAGCTCTTCCTCCAATTATGTATCCCAGCAAAAACATGAATGCCGCGGTCAACTTCTATACACATGCATGTGAAGGCTGTACCGAGGAACAGTTGCAAGCGAGGACTCAGGAGCGACAGGATAATCGGGGGGTACCCTACCTGTTCCTGAAACCGACCCGCGGCGCGATCATCGGTAGCGGCGACGACATCGTGATTCCTTATGGCCGTGACCGGATCGAATGGGAAGTTGAGTTGGCAATCGTATTCGGTACTGAGGGCAAGTACATCTCTGCAAGTCGAGCCTACGACCACGTATTCGGCTATATGGTTGCTATGGATGTGTCCGATCGTGGCGGACGTCCACCTGGTGGTTACGGATCCGGTCAGGATTGGTTCGTCGGTAAGGGCCATGACACGTTCGCGCCCCAAGGGCCGTGGATTGTTCCAAAGGAGTTCTATGGCGATCCGATGGAACGCTTGCACCAGAGCCTGGTCATCGATGGCGTGACCGTTCAGGAGGCCAGAGCGGGAGACATGATACACAACATTCCAGAGTTAATCGAGTACGCATCGTCGCTAATCACTGTATTTCCTGGTGACGTCCTGCAAAGCGGAACGTCGGGCGGAACGGGCGCTGGGCGCGTTCAGCGGGCGACAGGATCTGGTTACCTGCAGGCTGGTGAAACGATCAGTGCCACCATCGAGGGAATCGGTACGTTAACGCACACCGTTGTTGCTGAAGAGAGCGTTCCAGACGATCTATCCGGCGCACAACTGCCCCCAGTTCGTAGCTACAGACCACCAGGGAATTGAGGTGGTATCACGAAGCGTAAAAAACCGCGAAACTCTTCTACTCAGTGGAGAAGAAATCTCTCAGATTCTTCAATTGGAAGATTATTTTGATCTGGTAGAAGATGCGTTCCGACTCTACGCTGAGGACAAGAGTCTGGATACGGGCCTCCTCCATATTGATACTCAAGATGGCGAATTCCATATTAAAGCTGGCGGATTGGTTAAAGGAAAAGCCTACCTTGGGCTGAAGCTAAACGGAGGGTTTTTTCAGAACCAAAAACGATTTGGTCTGCCAAATATTCAAGGCATCATCGTTCTCTGCGATGGAGAAGATGGGTCACCATTGGCTATTATGGAATCGGTCGGAATTACCATTAATCGAACAGGGGCCACCACGGGTGTTGCAGCTAAATATTTAGCGAAGCCCAACTCTGAGACAGTTACTATTTGTGGGTGTGGAACACAGGGCAGGGTGCAGCTCAGATCTTTAAAACAAGTGTTGCCTTTAAAAAAAGCTTTTGCAATTGATATGGACCCTGATACATCAGCTCGTTTTGCAGCCGAGATGGCTGATGAATTGCAGATGGAAGTAATGGCGATCGATGTAGTTGAAGAGGCTTTGGCGGAAAGCGATGTGCTAGTGACCTGCACTCCTTCAAGTTCTCCGCTCATTAAGGCGAGTATGATTCCAGATGGCATTTTTATAGCGGCAGTAGGTGCAGACAGTCCTGACAAGCAGGAATTGGATGTAGAGATCTTTTCTAAGGCCAAGGTAGTGGTTGATCTCTTAGATCAATGTATCAATGTGGGAGAGCTGCATCACGCAATCGCCGCAGGTGTTATCTCCGCGGAAGAAGTCCATGCCGACTTGGGCCAAGTAATAGTTGGGGATCGAACTGGTCGCACTTCTAATGAAGAAATTATAGTTTTTGATGCAACAGGGTCAGCTCTTCAAGATACAGCGGGGGCCATCGCTGTATATCAAAGGGCTATTTCGGATGAGGGGAGGAATAATTTCAGTTTTTTCTCTTGAACACCCCCCTCTGGGCTATGTTTTCTCCTTGAGTGCTTCAGTCGCTTTTTCCACGATCTTACCGACTTTAATACCGAACTGATCGAAGAGGTCTTCAGAGGGAGCAGAAGCTCCAAACCTGTCTAGGCCTATGACTAATCCTCTGTTTCCTATCCATCGATACCAGCCGAATGAAGAGCCAGCTTCTATTGCTACTTGAACAGGGCAATCGGGTAGTAAAATTGAGTCTTGATATTCTTTGGTTTGTTGCGAGAAAAGATACCAACTGGGCATGCTGACTAAACGAGTGGCTATGGCTGTGTTCTCTAAGATTTCTTTGGCTTCTAAGGCTATTTCGATTTCCGATCCACTTGCGATTAAAACTACTTGAGGTGTCCTGTTCGAAGCTTCTGCTAGAACATAAGCTCCGAATCGTGTCGCTTCTGCTTTGGGGAAGGTTGTTCTGTTGAGTGGAGCGACTCCTTGTCTTGTGAGCGACAAAAATGTAGGGCCACTTGTCCTTTCCATCGCAATTTTCCAAGCCATTGCTGTTTCTGCAGCATCGGCAGGTCTCAGGTCTAATAGATTGGGGATAGCCCTTAAGGTCATCAGTTGTTCGACAGGTTGATGGGTGGGGCCGTCTTCCCCTAATCCAATTGAGTCATGGGTAAATACGTATTTAACGGGCAGGTTCATTAGGGCTGCCAGCCTAATCGAAGGTCTCATGTAATCGGAAAAAATCAGAAATGTTCCACCGAAAGGTTGGATTCCTCCATGTAGCGCAAGCCCATTCATTATCCCAGCCATGCCGTGTTCTCTAATTCCAAATCTAAGAATGCGTCCTCCAGGAGTTTCATGGTCCAGGTTGGATGCCCCATTAATGTCGGTCATGTTAGAAGGTCCTAGGTCGGCTGATCCTCCAATAAGATTGGGACAATTTGCTGCAATCGCTTGCAGGATTTCTCCAGACCAGGAACGAGTCGCTTTTCTCTCTTGGACATCGTGGTAATTAGGGATTTCGATATCCCAATCTCGCGGAAGAGCACCTCTCATGATTTCCAGATACTCTCTTGCCAGTTCTGGATACACCTCTTTGTATGACTCGAAGAGTTTGTTCCAGTCCTCTTCGAGGCTATCACCTCTGTCAGCTGTTTTACGCCAGGTTGTAAGACTTTGGGGATCAACATAAAAGGGCTCGTGAGAGGGGTAGTCGATGTTGTTTTTGGTGGCTTGGATTTCCTCGAAACCCAATGGGCTACCGTGTGCCGAAGCCTTATTTACCTTGTTGGGGCTGCCTTCAGCGATTCGTGTTTTTAATACTATTAAGGAAGGTTTTTCAGTTTCCGACTTGGCCAGATTAATAGCTTTATCGATTTGGTTTAGGTTGGAACCATCATCTACGCAAACCGTATGCCATTGGTAGCTTTCGAAACGTTCGATATGGTCGGTTGAGCTCGTTAAGTTTGTACTTCCTTCAATCGTTATGTTGTTGTCATCGAAAATCCAAATCAACTTTCCGAGCTTTTGATGTCCAGCGAATTCTGCAACTTCGTGTGACAGACCTTCCATTAGGTCTCCGTCTGAACAAAGCGCGTAAGTGCAGTGATCGATTATGTTGTGGCCATCTTTGTTGTATCTGGTTGCCAGCCAGCGTTCTGCTAGAGCCATTCCTACTGAGTTGGACACGCCTTGGCCAAGAGGTCCAGTAGTGGTTTCTACGCCTGGAGTATGGTGCACTTCTGGATGACCAGGAGTTTTAGACTCCCACTGTCGGAATTTTTTTAAATCTTCTAGAGATAAATCATAACCAGTTAGATATAGGAGAGAGTATAGCAACATAGAAGCATGACCAACTGAGAGAACAAAACGGTCGCGGTCGACCCAGGTGGGGTTATTTGGATTGTGCTTTAGATATTGTGTCCACAGGAGATAGCCGACGGGTGCCAGAGCCATTGGGGTTCCAGGGTGTCCAGAGTTAGCATTCTGAACGGCGTCCATGGATAGCACCTTTATAGCATCGATACAAAGTTGATCTGTGGTTTTTGGTAGGCTTGTTGGCGACTCATGCATTGTTTGGCTCCAATACAAAGTTGATTAATCGATTGGGTACGTAAATAACTCGTTTAACTATTCCTGTTTCCAAATATCTCGAGATGTTCTTTTCAGCTCTCGAAAGTTTTTCTATCTCTTCCCGGTCCATTTTAGCTTGAATAGTGATTGTAGCTCTCAGTTTTCCGTTGATTTGGATTGCCATTTCAATGGTATCAGCACGGGCTTTATCGGCATTGTACTCGGGCCAGTTCATGCCTGAAAATATGCTTTCACTATGTCCGAATAGTTCCCAGATTTCTTCTGCTAGATGTGGCGCAAATGGAGCTATCATTACCACGAGAGGTTCAATCTCACATTTTTGTGCAGTGCGGCCCTTAGACCGGACTACATTCAGGTATTCCATCAGTGCAGCTATAGAAGTGTTGTACCTTAGAGCAGGCATTTGGTTAGTCACTTGCTGGATTGTCTGATGTAATTTTCGTTCAACGTTAGAATCTGTCTCCTGTTTATCATTTTCCAGCGATAACATCGCTGTCTCCCAAACTCGGTGTAAGAAACCATGTGGACCTTGAATTCCATCGTCCTGGTAGTCTCCACCTTCGTCAAAAGGTCCTAGGAACATCAAATAGGTTCGAAAAGTATCTGCACCGTATTTTTCTATTATTTGGTCGGGGATGATTACATTGCCTTTGCTTTTGGACATTTTAGAGCCCTCTCGGATTATCAATCCATGAGCTCTGAAACGCACAAATGGCTCTTGGAAATCCACATGACCAATGTCATGGAGGGCCATTGTTATGAAACGGCTGTACAGGAGGTGTAGCACTGCATGTTCATTGCCACCGATATAACAATCTACTGGCAACCATTTCTTAGTAATGGTGGGGCTGAATGGAACGTCTTCGGAATCTGCCGAGGGGTATCTGAGGAAATACCAGGAACTATCTAAGAAAGTATCAGAAACGTCAGTTTCTCTTCGTGCAGTCTCTCCACATTCAGGACAGTTTGTGAGGTACCATTCTTCTAATCGAGCTAATGGACTGATACCAGAATCATCGGGTTTAAAATTCTCGATCCGAGGAAGGACAATCGGTAGGTCTTCCTCTGGAACGGCTACGGGACCGCATTGATCACAATGGATAATGGGGATAGGTGGCCCCCAATATCGTTGTCGAGAGATACACCAATCATGAAGACGGTAGCCGATGTGTACGGACGCCATACCCTTAGCTTTCAACCAATCACAGACTGCTTTTTTCCCCTCAGCAACAGGAAGTCCGTCAAAATGTTTTGAGTTGATCAATACACCATCTCCAGAGTAGGCCTCTAGGATATTGGTTACATTGTCCTCTGATTGTTTTTCAGCAGATACCACTTGTTTTATGGGTAAATCCATAGCTTTGGCGAAGTCAAAATCTCTCTGGTCGTGTCCTGGAACAGCCATGATAGCACCTGTTCCATAGCCCATCATGACGTAATCTGCTATCCAAATAGGAATCACGGCGCCAGTTGCTGGATTGAGAGCATGTCCTCCGGTGAAGACTCCAGTCTTAGTCTTCTCTGTCTTTTGCCTGGCGACTAAGTCTAATTTCGCAGTTTTCTTTTGGTAGGTCTGGACTTTTTGTTTCTGTGGTTCACTGGTCACTTCTTCCACTAAGGGGTGCTCTGGTGATAATACGATGTATGTAGCTCCGAATACAGTATCTGGGCGTGTGGTAAAAACCTCTATTGTTTTCAAGTTTTTCGGTGTTAACGAGAGTTGGTCCTGAGTGAGGCGATCCGCAATGTTTACTTGGTCTTCTTCTACCGATATAGGGAAATTAAGGATGGCACCTTCACTACGACCAATCCAATTCTCCTGGGCTTTCTTGGTAGTTTCTGACCAATCGATCTGCTTGAGGCCATCCAGAAGTCTTTGAGCGTACTCGGTTATGCGGAAAAACCATTGTGCGATATGTCTTTGTTCCACGGGGGTGTCACATCGTTCACATCGTCCACCGGTAACCTGTTCGTTTGACAAGACAGTCATACAGGAAGGGCACCAATTCACAGGAGCTTCTTTCCTTACAGCTAGTCCAGATTTGAATAACTGGAGGAAGATCCACTGGGTCCAACGGTAATAAGAGGGATCCGTAGTATCGACTGTACGTTCCCAGTCGAACATTCCTCCCATTCTTTTTAGCTGTTTGGTGAAATTAGTAACATTGCTAGGGATTAGATCCATCGGGTGCATACGTTGCTTAAGAGCAAAATTTTCTGAATGAATGCCGAAGGCGTCAAAGCCTATGGGTTCAAAGACGGTGTGACCTTTTAATTGTTGGAAGCGCCCGTGGACGTCGGCTCCAGTGAAGGCATACATGTTTCCAACATGGAGTCCTTCAGCAGAAGGGTAGGGAAACATCATGAGGTTGTAGTATGAGTTTTCACCTCTCTCCAGGACTTGAGGACTCAGAGTGTTTGTTGCCTCATGCTCCCAGCGAGCTTGCCATTTTTCTTCTAATGGAATCGGAGTGTAATTGTTATTTTTGTTGCCGCTCATCAGTAGCTCACGGGACCTCATATCTTGTGGTATAGTATATCTTCGATTTGGGGCATCAAACTACGTCCTATAGATCAGTATCACAAACGAAATTTCTGATCTAAGGAAAGGTGTTCAGAGGAATAAACTCAATATTCTAGAAGAAACAAAAGGTTTTACTGGCGTATGCCCAGTTGTCGATTTGTCATGAAGAGTCAGTAGTCAGAGCAGAAAAAGGATCTTTCGCGGAGCGAGCGTTACTTTTTAGATGCGAGATGGCATTTTTGAGGCCGCCTTGTTCTTCCATCAATTCAACAAATTTTTCTAATCTTGAGTGATATCTTATTTGTGCCAGCAAGGTTGCATTATTGATGGGTGTAGATAAGAAATTCTGGTAGCTTAATACTTCTAGTTTTGGTTGGACTTCACTTTTGAAATCAGCAAGGTATCTGCTGAAAAGCGTTTCTCTCAGTGTAATTTTTTCCGAGTAACTCAAGGCACTGTCCTGGTAAATGACTTGAAGATTTCTAATGAGACCAGAAAAAAATCCTTCAAATTCTGCGTGATCCCTTAAGCGAGCTTTTGCTTGGAGGCAAAGAATGTTTCGAGGGGAGGACTCTGGGGTGTCACAAAAGAATTCGACAGTACCAAATCTACCGACAAACGTGGCGAAGCTTTCATTGAAATCTATCTGTCCTTTAACGAATAAGTGGTTGTGTGATAATTCGTGTAAAACGGTTTCTACCAAACTAATTTCATCCTGTCTCAGAACTGTGGACAAGATGGGGTCAGAGAACCAACCCAATGTACTGAAGGCCGAAGTGGGCCGCAGATAGGTATCAAAGCCCTCGTTTTCAAGCACACTTTGTTCTGCTAATGCTTCATTGTCTTCGAAGAAGCCTCTATAAGGAAAGCTTCCCACTATCGGAAACCACCATGTTTTAGGTACGAGTTGATCCCTTGGAGAAGCTGACAGTACTAGTGCAAGTGTGTCTCGGTCGAGTTGCGTAAAAGTGGTGTAGGATGTTCCTACGTCCATCCGTAAAGTTTTTGAAGCGAATTCTCTGGCTTCCGAAACTAGTACTAGTTTGTTTCTTATATGTTCTGGGGTTGCAGTATCCTGGATAACTTCATCGATCGGCCTTCTCGAACTAAGAATGTTCCATTCAGCGAGTCCAGCCTTGATTACGTAAGATGGTGAACAGCCAATATTAATCAGAGATACAGTAGTGAAAAAGAAAAGAGTCTGTATAGAACGCCAAGCCAATTGATGATTCATCGATATAGCATCCTCATGGGTCAAGTAATATCATTTAACTTGCTAGTACCGTTCTTCTATAGCAAAGTCCGTTAAAAGGCAGCCTTCACTTAATAACAGGATAGTTTCAGCAAATATCAGGTCTGTAAATTGCTAGCATGGACTTGATATATAAGTTATTCCTATCAGCATGACATTACTGGTGAATTTGGTCTACCAATCATTTTTAAAGCTCTTACAGATCACTTCGAGATTGGTGGTGATCAAACCAAAACGATCTTCGAAGGTGTTGCGGGGACTTTACGGGCGAAAACAGGCTTGTCAAAAATTGATAAATTGGGGTGAGAATCTTGCAGACCCGAGCACTTTAACGTTCTGGATCCATGCTTCATCTGTGGGAGAAGCCCTTCAAGCAAAGAGTGTGGCGGAAGGTCTCAGAAGAAGACTGGGAGAGATCCAGATTGTCTTCACTTTCTTTTCGGCATCCGCCGAAAAGGTAGCTGAACATTTTCCTTCGGAGATAAGTACCTATCTTCCGTGGGACCTCACTCGGGATATGGCCAAAGTATTAGATGCCCTATCTCCTTCGGCTGTTTTATTCACGCAAAAGGAAGTTTGGCCCAATTTGATTGAACAGGCAAAACTTAGGGGAATTCCCACAATGTTGGTCGGAGGAACACTATCTTCTGATGCTAAAAGATTGCGCTTGCCCTGGCGACTGTCCACCAGTCTATCAGTAAGAAAAGTTAATGCTATAGGGGTGATTTCTGAGAAGGACGGGTATCGATTTGAATGTTTAGGTGTCCAGAAAAATCAAATTAAAGTCACAGGAGATCCGGCTGTAGATTCCGTAAAGGATCGAGTCAGTTCTTTGGGCGACCAACAAACTGACCTGAGCTTTCTTGGCATGTGTAGGAGTCCCCTGATAGTGGCCGGGTCTATCTGGAGTTTGGATGAGGATATTTTAGTCTCAGCGTTGGTCGAAATTAGAACAGTTAATCTTGAGGTGAAAATGGTGCTGGTTCCACATGAGGTATTTCCGGTGAACATTGACCGGCTGAACAGGAAATGTATAGATCGGGGGCTAAGCGTTATACGGTTTTCCGATCGACCACAAAATGCGAGTATGGATAATGCTGATGTATTATTGGTAGATGCAATAGGCGTGTTGCCTGATTTATATACTTTTGCCACTGTTGCTTATGTTGGTGGAGGGTTCGGCGGAAAAGGCCTACATTCGGTTTTGGAGCCAGCTGCTGTAGGAGCCCCTACATTGTTTGGTCCAAACCACCAAGGTTCTCTAGCCGCCCATGGGTTATTAAGTCAAGGTGCTGCAAGGGTAGTTTCGGATTCAGATGATCTCTGTATTGTTGTTGGCGAGTATCTTTCTGACAGGGATGAATTATTGAAAGCTGGGAGAAATGCGCTAGGCTATATTGAGAACAATGTAGGAGCCACTGATAAAACTATTGATTTAATCTGTGATCTCCTGGAACCAATTAATCACTGAGTGTGTCAATTGAGCAAAAAAATCAGACATAGTCTGACATGTTCCCTGATCTTCATTGCAATCATTAGTGTGTCATGCGATGGGGGACTGCGGACTAGAGATATTGAAGAAGATCAGATGCCCAGTGAGGATCTAAGTGCGGACTTTTCCCATAATCAGCAGGTTAGGTACCCCACAGATAAGAATCCAGCGATTGGCAATCGAGAAGTCGAAAAAGACAGTGCAACTGTGTTCTCTGATGTTGACTCAGAACCACTTCTAGCAAGGCTGGAGAGTGGGGCAATAGTGGAAAGGCTGGAGATCCCCAAGGAACCTCTTCGTTTTGACAGGCCAGAAGCAATCAAGGGGATTTATGTGAATGCCTGGGCGGCTGGTTCAAAGACAAGGTCAGAACAACTGATCGATCTGGCTTCGAGGACGGAGATCAACAGTTTTGTTGTCGATATCAAAGATGCCTCTGGATATGTGAGTCACCCTACCAGGGTTGAAGTTGCTCATCAGGTGGGAGCGGATCAGCAAATCAGGATAAGAGACCTTTTAGGTTTATTGGACCGACTCCACACGAATGGGATTTATCCGATCGCTCGTATAGTTGTAGTGAAGGATCCATTGCTCACGAAGAAAAAGCCAGACCTTGCCATTCAAGATACCGCTGGGGGTGTCTGGATTGATGAGAGAGGAGTCAGTTGGGCAAACCTCTTTGAAGGCTCAGTTTGGGATTACCATTTGAGCTTGGCAGAAGAAATGATTGCGATTGGCTTCCCAGAAATCCAATGGGATTATATCCGATTTCCAGATTCGCCAAAAGAACATCTAGACAGAGCTCGTTTTCCTAACAGTCTGGGAAGAACAAGGAGTGAAGCAGTCAGTGGATTTTTGGATTATGTTAGAAAGGAAACTCAGAGCGAAAATGTTGCTATGACAGCAGATGTATTCGGAGCGACGACATCTCTAAATTATGATTTAGGTATCGGTCAATTATGGGAAGAAGTTGTTAGGAGGGTGGATGTAGTCTTGCCGATGGTATATCCGTCCCACTATTGGTCTGGAAGTTTCAATATAGAGGAACCAAACTATTATCCCTACGAAGTCGTTAAGGCTGCTCTAGGCGACGGGGTGGAACGTTCTTCAAAAGTTGCGGATGCTGGATCCATTCGTCCTTGGTTGCAAGATTTCAGTTTGGGATCCCCCCTATATGGCGGGCCAGAAATAAGAGCGCAGATTCAAGCGACATACGATGTCGGTATTAGTGAGTGGATCTTATGGAATGCCTCTAGTCGTTATACCGAAGAAGGCCTTGTTCCCCAAGAGGGTTTTCCCGATGGCTTTGAACCCATGATGCGCTTCAATGGGAGCATCGTGCCGGTTTCTTCGAGATTGATGGATGAGGACAGCTCGGGGGTGATGATGCGAGAAGACACCTTGGTCAGTACTCAGTGATTTATATCGAAGAAAAAATGCATGGATGAGTTTATCCGTGTCAGAGGGGCCAGCCAGCACAATCTGAAAAATATTGATGTTGACCTCCCTAAGCAGGCATTGACTGTAGTTACGGGTCCTTCAGGATCAGGAAAATCTTCATTAGCTCTAGACACTGTTTTCGCTGAAGGTCAGCGTAGATATGTAGAGTCTTTGTCTACGTACGCAAAGCAATTTCTAAACAGAGTCGAGAAACCTAAGGTGAGGTCCATTCAGGGGATATCACCAGCGGTCGCTCTTGAACAGAAGAATGCTACGAGATCAAGTCGTTCTACAGTTGGAACAGCCACGGAGGTATACGGCTATATGCGATTGCTTTGGGCTCGTGTTGGAGTTACACATTGTCCTGAGTGCGGAGATGCCGTCAAGGCAGATTCGGTCACCAGCGTTGTCGAAGAACTTCTGACTTTGTCAGAGCATACTCGCATTCAAATCACATTTCCACTTCAGGTCGAGGATGAGTTGAAATGTGAATTGTCACTTCAGAATCTTAGAGCTCTTGGATTTATACGGCTATTAGCAGACGGTGTTTTAGTCGATTTAGGTGAACCTGATTCCGAAAAAGTCAGTAAAGAGAATGATTTGTCGAAAGCCTCTGACCTGTTGGTGTTAGTAGATCGTCTAACGATTGATTACACACAACGTGATCGTTTAGCAGATTCAATTAGTACTTGTTTTAAGGAAGGGCGAGGAGAAGCTATCGTTCTGGTCTTTAATGAGGAGAAGGTGGAGCGTCTAAGCTTCTCCGAATCTTTTAAGTGTTACGCACATCCCGCAGTGGATTTTCTTCATCCCACACCTAAATTATTCTCCTTTAATAACTCGTTCGGGTGCTGTCCTAATTGCACAGGATTCGGTGCAACTTTGGAATACGATCAAGATTTGATCATTCCAAAACCTTTTCAGTCAATAAATGAAGGTGCTGTGGATCCTTGGACCAAGCCGCGCTACCATAGAGAACGAAAAAAACTTCAATCTTTTGTGCTTTCTCGGGAAATTTCTCCCGATCTTCCCTGGGCTCAGGTTCCCCAAGGTATAAGAACTGATATTCTGGAGGGATCGAGTGATTTCAAAGGTGTCATTCCTTTCCTGAAGTCCAGAGAACGGAAAAGGTATAAGCAATACATCCGTATTTTTCTTCGCAGGTATCAGACTACGAGAGAGTGTCGGGTTTGTGAGGGATCACGAATTCGGCAAGAAGCTCTTTGCGTCAAGATTGAAAACTATACAATCTCACAGGCCACCCAGCTTTCTATAAAAGACTTTAGAGTGTGGCTAACTAGGATGGAATTAGGTGAGATGCAGGCGGCAGTGGCCGAGACTATTCTGACTGAATTACTAGGAAGACTGACGTTTCTGGTAGAAGTGGGTCTGGGCTATCTTTCCTTGGATCGCCAGGTACGAACTTTGTCGGGAGGAGAGTCACAAAGAATAGGTCTAGCAAACTCTCTGGGTTCTCAATTAGTGGACACATTATATGTGTTGGATGAGCCTACTGTGGGTTTGCACCCCAAAGATGTAAGCAGTCTGTTAAATCTTTTGGACAAGCTCCGAGACATTGGAAATACAGTGTTGGTAGTCGAGCACGATTCTCTAGCTATAATGAGGGCGGACCATGTGTTGGAATTGGGTCCGGGATCTGGCAGAAAAGGCGGCGATTTGGTCTTTCAGGGCACCCCGAAAGACCTCTGCAAAATAAATAGTACTACTGGAAAATTTTTATCAGGGAAAACTGAAATTGCTGTGCCAGGACTCAGGAGACCAATAGATGGTTACAATCTAAGCGTTTCCGGAGCCACTCTTCACAACCTCAATGACGTAAATGTTGAAATTCCACTCGAAACACTGACTGTTGTGACTGGAGTGTCTGGGTCTGGTAAATCAACTCTAGTTCATGACATAATCTATGAAGCGGTCAGCTTGGATCTAAAAAGACAAGAGGACGCTTCGATTGAAGGTTCTAGTAAGCTTCGGAGTCTAAAAGGAACAGAAGTAATCGAGGAGATTGTTTTGGTAGATCAATCTCCTATCGGGCGGACTCCGAGATCTAATCCTGCTACTTACATCAAAGTCTGGGACGAAATCCGAAAGATTTTTTCTTTGCAACCGCTTGCTCAATCAAGGGAATACACTCCAGGTCATTTCTCTTTCAATGTCAACGGAGGCCGGTGTGACGAATGCAAAGGGGCCGGCCAAGTAAAAGTTGAGATGATTTTTATGCCAGACATATATGTGATTTGTGATTCCTGTCGCGGCAAGCGTTATCGATCGGAGGTCCTTGCAGTCACCTTCAAGGGCTTGGATGTTTCTGAAGTTCTCAAATTGACGATAGACGAAGCGATTGAATTTTTTGCTCAGGACAGGCGTATCGGTAAAATCCTTTGGTTTATGCAGCAAGTTGGATTAGGATATCTACAACTTGGCCAGCCTGCTAACACTCTGTCGGGCGGAGAATCGCAGAGGCTGAAGATAGCCAGAGAACTCACTTCAAGTGCAAAAACAAAGACGCGCAAACTGTATATCCTTGATGAGCCAACGACTGGACTGTCTGGGATAGATGTGAAGCAGCTACTGGTCGTCCTAAGTCGCTTGGTAGACTCAGGGAATTCAGTTCTTTTGATAGAACATAATCTCGATGTCATTAAAACAGCTGACTGGGTTATAGATATGGGACCTGGTGCTGGCCCTGCTGGCGGAAGAGTAGTAGCGAGAGGTACTCCCGAAGAGATTGCAGGCAATCCGGAGAGCGTCACGGGGAAATATTTAACTGCGGTACTGCCAGCAAAATTAAACTAAAATACGAGGAAATATAGTATGTCTCGCGAGGTGGTTTTTTTGGGTATAGCCCAAACTTGCTGACACCCTGACTCGAACTGAATTCTCGCTAAAATCCGATAGCAGATTTTACTTGTTATTAGGCCATTTCTACGTTATTTTTAAGGAACTTAAGCAGTGTCTGTAATAGGTCTGTAGAGTAGAGGCCGTGGTAGTTTTTACTTTGCTGGATAACTCGTTGTTGAGCTTTCAATAGTTGTTAAGAATCCTGAGCAATTAAGAGGGAGACGGACCGTCTGGTTAACAGTAGTTCAGAATTATGGTTGTTGGCGTAGTCAACGTGATGGCCTTTCTTCCTCTGGGGATTTCTAAATGGCAAATGACGATCTCATAGTAGATGGCGAGAAAATTTTAGAACGTCTCATCGAAGATGAAATGCGGGAATCCTTCATCGATTATTCGATGAGTGTGATTGTTCAGAGAGCACTTCCAGATGTAAGAGATGGACTGAAGCCAGTTCATCGACGGATTCTGTTTGCAATGAGCGGGCTAGGTCTCACACCTGGAAGAGCTTATAAAAAGTGCGCAACTGTAGTTGGTGAAGTTTTAGGTAAATACCATCCTCATGGTGATAGTGCTGTATATGATGCTTTAGTGAGAATGGTTCAAGATTTCTCTTTACGTTATCCACTTGTTGATGGACAGGGCAATTTTGGATCTATAGATGGAGATCGTGCGGCGGCATATAGGTATACTGAAGCTCGTCTGACAGCTCCGGCGGTTGAACTGTTGGAAGACATTGATAAAGACACCGTCAGGTTTACCCCTAATTTTGATGCTCGATTGGAAGAGCCAACAGTCTTGCCTGCTAGAATTCCAAACCTTCTCGTGAATGGCAGTTCTGGAATAGCAGTTGGGATGGCGACTAATATTCCACCTCACAATATGCGAGAAATAGTCACTGCCACTAAAGCTTTAATTGAAGATAAAGCGCTTTCAGAAGAAGATCTTTTTGAAATAGTGAAAGGTCCAGACTTCCCTACTGGTGGATTTATCTGTGGAACAGATGGAATAGAATCTGCTTACAGAGAAGGTCGGGGTAGGGTAGTGATGAGAGCCCGCACTCTGATCGAGGAGACAGCTACTGGGTCGGAACGCATCATTGTGACTGAGATTCCATTCATGGTCAATAAATCGAGACTAATAGAGCAGACTGCCCAATTGGTACGGGACAAAAAGATATTCGAAATCCGAGATATAAGAGATGAGTCTGATAGGGATGGTCTTCGGATAGTGATAGAACTTAAAAGAGACACTATCCCAGCTATAGTGCTCAATAAATTATTTAAGCATACCCAAATGCAGTCCAGTTTTGGTGTAAATCTTTTGGCCTTAGTAGATGGAGAACCACGTGTTCTCTCGTTAAGGAAAATACTAGAACATTTTATCGAACATCGTCATACAGTGGTTGTGCGACGGACGACCTTTGATCTGAATAAGGCAGAGGAAAGAGAACATGTTCTTGAGGGACTCAAGATTGCTGTCGACAATATTGACGAAGTGATCAAGATAATTCGAGGTTCTGCGGATTCCTCAAAAGCTTCAGAAGCGCTTCAAGAATCCTTCGAGCTTTCTGAGCGTCAGGCCAAGGCGATCCTTGATATGAGGCTTTCTCGATTGACTGGGTTGGAGATGGAGAAACTCAACACAGAACTGAAAGAAGTTCAAGAAAATATTAAAGGTTTGCGTAAGATACTCGAAGATAAAGAAGTTCGTATGGGAATCATATCTGATGAGCTGACCCATATAGCCGAGAAATATGGAGACGACCGCCGGAGTGAAATAATTGGTGGTGCAGGATCTTTGGTGGAAGAAGATTTGATTGCTGATGAAGAAATGGTCATCACTTTTTCTCATCAGGGCTATCTCAAGAGGACTGAAATTGACACTTACAGGTCTCAGCGTCGGGGAGGTAGGGGATTAAAGGGGATGGGTACTAAGGATGAAGATTGGGTTGAGCATGTCTTTTCAGCATCGGCACATCAGTATTTGATGATTTTTACACGTTCTGGGAAGTGTCACTGGCTGAAAGTTTGGCAGATTCCCTCGGCCAAACGTCATTCCAGAGGAAAATCGATAGTCAATCTTTTGAATATTGATCCCTCGGACGAAATTGCTTCTGTGGTTCCTGTTCGCGAATTTGCTGAAGATCAGTATCTCATGTTTTGTACGAGGAGTGGCAGGACTAAAAAGACACCTCTTTCAGCTTATGGAAATGTCAGGTCTGTAGGACTGAATGCAATTACGATCAATGAAGGAGATGAGCTGATAGACGTAAGGATAACTGGTGGATCAAATGAGGTGATTCTAGCTACAAGGAATGGAAAGGCAATTCGCTTCCATGAAACCAAGGTACGTTCAATGGGGCGCACTGCTGCTGGAGTATTAGGGATTCGTTTGGATGACGGGGACAGAGTCATCGGTATGGTTGTGGTGGATAGGGAAGATGTGACTCTTCTGGTTGTATCTGAGAGTGGAATGGGCAAGCGTACCGAAATAGACGCCTATAGGTTAACCAATAGGGGTGGAAAAGGAGTTATCAATCTCAAAACGAATGAACGGACAGGAAAGGTGGTTGCTATCAAGTCTGTCACACCTCAGGATCAGTTAATGTTTATAACTCGAAATGGTGTAATTAACAGACAACCTGTAGACCAAATCCGAGTGATAGGGCGTGCGACCCAAGGTGTTCGTCTCGTAAATCTGGATGACGGAGACAAAGTGATGGACGTGGCTAGAATTATTCAGGAAGAGGATCCGATTGAAGATGAGTGACAAGGAGTTAGTAAGTTTAGATCTGATAAAAGAAGCCCATGAGCGCATTCGGTCTGTCGTGGTTCGAACTCCTCTTTATCATGCGGCAGCTTTGAGTGAGGAGTTGGAGGCTAAAGTCCTTCTGAAACTGGAGTCACTTCAACGTACAGGATCTTTCAAAATTCGTGGGGCTTATAACTTTGTGGCTCAAATTCCGGAGGAAATGAGATCATGTGGCGTCATCACTTATTCATCGGGGAATCATGCCCAGGCGGTCGCATTAGCGGCACAGTTGCATGGAATTAGAGCAGTAGTGGTAATGCCAGTGAATGCACCGCAGATCAAGAGAGACGGTGCGGCTCGACTGGGAGCGGAAGTAATTCTGGAAGGAACAACTTCAACAGAAAGAAGGGTCCGTGCTGAGTCTATAGCCGCCGAGGAGAATCTAACCATAGTTCCTCCTTATGATGCTCTGGGAATAATTGCTGGGCAGGGTACTACAGGGTTGGAGATCGCTGAAGAATCCGAGGATTTTGAAGTATTATTGGCTCCTATTGGGGGAGGGGGTCTTTGTAGCGGATGTGCGGCTGCCATTAGAAGGCTGCGCCCCAATGTTAAGATAGTTGGAGTAGAGCCTGTAGGAGGTGCTTCCATGAAAGCGGCCTTGGATGCAGGAGAACCAGTGACGCTCCCCCAAGTTGATTCGATAGCGGATGGGCTTCTGCCAGTACGATCGGGAGATCGAACTTTTGCGCATGTCCGCGAGTTTGTTGATCAGGTGGTTTTGGTTGAAGATGATGAGATCAGAGAAGCAGCTAAATTCTTGTTCGTACACGAACGTGTGGTAGTGGAATTTTCGGGTGCTGCAACCGTAGCTGCTCTTCGAAGTGGAAGGATTGAGAGTGCGGGACGGACTGTTGCTGCGGTGGTTAGTGGTGGAAATGTAGATCCAGGGGTGATAGCTAATCTCTGAAGATGACTAAGCTCATTCTGTTCGATATAGATGGGACACTAGTCACTGGAGGTCCTGCTAAGGAAGCCTTTGAAGTAGCTATGCTCGGTATCTTTGGTAAACTTGGAAATGCAAAAAACTATGATTTTTCTGGGAAAACCGATCCCAAAATAGCTAGAGATCTGCTTAGAGAAGTGGGTTTTTCGGATTCAGATATAGAGGCGGGATTCTCCGCTCTTTGGGATCGCTATGTGAGAGAACTAGAGGCTAGAATCTCTGAAAATCCAACTATTCTTCTTCCAGGTGTTGAACAACTTCTTTTAAACCTCAAAGAGAATAAAAATGTCGCACTCGGTCTGGTGACAGGGAATATTTTTCGCGGAGCACAAATCAAATTGAGATCAGTTGGACTGGAAGTATATTTTTCAGTCGGGGGCTATGGATCAGATTCGGAAGATAGAAATATTTTGCCGTCTGTGGCACTCAATCGAGCGCACGATAAATGGGGTATAAGTTTCGACAAGGAATCGATAGTGGTAGTGGGTGATACTCCAAGAGATATATTTTGCGGTCAGGCAGAAGGAACTAGGACTGTTGGAGTGACTACGGGTAAGTTTCGGAGAAAAGATCTCGAGCAAGCCGGTGCTGACCTAGTTTTAGATGATTTCTCCCAGGTGGAGGCAGTCGCCAATATACTAGCGGGGTGATTGCAGTACTGTTGGCAAAGAAGCATCTTTGGAGGGGAAAGTTTGGAGTAAAAGGATCGAAACATTTAGAGAGTCTTCAAATAAGGTAAGGAGCTTGGACTTGTGACTGAGAGAAAAAATGGAAACCAGAAACGGAAACGTGTAATTCTAGTTCTAGGAGTCATCCTTATTGGCTTGGTTTTATGGAGGATAACAGGTAATGGTTCGGGGTCAGCTGCTTTGGAACCTACGGCGAGTATCATGACTGATGAAATGGACGATTTAGGTGGCCTTGATGCCTTTGTACAGTTAGCAAAAGGAGTCGAGATTGGTGATGAAGAAGCTCCCATTACTATTATGGAGTTCGGAGATTATCAGTGTCCTGCTTGTCAGGATTTTGCATCACTCATAAAACCACAAATCGACCTACAGTATATCCAAGCTGGCATCGCCCGATTTGTTTTCTATGATTATCCAAGGCATAATCACTCCTTCTTAGCTCATAGAGCAGCTCGGTGTGCTGGAGAAGAAGGAAGCGATTCATACTGGAGTTACCACAATCGCTTGTTCGCCAGGCAGACAGCATGGGCAATAAGCGGTTCGCCTCCCATGGGTGCTTTCGAGAGTATCGCAGACGAGATAGGTCTAGATTTAGATGATTTTGCTTCGTGTCTATCGAGCGATCGATACGCTGATGTAGTAAGTGCAAATTTACGGTTGGGTGTGGAACTGCAAATCATGGGAACACCGAGTATACTTGTGAATAGAGGAACTGGTCCAGCCGTGAGAATCAGTCGATGGAATGATTTTTCTGCCATACAGGAAGTGGTCGACAGACTAATGATGGAAGAAAATGGAGAAGAATCAGAATAAAGAGGATTCCTTGCTTTTTTGATGCAGTCGCAGGCCTCAACTTAATTCAAATACTGGAGTGCTCGATCAAGGCTCCATTGGGAAATGAATGAAGGTGGCCATGTTCCCTTGCGATGCTCATCAATCAAGAGTTGCGATTCTCTGAGCGCCGCTTCCGCGACTGTTGGTGAAATCCACTTATTTTCTCGTGCAAGGGCAAACTCATCCTGATCTAAAACAGTGGCTCTTCCACTTAAATCAATCCAGATATCTAAGAAGAGATCAGTGGTTTCCCAGACAAGGGCCGACCGATATTGCACAGGTGTGATGATATTAGCATAGGCACCTGTAAAAGCCCCATCAGCTTGGTGGAATAACCCGATGTCATGCCAGGTATCTGGGAAGGTAAACCATAGTATTTTTGAACCTGTCTCTAAAATGGATTCACCTTTTATTATCAACGGCGAATCCATAACTAAATCAGTAGAAAGAGTTACGTTGGCCCCAGCTTCCTTCGTTATAAGATATTGTTTATAAATCTGTTTTCGACTGGGTGGCCTCAAGTAGTGCAGAGATATCAAAGGTGGTTGATCTGACATCTAGCTCCTGACTACTGCTTCGACAAATACTTCCATGGTGCCTCCACAGACTGCTGGGCTCAGGGATAGAATGTCCTCCGTTAAATCAACATGTACAATTTGTGGATTGCCGGATTCAATAACTTGATGAGCCGCTGCAATGACCTCTCCTTCTCCGCAGCCTCCACCGACTGTACCGACAAGGTCATATCCTGGGTCGACGAGCATTTTGGCTCCTATTTTACGAGGTACGGATCCTTTAGTATCTACTATTGTAGCCACTGCGACAGTTCTTCCCTCATTTGTTTTTGCCAGGATGGCTTGGTAAAGATTGTGATTTTCTGTTTCTTTCACGAGAAACTCCTATTCTTCCTTAAAAAACCGATTAAAAATGTTCTCTTTCTGGCTTAAAGGTACACCATCTCCCTTTCTTGATAGTAGCACAAGTTCTGCCGCTACTGAAATAGCAATTTCAGCGGGTGTCTCTGCTCCAATATCCAGTCCTAGTGGTGCCCTGATGCGAGCAATCCGGTCTGGGTCAAGTTGATCATTTATTAGTTGGATGAAAGCTGCTCGAATACGACGTCGGCTTCCGATCATACCAATGTAGCTGGGTTCTATCGTATTTCGTAATAAGAACCGGAGACATTCAAAGTCGTATTTGTGACCTCTGGTCACCAGTACGATGTAACTGTTATAGCCAATAACGATATCCTTAAATGGCCTAGTAAAATCTACCTCCATGAGTCGGTCAGCTTTTGGAAAACGTTTTGGGGTAACAAATTCTTCTCGGTCGTCGATCACCGTGACGTTGAAACCTAACATCGCCGTGATCGAGCATAGTGGTTGAGCTATGTGTCCAGCACCCACTATGGTTAATTCAGGAGGAGGATGATGTGCTTCCAAGAATAGTTTGTAGGTTTCTCCAGAGTTCACGGTCAGATTGTGGCTAGTATTTTTTTGAATGTGTGGTGATTCCAGGGCTGTATTTGCTAGCTCCATAGCTTGGTTGTCCAAGTCGTTTTCTTGAAAGCTTCCTATCTTTGTAAGCTCTCCATCTTTTGATTGTTTTATCGCAACTCGCCGACCTAAGGTGTCGGAAGGTCCATGAGTTATAAGCACCAAGACCATTGCCTCACCACTTCTTTGCGCAGCTACAACCTCTCTGGCTGCCATGGCAGCACTCAATGGTAAATTATCTTGCACTGAATCTCGCACGATATTCTCTCGGAAAATGTCTACGGTAAGTAGAGAGGTCGTCGATATCGATGGTGACACCACTATCATCAGTATCCACTAACAGTGCTTTTGAAATGTTTTTGAGGACCACCGAACGGGCCCCTTCTGGGAGATCATTATCAAGAAGTTCTTCGAATAAATTCTTATGGAAGATGACGGGATGTCCCCTCTTTCCTTGAAAGACAGGTAGGGTGAGGAGCGCTTTTATTTGCTTGAAAGTTTGAACTAATGTCTGGATTGTCTGGATGGTGACCAAGGGATAATCGACGGGACAAAACAATACTGCCGAAACTTCGGGATCTAGGTGAGCTATGGCTGTTTGAAGAGATGTAATAGGGCCGTTCCCTGGGTCCACATTGTAGATGGTGTTTCCTCCTGCTTCCAATGCTTTTGCAACGATAGGGCCGTGTTCATCTGGCAAGCAGACTAGAACGTTGTCGCATCCTCCCTCTTTTAGGGTGGAGATTAAATGCTCCAGGAAAGTGCGGTTGCCTACCTTAAGCATTGGTTTGGGTGTACCCATCCGAGCGGACTTTCCACAACAGGGTATGACACCCCAGACCGTGTTGGTGATTCCATCGGGTCCCGATTGATAGTCTACTTTCTGGATTTGTATCTCCGTGCTATAGCAAAGGGCTCGAGGAATCTATACTTAGTTCCCAGAGCCCTTATGTTTTCTGAAATTACTGGAATGGGTATTTTAAAATTTGGGCCTCGATATCGCATTTTCCCTAGTTAGAGGTATTGTTGCTGCCTCTCCTGAAATAGAGATTGGATAATTCCAGTATAGTTCCGAGTAGGGCTCTTCGTAGGTTGCTACTACCCAGTAATCACCAGCCTTGACGTCATCAAAAGTGGTGGTTCCAGTAGCATCGGTGGTGTCATAGAGGATGTCTCTTCCGGACGCTCTTTGATGTATCGTCATGATTTCGTTGACATTAGCGAAGGCCTCATCTCCCCATTCCTGACGTATCAATGTAATCTCTTGTTCTGCTACAATCGATGCTTTCTGTAGGGCGTCGAATCGGTTGAATAAGGTCGTCACCATTCTGTCCAATCCGGTGTATTCAGCCTCTAAATCTTGGAAATCAGAGAAGAGTAGGCGATACTGGCCTTGGCTTCTGTTTAATCCTTCTAACGCTGTCGTCAAAGTTTGGAGAGAGTCACGGAGAACACCCCACCTGACTTCTGCGTTGCGCCACTCCTGTTGAGCCGTTGCAACTTCAGTGTTTGCCTGAAGGACTGAATCAGGAATCGGAGGTTCGGGACGAGAGGCCACAGAGGTAAGTGAATCAAAAATCGCGTCTCGGTCAAAAGGAAGTAGGCGCACTTCAAGGTCGCCAAGTGACGTAACTACCATTCCTTCCGTTGCATCTTCCGAACTTAGTTCAGCAGTGATTACAACTGGGGTGGGGCTACAACCTGAAACCAGTGTAGCCAAGAAAGCCGTAACTAAAAGAGAACCTCGTATCATGTCCAACTCCGTTTTTATCTTATGAACCTGATCATATCAATGATAACAGGCCACCGAAAACAACAAAGGTTAATTTTATACTTATAGTGTTTAATCTAGGTTATCTAGGGTCTCTCTGGGAAGTGTTAGCAGTTTCAAAGATGATCTCTGGGAAACAGTGGCGCTCCAGATTTCACCGTGGTGTGGGTAAGTGTCAAGTTTAAATCCTGAAATGTGGGGATTTTATCCAACCCGATGTATTCTGCTAGAGTACTCATTTTTTCAGGCATGACGGGAGAAAGCATAGTTGTTAAAACTACCAGTATCCTTACTAGAGTAGACAGGACAGTATCCAAAGAGTCTGCCCGATCTGGGTCTTTAGCAAGGGCCCACGGCTCTTTCTTATCGATGTAGACATTGGTTTTTCTCGCCAGATCCATAGCTAACCCTAGCGCAGAATGCACCTGCAATTTATCCATGTATTCTTGGAAGTCATCCAGAGTCTGCTTAATCTCCTCACCTAGTTCGGTTTCGATTTCTTGGGAAAGACGGCCATCTCTGTATTTGATGACCATTGAGGTGGTCCGTTTGGCTAAATTACCCAGTACATTAGCCAGTTCTTCATATCGAGCCGCAAACCTTTCTTCTGTGAATGTAGCATCTGAGCCTGTTCGCATATCTCTCAGAAGATACCAGCGAACTGCATCGGTACCGTATTTCTTTCTCAATTGTAGCGGGTCAATAACATTTCCCATGGATTTTGACATTTTGGTGTTTTCACTAAGCCACCAACCATGAGCTAAAATTTTCTTGGGGAGAGGGAGTCCTCCTGCCATCAATAAGGTTGGCCAGTAAACCGCATGGGTCGTCAGTATGTCTTTCCCAACCACTTGAAGATCTGCTGGCCAGTTATGGTCCCTTAGAGTTTTTGAGTGGGTGCTGGGGAAATTTGCTCCTGTCACATAACTGAACAGAGCGTCTACCCAGACGTAACAGACATGAGATTCGTCAAAAGGCAAAGTGATGCCCCAGTCCAAACGACTCTTTGGTCTGGATATAGATAGATCTCCAAGTGGTTGATTCAGAAATCCTAAGACTTCGTTGCGACGAGTTTCAGGCACAATCCAGCTCGGATTATTGTTTATGTGCTCGAGTAGTTTTTCTTGATATTTTCCCATCCGAAAGAAGTAGTTTTTCTCCTCTATATACTCGACTGGCCGATGGCAATCGGGACAAATATGTTCTTCGCCGACTTCCCTTGAGGTCCAGTATCGTTCTTCATGGATACAGTACCAACCGCTGTAGTTGTCTGCATATATCTCCTGCTTTTCCCACAGTCTATTTAGGATATCTTGTACAACATCAATATGAGCGTCTTCGGTAGTGCGGATAAAGCGATCAAATGATATGTCCAATTTTGACCAAGCTTCCTTGAAATTCTTGGCCATTTCGTCAGCTAATTCTTTTGGATGCATGCTCTTTTGTGTCGCCGCATCCTTCATTTTCTGACCATGCTCATCCGTACCAGTCAGGAATTCCACCTGGGATCCCATTTGGCGACGATACCGCGCTAAGGTATCGGTCAATATGGTTGTGTAAGCATGACCGATATGCGGCTCTCCCGAAGCATAGTAGATCGGAGTGGTGAGATAGTAAGGTTTCACCTGGAATTCCTTTTGTTTTCGAGTTCCAAGTCTTTTAGCAGTAGGGTGCGTAATTCTCCTTCGCTAGACCGAAGAGTGACGGTTTCGGCTAATATGTCAACAGACCTCACCGATTCTTCTCCTAGAGATGTTTTGAACATTTTACCCTCTCTCGGAAACTTTCTTCTGGCATCGACATAGGTCTTATGCTCATAGATTAGACAACACATTAGACGTCCGCAGCAACCAGATATTTGAGATGGATTAAGGCTTAAAGATTGGTCTTTTGCCAACTTTAAGCTTACTGGTTTCAGTTCGGGTAGCCATGTAGAGCAACAGAGTTCTCGTCCACAACGTCCCACGCCCCCGAGTAGTGCTGCTTCATCACGGACTCCGATCTGCTTTAGTTCTATCAAGGTTCTGAATGTCTTTGCTAAAACACGGATAAGTTTTCGAAAATCTACTCGTTGGTCTGCAGTGAAGTAAATGGTCAATTTTTTTCTGTCAAACTGCCATTCGGCTTCGGTGATTTTCATCTCCAGTTCGTGTTTTTTTACGAGCTTTCGTGTTTCTTTTCGAACCCTGTCTTCATCTTGTCTGAGTGTTTTGACCTTAAGCTTATCACTGGCTCTTGCAACTCTGAGAATTTTGTTCTTGGGAGACGGAGTAGCACAATCGCTCGACGCTCCGCATTTTCGCTCAGCGATAGTTCCGAGGGCTGTGATTTCTCCATAATCGAGGCCTCCCTTTACTCCAACAACTACTTTGGAGCCCGCCTTCAGAGTTAGCTTGCTGTGGGTGAAGTATTCTTTTCGGGTTCCTTTGAACCTTACTTCAGCGAAGTTGCTCATGAACTTACAGTCTTCATCGGTTCGGATCGTCGTCGTTTTGAGTTGGAATTTCGTTCCATTCGCCGATGGCTTCGTACTTGGCCCACCTATTGGAAAGTAGATCATCTATTTCCGTTCCAATGAGTTCACTAAGGTTCCGTTGGAGAGATTCTTTTAAATTTTCTGATGTAGTGTCCCAGTCTGAGTGTGCTCCGCCTACAGGTTCTGGTATGATTTCGTCGGCCACCCCTAAATCTGAAAGGTCTTTCGAAGTCAGTTTTAAGGCTTTGGCCGCTTCTTTCCTGTAGTCCGTATTTCTCCACAAGATGGCGGCACAACCTTCGGGACTGATTACTGAATACACAGAGTGTTCTAACATCAGAATTCTATCAGTTACTCCAATGCCAAGTGCACCACCAGATCCACCTTCTCCAATGACGACTGATAGCATAGGGGTTTTCAGATTTGACATTTCTCGAAGGTTGAATGCAATGGCTTCCGAAATACCTCTCTCTTCAGAGCCGATTCCAGGGTAGGCCCCGGGTGTGTCTATGAATGTTATCACCGGCCGACGAAATTTTTCGGCTAATCTCATCAAGCGTAGGGCTTTGCGGTAGCCTTCAGGATGACACATGCCAAAATTGCGCCGCAGGTTTTCTTTCATGTCTCTGCCCTTTTGGTGGCCGATGACCATAACGGAAGATCCAGAAAGTTTTGCCCAGCCTCCTACTATACCTTCATCATCACGGAATTTCCTATCTCCGTGCAACTCTATCCAGTCTTCGAAAATCCTGTGGATATAATCCAGAGTGTATGGCCTCTTGTGATGCCTGGCCATCTGAACCTGTTCCATCGGAGTCAAGTTTTGATAGGTTGATTGCCTTAGAGAATGTAGTTTTTTCTGTAGATCTCTGAGTTGTTCTGCAATATCGAATTCGTTGTTTCCAGACTGAGCTAGTAATTTATCAATCTGTTCTTCAACTTCTGTGATTTTGCGTTCGAATTTCAGCCTTGGTGATGCGCCCAAGAGGTGTCTCCATTTATTGGATCAATGTAGAAGTTGGTGTGGAGTATCGCAGTCCGCCTATAAGTGTAATGGGTTATGGTCCAGGGTGGCTATACTTGATAATAAGCTACCCTGAAGTGCTAGTTAGCGCACATCTGGTTCAGGAACAAATTTAGCCACTACTAGAGCTGTCACTAGCATAGCCAGCGCACCTGCCCATGTGCTGCTTTGGAAACCAAAGCTGGTGTAGAGAGGCCCTGCTAGTGTGCCACCGATAGCGAAACCAAATTGTCCCAGGGCCACTGCAAGGCTCATTAGTGCACCTCGTCGACTGTCACTTACTAGAGCAGTGAGGAGGGCTGAAAATGGACTTATCCTCATGGCTACGAGCACCATTATTATAAAATAGAGAGGGTATGCAAGCCATAATTCTTTAGTAAGGGTTGTGGTAAATGCCATCACCAAAGCCAATCCCAGATTAGAAGTTATGACAATGGTTTTTCTCCCAATACGGTCTGACAATTTTCCTGCCTGTGGGCCAGTGAGTACGTTGGCTATTCCACCGAAGGTGAACATGGCTGCAATTACACTAGGGGTAGCGTTAAGGGATTCTGTTAACCACAAAGGTAAGTAAAGTAAGAAAAAAGATAATCCTAAGAACATCATGAAATAAGCGACTGCTGCTGCTGCTATTTCCTTTTGTCTTAGCATGGCGAGATAGTTGTCTACAGATATTTTGATCGTCAATGGTTCCTGAGTAAGTTCAACCTCAGGTTGAGGGATCCGAAACCAAATGAGGACTGTTGTCATTCCCATTGCTAGAGCAAATATGTAGAAAGGGAATTTGAAGCCGTATTGGCTAGACAGGAGTGTTCCGAGAGGAATACCAGCGATTTGCCCGAATGCCATTCCACTCATGACCCATCCAGTTGCCCAGCCTCTCCTATTATAGGGGAAGAAATCTCCGATATAGGCGACAGCACTTCCACTCAGTACCCCTCCTGCTATACCGGCGAGAACACGAACGGCGAGGAATGAGTAGTATCCGATTACGAAGTGGTGCATTACAAGTGCAAATGTCATCAGGCTGGTTCCCAGGAGTAGTATACGGCGTCGCCCGATCTTGTCTGATATGGGTCCTGAGATGATTGCGAGACTTCCGACCATCAGTGTATAGACGGACGCTAAGCTCCCTAACGCAGAGGTGGGGATACTGAGTTGTATCCCTATCTGTGGGAGTATAGGCGATAGAATCATGATCTGACTGCTGGAAGCAAAAACCAGCAACCAAAGTGCAAAAAGCACTATTGAATTCGACGGTCTGTCTGGGTTCAGGTTACTATCCTGAGTGCTAATGGCTAAGACTAGGTTGGTATTTCGACTGAGAGATAGGGCAGGGTTTCACTGTGATGTTTCTCATAGCTACCAAGCTCTCAATTGTTTTAAGTACTGGCAATGACTCAATAGAAATCCTTCGTTGTACTAGTAGATTGTTTGCAGATATAAGGCAGAAATCCGCCGATGTCCTTTGTATTATCTCTCTAAGGTTTTCCGTGATCGCTAGCCTTCCAGGTCCCATAGCGCTGTCTCAAGGTCAATACTGGATTGCCGTTTTCATGTGGCAAAATATTTTGATCGGTGACATCGATGAACATAGCATACTGTCCATCATTGAAACTCTCACCTTCTGCATTGTGGGGGTCAGCGGCTAGGATATAGGCAACATGAGCATTGCGACCATGGCAAGGAGCTTCTACTACAGGGTCGGTCTCACAGGTGCACCTCACGTCCCCGCCGGCTTCATCAGCTCCTTCCATGGCGGCCATTACTCGATCAGTGAGTGTTCCTTCAGCACTCATAAATCGGGAAACTGCTTCATAGACCACATCATCTGACGCCAGGATGTTACCTTGGATCGAGAAGTAGATGTCTTGGTCAGGTAGACGTCCTTGCACCGAGAGGGAGGCATCGCTATTACTCGATCCAGAAAATCCGGCCATTCGGCCCGTGAGATCTACTATTCCGAATTGACGTCTCTGAAAATCTGGATCATTGCTTAACATTTCAATGATAATTGCAGGATCGGTTCCTTTCTTCATTTCGGCATATATGAGTTTCTGGTTTTGTCGTGTCCGATCCACTCCGGCTTGAGCTGCAGCAACTCCGATTCCAGGGACTACAATGGCTTGGATATTCATCAGTCCAGTGGCATCTCCTCTAATCAGTCGAGCTTGAGGGACACAGGTGGCTGAAGCAATCACTATTCGACCTGTCCTTGCATCTACAGCAATCACTGACCAAGTAGCTAAAGTCGCAATAGGAGTCATGGCAAGAACCGCAACTACTGCAAAAAAATGTATGAGTTTAGATCGAAGGATAAATTTGAGCATCTTACTTATTCCTCTTGTAGGGATTCGGACACTATCTGTTTCAGTTTTATTGAGTACTTACGATCTTAAGTATGTTGGTCTATACCCTCTATCTGCAAGTTGGAGATTTGCAGATTTCATAAATTATTGATCAGATGGTTTAGGGAAAAGTGACGGAGCGATTCTTCCAAGACTAGTTTGTTCGAAATCGTATGCATAACCCAGGAGTTCCTCTTCCGTCCACATGTCTCCTATGAACACCACCACAAAAGGCGTTCCATCTGGGTAATAGCTGAAAGGCACTGTTACCAGTGGGACACCTAACTCATTGATGATGTTGCTTGCTAGTTCTGGATGATTATTAGGACTATAGTCGGGACGTTGAGGATCTTCTATCAGATCTCTAATAGGCGCACCTGCTTGTGGAAAAAATAATCCGTCGAGATCTGAACTTTGTAAAATGTTTCTATAAAGATCACGTATTTGTATCCGCCAAGCCTGGAAAGCGTCTCCCTCCTCTGTTGCACTAGGTCTGGCAGGTGGGGCTTGCATCCTTCCTCCTCTGAAGGTTTGTCCGGTTAATGTCTCCCATTCCTGGACACTGTTAAAAAGTGAGGATTCTCCCAGCCCCTGCATGTAGACCATCATATCGTGGGGTCCTACGGAGGGAACCCTGGGGCGACTCTCATATAGTTCGACGAATCCACTGTTTTTGAAGGGATCGTCTACTATTGAAGCGCCTTGTCCTTTCAGGATCTGCAGGGCTTCTTGATAGAGTTTTTCGGTTTCGGGGTTTAAAGGTAGCCACTGCTCTCTCCAGCCAGCCCCGATTGATCCAAAACGTTTTCCTTCCAGATTAGTCTGAGTGAGTCCTTTGGTATAGCCTTCAACCGGCATCCGCCCGACGGATGCAAATGTTGCCAGATCTTCCTGGGAAGGACCTGCGATGATGTCTAAGGTGACGGCAGCATCGTAAACCGTTTTAGCAAGTGGTCCAACCACGTCGATATAGGTTGCATTGATGGGTACAACGCCCTCTAGGGGTACCAATCCAAACGTCGGTTTGATTCCCACTAAGGATTGAGAGCCTGCGGGATTTTGTATTGATCCTCCTGTTTCAGTTCCTAATCCCAGCACTGCGAAACTAGCATTAACTGCAGTGGCTGTTCCTCCACTAGACCCTCCAGGGGCTTTGGTCACGTCATAAGCATTAAGCGTGGTTCCACTCACTGAACTTTTGGTACGAGTTCCGTCACCTGCAAAATCTGGTAGATTGGTCTTTCCCAAGATTATAGCTCCTGCATTACGCAACCTTTCAACAACAGCTGCATCATCATCAGGTATCATGTCGATACCACCTGTCTTACTACTGAATCCTGAGAAGCCAGCAGTTGTAACCAATCCTTGGTGGTCGATGTTGTCTTTTATGACAACTGGGACTCCATGTAAAGGACCACGTATTTGTCCGGAGTCGCGTTCTTTGTCCAATTGTGACGCGACTTCCATGGCATTGGGATTCATAGAAATGAATGAATTGTAGTGACCTTCATAGAGATCGATTTGATCCAAGAAAGCTTGGGTGAGTTCAACAGAAGTGTACTTTTTTGAAGCATAGGCTTGTTGAATATCCTGAACAGTGAGTTCCACTACGTTTATTACGGGTCTTATAGGTGATTCTTCGGGTGGGGTGCAGGCCTCCTGTAAGTAACCAGAACAAATGATGGCTAAGGTGATTCCAATGGGTTTTGAATATCTTCTCATGGGAATAGTTCTCCTCAGAAGTTTTAGGGGATTCACTAATTGTTCCTTGTCTTCTGCCAGTTCCTGAAATCAGTTTTAGTGCTCCGAAGAATTTCGAGGATTGCACTTCGATCTGCAGAAGACAAATGATCGAATGATTTAGAGCGGTCTAGGCCCGTCAGTACTTCCCAGATTCGTCGGAAAAAATGGTGTCTCACAGCTTCAGTAAGCGACTCAAAATTTTGAGAATAAATCATATAACTAAATGGATATCGAAATAATCTGGTTTCTAAATCCAATTGGCGTAGAGAGCGCATTTTACGATCATAGGGTCCTTCGGTTTCAAAGTTTCTTTGGAATTGAAGGTTGCCCTTGAGGGGACCTGTTATAGGAGCTTCGCCGACCAGGAGCATTCCTTCGACAAGGTTCTCTGCAGCGATTAGAACGTTTTCGCTCATGTGTTCGGGATCGGAGTTGTTGCTTGCCTCCCAGTGTAAACGAACCAGAAGGTTTTGAATGTGAATTTGATGCTCTAATACCATAAGGGCGATTATATCACTGGTTTCTACTAGGTGCCGATTATCAGCAATTAATCCGTTTAGGGATTTTATTCTGCCAATATTTCCTTTTTTCAGGATAGTTGATCCAGAGGTTGTTGTAATGGAATTTCCCAAGTGCTCTTGGTTATCGTGTGTCCCAGTCACATACCAACCACCCCATCGTTGCTCTAAGGGAGTTCGGTGATCGGTAAGTTTCCATCCTTCGTGGCTTGCTGACCGCCCGTATTCGTCGGTAATTCCAGATCCCATTAGAAGACGCGGGACTCCTCCACCGGTTAATCCATAGGTGTCATGACACTCTAAACAGAGAAAGGTTTGTTTCTGGATTTTCGGATTTTCGGATTTTTTCTGATTCAGAGTATAGAAGACTATGCCGAGATCGGGGTCAGTTGAAGCAATTTCTAGGGATTCACTGCCCTGGACCCACCCCACGTAAGTATCGTCGGAAAAATAAATCGCTCTTGGAGTTCCAGGCGTTATGATCCTGGCATTTATACTGGTTTTGGAGAACACCAAAGTCTGTGAATTTACGGGGATCTCAAGTTCACTCAAAAGCGATTCGAGATATCCGTTTTCTCCATCAAAGACTAACATGTTTGGATCAGCTTCTAGTGACTGGCTGAGCGCAGCGACTCTGTCAGTAGGTGTCTTTGATGAATAACCTATTTTTGGGTACTCTCTATCATATCGGTGCTGCTGACTTTTAAGAGCGTCCGATTGCAGACAGAGGATGACTACCAAGAGCATTGCAGTACGGATCATGGAGACAGTCGCAAGTTGGTGATTGGGTTCTCTTGATGCATAAGTCAACTCTCAAATAGTCATGGACTTGAGGAAAAATTAGCCTCTCAATATTAAAAATGGTCAAGAGAGGCACGACAATCAAATCGCCATGTGTGTTGACCTGCGTATTGGCTATTAAATACCTTAATCGTTAGTGGGAAAGTCTTCTCTACATTAACCGGGAGTGGATCAGTGATTTCATCTTTAGATACTTACTTAAGACCTTTAGTGGTTGGATTCTTCGTACTCACTTTGGTTTCATGTACTGATGCACCTGAATCGGAATCAACAGAATTTGGTGCATCTATAAATTTTGTCCATCCCGAAGACGGCTCAACTATTGAGGGAAGCTCGGTGGTTCTCAGGCTGGTTGCATCTGGCATAGATATCGTTCCAGCAGGTACGATGGAGCATGGTACAGGCCACCACCATTTTGCAGTAGACGCAGATTTGCCACCAGCAGGAGCACCGATTCCTACAGTTGAAGGCACATACATACATCTTGGTCAAGCTCAAACCGAATATGAGTTAACCGGACTGTCTTCTGGAGCACATGTTGTGATAGCAGTGGTCGGCGATGGTGCGCATATGCCAGTCGATCCTTGGGTAGTGGATACCGTACGCTTCGTGGTTCCCTAAGAATGAGCGAAAAGGGTAAGGATCCTATATCTTTCAGTGAATTAGCTAGGGATACAATTCTCAATTTTATCGATATGCAGGGCGATGCTGTTGCGGTTCGCATCAGTGTGGCCAGTGCTAGCCCACTAGATCCAAGGTACGAGGTCACACTTGTTGATCCGGAAGAAAAAGGTACAGAAGACCTCGTTTTTGACGGCAATGGATTCGAAGTAGTGGTAGATCCAGAGAGCCTAGTAGCTCTTGAGGGAACACGGATTGATTGGGTCGAAACACTCACGGAAAGTGGTTTTAAGTTCGAAAATCCGAACTTGTCTCCGATTGGTTCTAGGCCACTTGAGGGCGACTTGGTTGAAAAGGTTCAGCAGGTAATTGATCAATATGTCAATCCTGGAGTGGCCCAGCATGGAGGTAATGTGACCTTAGTCGAAGTCAGGGACAATGTCGTGTATGTTCAGATGGGTGGTGGCTGTCAGGGATGCGGTTTGGCATCGGTGACTCTGAATCAGGGTATCGAGAAAATACTTAAGGAAAAGATTCCTGAGATAGAGTCTATCCAGGACGTCACTAATCACGCGGCTGGATCTAACCCATATACAACTGGTGCCAAATAGACTGATCACTGTCAACGGCAAGAAGATTTTAGATTCGCCAAGAGTTCTAATTCTCCTGGCGAGGACGACCTATCGGGCCAGATCTTTCGTTGAAGCAAGCCGAAAACTTGGGCTAGAAATTTCAGTAGGCTCAAACCACCGACAATCGTTAAGTGATTTTGTGCCAGGGTCTAGCCTTTTTCTAGACTCTGGTAATATCCAAGTATCAGTTGAGGAAATTGTTAATTTTCATTCCGAATTCCCACTCCATTCTATTGTTGCGGCAGAAGACGAATTTTGTGTTTTAGCTGCAACGGCAGCCGAAATTATTGGGTTATTGCAACACTCCAGGGATGGTGTGTTAGCAGTCCGTAATAAAAGGGCGATGCGAGAAAAGCTCGCTGAAACGAAAGGGGGAGCTTTTTGGTTTGAAGGCTTTGATCTAGAGGAAGATGTTCAATCCATAGTGACTAGGGTTCCTTTTCCATGTGTTGTGAAACCCGTGTCATTGTCAGGGAGCCGTGGCGTTACTCGCTGTAACACTCAAGAAGAATTCTTGATTGCCTGGGATCGCTTGAAAAGATTGCTGGGATCGAATAATCTCAGCCAGGATGCAGAATTATTCTCTACGGAGATTCTTGTAGAGACCTATCTGAGTGGGAGAGAAGTTGCGGTAGAAGGAATTATGGTGCAGGGAAGTATGACATTGGTTGGCATTCTTGATAAGCCTGATTTAATGGATGGTCCTTTCTTTGAAGAAACTATTTTGATTACACCATCGAGTCTAACCCTTGGTTTGCAAGAGAGGTTAGTTGCTAAAACGGAAGAAATAGCCACTAGTCTTGGATTGTTGAATGGACCTGTACATGCTGAATTTCGTATTGAAAAAGAGGCGATCAATCTTCTCGAAATCGCTCCGCGATCTATTGGAGGCTACTGTTCAAAGATTTTTAAGTTCCATCCCGAAGCGACTTTGGAAGAATTAATTCTCAGGCAGTCCTTAGGTATGAAGATCAGTCATTTTGAAAAAGAAAATAAATCTGAAGGAGTGTTTATGTTGCCAGTACCCAAGGCAGGCATACTCAAGAATGTGGGCAGAATTGAAGAAGCCTTGCAGGTAGATGGAATAGAAGATATAGAGATAACCATCCCTGTCGGACGGAGAGTAGTACCCTTACCGGAAGGGAATCAGTATCTGGGATTCATGTTTGCGAAAGGCAAGGATCCGAGTTCTGTTGAATCCTCCCTTAGGGAAGCTTTCTCTATCTTGGAATTGGAGATTCAACAGTAAAAATATTAAAGTGCCTTCTCTATAATCTATTGAAGTAAAAAAGGTGGTTTTGATAGGTATGGCCAAACAGAGGGTTATCATTGTAGGGGGAGGGGTGATCGGGGTTTGTTGTGCCTATTTTCTGACGAAACGAGGGTTTCAGGTCACTCTGGTAGAGAGAAATAGGGTTGGTGCTGGAGCATCCTCTGGCAATGCTGGAAGTGTTGCAGCAGGGCATATGCCGATTAACAAACCAGGTCGTATTGGACATGCTTTGCGGCAACTATTTAATCCTAGAAGTGCAGTTCGCATTCCGATCCGCTGGGACCCTTCACTCGCCAAATGGCTATGGAAGTATCGTAGTTTCTGTAATCCAGAAGATTTTGAGTCGAGCTCGCGTACACTGAGTTCTCTTGGACATGCTACTCTTGGTTTATTTGATGCTTTAGTTGAAGAAGAGAATTTGCAGTGTGGTTATCGAAGGGATGGTTTTTTTGAAGTATGCTTGACAAGTAATGGCCTCGAGTATGTGAAGTCGGATGTCAGGAGTATGATTCGACACGGGTATAGTCCACACATGGTGTCTGGCGAAAAACTCAGAGAGGTCGAGCCCGTGCTGAAAAAGGAGATTTTGGGAGGAGCTTATTTTCCCGAGGGGGCCACCTGTGACCCGTCTCGATTTGTACTGGAAATGGCGAGAATTGCAGAGGAATTAGGAGCTCGGATTTTGGTGGACCATGAAGTGACAGAAGTATTAAATAGAGACACCCAAATTACAGGTATTCGTCTAGGTACTGGTCAAGAAATCGAAGGTGACACGGTTGTTTTAACTACGGGATCTTATAGCCAAAGTCTTACAGAAAAATTTGGGTTTCGGCTCCCAGTCCAGCCAGGCAAGGGTTACCACAGAGATGTCAAATTTTTGGATCAAGGAGTTGCTCCTCCTAAGCAGACTTTCGTTATGTCAGAAGCCTCTGTCTTCTGCTCTCCCATGGGCGATTTCACTCGATTTGCTGGCACTATAGAGTTCACAGGAATGAGCCATGAACTGAACCGAGAACGTTTAGATTACACTACAAGTTCTGCAGAGAAATACTTACACGGATTAGAGGACGCTGAAATTCTTTCGGAATGGGCTGGTTTAAGGCCATGTACCCCAGATGGGATCCCATGTGTTGGTCCTGTTCCTGGATATTCGGGTTTCTTTTTAGCAACTGGTCATGCCACACTGGGTCTTACTTTGGCTCCGATCACAGGGAAAATAATGGAGCAGTGTATAGCGGGAGACGATAGGCCATCGCTGGAAATAGAAGCAATGAGTATTGCCAGGTTCTGGTGATCGCTCGGCTATTTATCCTTTAGGGACTATTGACTTTAATTGACGAATAGAATTCTGTAGAGTTTGTCACTATCAGAAACAAAGGGGGGGGTTTTTAAAAATGACTTTTTGGGTTTCCCGGATTTTGGCTTTAAATGTTATAGTTTTTATATTGGTACCACCGGGAAGCTTGGTATATGTTCTTTCAACCTTGTTTCCACCTGCTCTCGTCGGGCTAGATTCTGCCTACTTTCCAGCATTACCCTTTCGACCTTGGACGTTAGTGACTTATATGTTCCTACATGCAGGGTTCAGTCACATGTTTTTTAACATGATTGGATTATTTTTTTTTGGTCCAAGGCTTGAGCACAGATTAGGTGGAAAACGTTTCCTGAAATTTTACTTAATTAGCGGTCTCGGTGGGGCAGTTTTTTCTTTCCTTTTTTCTCCAGGAGCTCCAGTTGTAGGAGCTTCGGCTGCAGTTTACGGGGTCTTGATAGGGTTCGCTAAGTATTGGCCTCGTGAAAAGATTTATATTTGGGGGATTTTACCCGTAGAAGCGCGTTGGTTAGTCTGTGCTTTGGTCGTGGTAAGCTTATACAGTGGCATTTCAGGATCTGGGGGTGGCGTTGCTCATTTTGCACATGTGGGGGGTTTGGCTATTGGTTATGGTCTACTGTATTGGCAGGACTGGTACAAGTTGAAAGATCAAAGGGAATTCCAACGCAAGTTGTATTCGGATCCACCCTCCAACTCCGATGACTCATTAGAAGAACGTTGGTCATCAATAGACTTATCTTTGATACATGAACTTAATAGACTAGAAATAGAAAGACTTTTGACCCGCATGAAAAATGAAGGTATGCACTCTTTATCACGAGAAGAAAAAGCCTTTCTCAATCGCTTTTCAGCCGACTGATTTCTTTAGTCAATTTATCGTTGGTTCTTAGACGGAGCCCCAAGGAATCTCTTTTGTATTATTAGCTAATATTTGCGCCGCTGGAGAGGGCTTTCACTAATTGGAATAAGAATTCCTGTCCCTCAAAAAATGATTTGATGAGTATCCGTTCATCTTGACCATGGGCCCGGTTATCGTCTACGTCCGTGAATATTCCAGAGACTCCATAGGTGGGTATGCCTGCTCTTCGCAGGTAAAGTCCATCAGTAGCCCCTGTAGCCATTATTGGTACTATAGGAACACCTGGCCACATTTCTTCTGTGATCTTTTGTATAGGATCGAGGACACTTGCCCTGAGAGGGGAAGGTGGGCTAGGGTTAGCTCGACCCATTGCAGTGACTTCGGTTTGGGATCCAGCGACTCTTCGCAGGCTGGATAGAACTTCTTCAGGATCGTGAGTAGGAAGCATTCGACAGTTGACGGTGGCTTCCGCAGTTTGTGGTAGGGCATTATCGGCATGCCCACCATTTAGTCTGGTTGCGACGCAGGTGGTCCTCAGTCGTGCGTTCCACCCAGGTTCAGATTGAATGCGGGCGACGGCCAGTTCATTAGAAGGGTCAGCAAGCATGGTCGCGATGTTCATTGCTACTGAACCTCCTTCTACGTCTGCTGTGCCTTTGAAATATGCCTCTGTCACTTCATTCAACATGATTGGAAACCGATATTCACCTATGCGGATCAGGGCATTAGCTAGATCATAAATTGCGTTGTCATCTCTGGGAAGCGAGCTGTGTCCTCCTGGGTTGACAGATCTCAAGTTAAAGTTCTGGTAGACTTTCTCACTGGCCTGCACTGCATTAAGTCGGTGTTTTCCGTCTTTGATTTCACCACCACCACCTTCGTTCAAGGCATATTCAGCGTCGATTAGTTCACGGTGATTTTCCAGTAACCACTGAACTCCATTGAATTCACCGCCTTCTTCGTCAGCTGTCAAAGCGACAATAATGTCACGGTCGGGCACAAATCCTTCTTGCTTGTATCTGATGAGGTTGGCCGTATAAATTGCTACTTCGTCTTTGTCATCGGTGACCCCTCGCCCATAGAAGTGATCATCTTGTTCGATCAGTTTCCAAGGATCCATGTTCCAATCTGTTCGGAGGGCCTCGACGACATCTATGTGGGCGAGCAAGAGAATTGCTGGACGACCTGTATCTCTGCCTCTCAACCTAGCTACTAGATTCATTTTTTTTTCACTGGGCCCAATCACATGCACATCTTCCTCGGCGAATCCCGCTTCGAGAAGGCGACGTTCTAGCGCTTTAGCCGCTTTGGTCGTACCTGCTGAATCGACGGTGTTTATCTCTATTATCTCTTGGAGAATATCTCTCGCTAGCTGTTGGTGTGGTTGAAGTTGAAGGCCTTGTCCACCTAGGTTACCAGGTATGAGCACTAGGAGTATCCAGAAGGCAGAAAAGATTTTGGATCCGTATCTTATTGTTTTGTTCATGATTTATTTTTCACCTTCCGACGATGTAAATGGGTTAACACGGTTTAATTGTCTTCTCGATTAGTTGTTGCAAGCTAAGGTTGTCGGCTAAAGTCATCAATCAGTTTCACTATTTTTCAGTAGCATTGTTGCTTTTCAGCCATTTATCATACCACTGTAGATATCGTTCCAAACGATCTTTCTGGTAAGAAGGTATCCGAAGCCCATGGGGTTGACCTGGATATACGATTAACTGAGTTGGAACCCCCATTCTTCTCAAAGCTTGGTAGATTTGTTCAGAGTTTTGGATTGGAACGTTCCAATCTTTCTCGCCGCCCATGACTAGAGTTGGAGTTCTAACTTTATCGATCGAATTGAACGGAGAGAGATTCTCCCAAATTTCCCTGGTTTCCCAAGGAAGCCCCCATTCTCGTTCATTACCTAGTTGATAGTGATCGTGTCCAAAGTTTGCGACAAGCAGTCCCATGCTGGCTCCTGTGATCGCAGCTGAGAATCGTTCGCTCTTCGTGATGATGTAATTGGTTAAGATGCCTCCATAGGACCATCCCCCAACTCCTAGCCTGTTTGGATCTGAATAGCCAGAATCCAGAATATAGTCGACACCTCCCATGACGTCTTCAAAGTCTGGGACACCCCATTGTTGCCATAATGCCATGCTAAAATCTTGTCCATATCCAGAGGAACCACGAGGATTCGTAAGGAGGACTACGTATCCGTTGGCAGCAAGGAATTGTGCTTCGAAGTTGAAATTCACTCCGTACATGCCGTTTGGACCACCATGTATTCTGAGAATGGTTGGATATCTAAGGCTGGGATCGTAACCAGGGGGCGTGAAAACCCACCCTTCTATCAGCGTTCCATCTTTGCTTGGGAAATGGATATTTGTGACTTCGGATAGTTCTCGCGTCTTCAGGAATACGTCGTTGGTGTAAGTCAGTTGTCTCTGGTCATCTCGGTCGATCAGGAATATTTCACCAGGGAGGTGTGGGTTGCTTAGGACCACAGCGGTGCCCCCAGAAGGCCCAATTGAGAAAGAAGACATACTGTACTCTTCACGGCTGATGCGCTTGGTATCCGAAGTCTTCGCATTGATTTTCCCAAGATAGCGCTCGCCACTATCCTCAATACTTACCAAGATATTTTCTCCCTTAGAATCGAATTGAGGATTTCGTACGTTCCGGTCCAGGCCAGAATGCACAAGTTGTCTCGATCCACCTCTTGAGGGTATTACAGCCAATTGATTGACAGAAAGACTGCTGAATTGAGGGTCTGTATCGTCAGTTACGTAGGCTATCCATTCCCCGTCTGGACTCCACGACGGGGAGGAGTCAGAACCAGGATAGGTGGTGACCTGAAGCAAGGTTTGACCCTTGTCTGTGTTACTTGAGGAGACTATCCAAATGTCAGAATTTGAATTGGCGTCTGGATCCTGTGTCCGGTTGCTGACGAAAGCTATGAGAGTGCCATCTGGACTCCAGGAAGGTTGTGACTCATCCCAACGTCCTGAAGTTATTTGCACTAGCTCTTCCGTTTCAATATCGAAAACATAAAGATGATTGTGTCGATCGCTAGTCAGATAACCTTGTCCGTCACGTTTAATTTGAAGTCGATTTATCACCCACGGATCTGCGGTCGATTTCTCCTCTTCTGATTCTTCTTCCTCGTCTTGTAATGTGAGTAAAATTTTGGCGCCGTCGGGTGACCATATGTAAGATCTAACGCCTTGATCCACCGATGTAATCTGTTGTGCTTCTCCCCCTCTAAGGTCTAGTGTCCATACTTGAGATTTGTCGGAGTTCTTAGTGGCGATAAATGAAAGATGCTGACCACTAGGGCTCCACTCTATATTGGAGACGGAGTATCCTTTGCTAGTCATTGGAATGGGATCGCCACCATTCGTAGAAATCATCCAGAGCCTGGTTTCAGATTTCTCAAGCTCCAAGTTTGTCGTGCGAACAGTATAGGCTACCCACTTTTCGTCATGACTTATTTTTGGACTAGATACCGCTTGGATTGCAAATTGGTCATCAACTGAAAGTGTGTGAGTCTGTGTGATCCCAGGTTGGGTTGAAAGAAAAAAAGAGGTGAGTATAATCACTAAAATTCTTTTGGAAACAGAAATTTGTATGGATTGCATATTTGTTTTCCTCTGTACCAAGTTGATAATCATTTGAGACGCCCAGTCAGAAGATCTAATATAAGTGTATGCATGATTTCACTACCAGGTGGCATAGCTCCAAATGAAATGAGAAATTAGAATACACCCATTAGATTTCGAATATCAATAGCAGAGACCTTTTATACAGCATTATGATCGTTGAGGAGTAGGTTATGAAGGTGAATAAAACAGATGCGATGGAAATTGCAACTTTAGGGGGCGGTTGTTACTGGTGCTTAGAGGCAGTATTTGAGCTTCTTGATGGTGTTTGCTCAGTGCAGTCAGGCGCTTCTGGAGGCCACACTGAGAATCCTACCTACGAAGAGCTTTGCTCTGGAAAAACAGGTCATGTCGAAGTAGTGCAACTGAAGTTCGATCCCTGTTTGATAACCTTTGGCGATATTTTAGAGATTTTCTTTTCGATACATGATCCGACCACCGTAAATAGGCAGGGAGGTGACGTAGGAACTCAGTACCGATCGGCAATCTTCACGCATGATCCTGAGCAGACTAGGAAGGCCAGAAAAGTGATTGAACAATTGATGGTCGACGAGATTTGGAGCGACCCTGTTGTAACCGAGGTTCTTAACTTTCAGGTCTTCTATCCAGCAGAGAAATCTCACCAAGAATACTTCAGGAATAATCAGAATCAACCTTATTGTCAGATTGTTATCAATCCGAAAGTTAGCAAGGTTCGAACAAAATTTTCTGAAAAATTGAAGACTGAGGATTCGGAGTATTAATTTGACTTCTCTTTCGTCCGACGGTGATCGCCCGATAGCGCTTATAACTGGTTGTAGTAGTGGAATTGGTGAGGCGTCCGCAATTCGTTTTTCCCAGGAAGGATATCGAGTATATGCTACCATGAGGGATCCTGGTGGCATTAGTGGAAAATTGAAACAAGCACTTCAAGAAGAAGGGGGTCATAGGGTGCTGGCCTTGGATGTGGACGATGGTGTTGCGGTCAAAATGGCGGTCACAGAGGTCGAGAAAGAATCGGGCAGAATTGATGTTCTAGTTAATAATGCTGGGATATCCAGTATCAGTAGTATTGAAGAGATTGCCATGGAAGAGGCAAAGGCCATTTTTGAGACGAATGTGTTTGGCGTTCTGAGGATGACCCAAGAGGTTTTGGGAGGAATGAGAAACCGAAGAAGTGGGACCATAGTGAATGTCAGTTCAGTAGCTGGCCGTATCGTAAGTGCGGGACATGGTATTTATGCTGCCAGCAAGCACGCGTTGGAGGCGATGAGTGAGTCCTTGGCTGGAGAAACGAATCAATTTGGTATCAGAGTGATTCTAATGGAGCCTGGTTTTATATCCACACCCATTTTGAAAAAGGCAGATTCGATCATTTTGGGAGACACACCATATAAGGAATGTCTCGGCCAACTGATCAATTTATATAGGGAAGCACAACTGACTGCAGATTCGCCTGACACTGTAGCAAGGAGTATCCTGAACGCTTTGAATGATTCTTGTCCGAGGTTGAGATACGTGGTAGGGTCTGGCGCGCAGAGTGCTCTGAATGAACGCAATCTACTTACAGATCAAGAATGGATCAGTAAGAATCCTTTGGAATAATGATTGGTTCTAAGCATCTAGATTCTGGCCTGTATCGTGTAAAGTTCGTGGTAACGGCCTTTACGATGTATGAGATCTTCGTGATTTCCACGTTCTACGATTTTGCCGTTTTCAATTACCAGAATTAGATCAGCTCGCTGGATAGTTGACAATCGATGTGCGATAACGAAAGTCGTACGGTTCTCTAGTAGGTGTGATAGACTTTGTTGAATTAAGTATTCGCTTTCGGTGTCTAGGCTGGAGGTTGCTTCATCTAGGAGTAAAATGCGGGGGTCCGACAGAATAGCTCTCGCTATAGTGACTCTCTGACGTTGCCCACCTGAAAGTTTGACACCTCTTTCTCCGATCAATGTGTCCAGGCCGTCTGGAAAATCTTTAGTAAAATCTTTGACGTGGGCCTGTTCAGCGGCTTGGGCTACTGCGGCATCGGATGCATTGGGTTTAGCGAATAGTAGGTTTTCACGGATCGTTCCTTCAAATAGGAAGTCGTCCTGCAAGACTAGGCCTAACTGAGTCCGGTAGGTGGACAGTTTGATGTTGGCCAAGTCCTGTCCGTCAATGAGTATCTTTCCGTTGTCTGGAGTCAGAAATGAAGCAGCCAGACTAGCTAGAGTGGACTTTCCAGATCCAGAACTTCCGACTAGAGCGATAACGGTTCCTGGTTCTGCCTGGAACGTAATATCTCTCAATACAGGCTGGTCTTTTTCGTAGGAAAAATTGACATTCTCAAAGATGACCTGGCCTTCAATTATCGGCATAGTTATGGTGCGCGAGTCATCATCATCTTCAGAAGGCCAAGAGAGAAGATCGGCAGTTCTGTCCAGGCCAGCGAACGCTTCAGTCATTTGGGTCCCTATATTGGCCATTTGAGCAATGGGGACGACTAAGAATCCTAAGAAAAGAGTAAAGGAAAACAGTTCGCCGAGAGTTAAAGACCCCAACAAGATGAGTCTGCCTCCGTAGCCCATTATCATTACGCTTGCCAAGCCGGCCAAGAAGGTGCCCAAGCTACTTACTGCGCTGGATGTGGTCAGTGTAGTTTTGACATTTTCGAAGACTCGAAGGACACCTTTTTCAAAAATTTCTCCTTCTTTTTCCAGAGCATGAAATCCTTTTATGATACGTATACCACCTAGTGACTCAGTCAATCTTCCAGTGACTTCAGCTCGGATTTTTCCTCTTTCTCGAAATGCGGGTCGAAGTTTTTGAAAAGCTTTAATTGAGATCGCCGCAAAAAGGACTAAAGGAACCAAAGCCAGGGCAGTCATCGCCATGTTAATTTGTATCAGGAATCCGAAGGCTATAATTGCTGTGATAATACCGCCGACCAGTTGTACCAATCCTGTTCCGACTAGATTTCGCACTCCTTCGACGTCGTCCATGATGCGAGACACCAGAATTCCAGTTTTAGAATTCTCAAATGTTCGAACTGGTAGCGTGAGTACGTGTTTTTGAACCTGAGCTCGAAGTTGTGCGATAAGATGTTGCGCTTCAACACTAAGTAGCAGAGTAAGCAGAAAGTTGGTACCCGCCTGGACAGCTATACTGATGGCCAGAAGAACCAGAAGCTTAGCTAAAAGGTTAAAATCGCCCTGTCCGAGTACCTGGTCGATTAGGTATTTGGAAGAAGCAGGCAGTACCAAGCCACTCAGTCGATTCAGCAGGATTAATAACAAGCCTATTGATATGAGTTTTCTGCGAGGCCATACGATTTCCCTAAAAGCATTACGGAAACTGGCGCCAGTAGGTTTTTTATGCTTTTCCATCAGGATCCCAAGATTAATGTTATACCCCAGCCTGCCATTCCAACACCTACAAACTTCGCAAAAAATTCTCCTTGTGGTAGAAGATTCTCGATACTAACAATCAGTGTAAATAGGATCATCCACACAAGGCTCATGAGCCCTAGGACAAACATCGCTAACATCAGAGCCCAACAACATCCCAGACAGAATAAACCATGGGATACTCCCATTCGAAATGCACCACGAGGTCCATTTTTCCATTTGGTCAAGAAATAATGTAATGGAGTTCTGCAGTGTTTCAGGCAAGCATTTTTTATAGGGGTCAATTGGTATGTGCCAACACCGACTAAAATCCATGGGGCAGCCCAAGAAGTGGGTCCTATCTCGTTCGTTGATATTCGCAATAGAAAGCTATCTAACTGGAAATGTGAGAACATCAGAGAGAGGCTGAATCCAGACCAGATCGTCACATAACCCAATACAAAGAGAAAAACCCATGCCCGTTCTATTGAACCGTCATTCTTTGGTTTTGACATAGAAGAAAAGGCGGTTACCCAAGGGTAAGTGGATGGAATCATCATCGCTAACATCATGGCCATCCAAGCCAGGAATTCAATCAGCAATGAAGGCCGCGAGGGATGAGTGGCTCATTGATGAGCCATTTCCCAGCTAAATTTACTAATGAGTGCGTGTGTCTCACTGGTGTCGATTGTGATAACACCGTCAGTGTAGTTGGTCTCTCCACGTGCAACGATTTGTGATGGACCATGAATTTGGTTGAACATATTCTCAATTGTCACGGGAACATCTTTATTGCTTCCGGTGAGTGGTGTGATAGTGCTTTCCATTACGCTGTCGACTTTAAGTGTTTTAAAGTTGCCTTCTTGTAGTATCTCAATAGAGAGTTGTTTTGTTGGGAGCCTGTCTTTTACGAATCGGTCAAGGATCTCCCAAGGTCCTCCAGCTGATCCGTCAAGGATACTCTCGAGGGCAAAGAGTTGCTCCTGAGAAGCTTTCTTATCCACTATAATCACTTCCTTCCATTGTCCAGAAATCATTTTCTGTGGAGAGTCAAAAGCTACAACACATTGAAGTCCCGATAAATCAATTTCTCCAAAGAATCCAGAATGGATCTGTATCGCCCAGTATCCGATGCAGCGGTCATGGGAACATTTATTTGAGAAATGAATATGTCCAGGACATACGCCATCACAGTTGCAATTTTCGAAGAGTAATCCTTTGGCCGACCAAGGAGGTCTGGGAAGATCAGATTGGCCCATATTCAGATGTCCAGTCTTCACAGAAAGTAGTGAAATATTTTTTCATGGATTTTCATCCAGGTGTATGTATCGACCCTTACTCTCCTGGGTCATTGGGCATTCGCATGTGGTCGACTAGTGCTACCACTCTCTCTGGTGGAGCAGGAGTGAGATGGGACACTATAGTAGCAACAGTCAAATTTAAGAGCATTCCTAACGTGCCAATTCCTTCTGGTGAAATCCCAAACCACCAGTGAATTTCCGTGTTCAGAGAAGGATTGATAAATTTAAAGTAGATGATATAGCTGGCAGTGAAGGTAATACCTACGATCATTCCCAATACAGCACCATAGCGATTCATTCGTTTAGAGAAAATACCTAGGATGATGGCTGGAAAGAATGAAGCAGCAGCCAGACCGAAAGCGAAGGCAACTACTTCGGCGACGAACCCAGGTGGATTGATTCCTAGATAACCAGCCACAACTACAGCTAACCCCGCACTTACCCGAGCGGCGATCAGTTCTCCTCTTTCAGTGATCTCTGGAAGGAGGGCTTTTTTTAGAAGATCATGACTCACTGCCGACGACACTACCATCAGCAGTCCAGCAGCTGTAGACAGCGCAGCGGCCAAAGCACCTGCAGCCACCAATGCAATCACCCAGTTGGGAAGTCCTGATATCTCAGGATTTGCAAGCACCATGATGTCTTGGTCAATTGTCAATTCGTTGGATATGGGGTCCCCATTTTTAGTTTGTGCATCGGGCCCTACGAATTGGATAAGTCCGTCTTCGTTGTGATCTTGGAATGATATGAGTCCAGTAGATTCCCAGGTGGTAAACCATTCTGGCATTTGAGAATACGATTGTTCGGAAACGGTATTGAGAAGATTGGTGCGAGCGAAGACAGCAATGGCTGGAGCAGTAGTATAAAGAATCGATATGAACAGAAGTGCCCAGCCGACGCTTATCCTGGCGTCTTTGACTTTAGGAACGGTGTAGAATCTTATTATCACATGGGGAAGCCCAGCCGTTCCGGCCATGAGAGCTGCCGTGATAAAAAAAATGTCCGTACTTGATTTTTCCCCAGAAGTGTAGGATGCGAATCCTAGTTCGGAGTGCAGTCCGTTAAGACGATCCAGTAAGAACATGCCACTTTCCTGATCGGTTCCTCCCAGGCCTATCTGGGGGATTGGATTTCCTGTAATCAGAAGGGAAAGGAAAATAGCTGGTACTAGATAAGCGAATATCAGCACACAGTACTGTGTGACCTGAGTGTAAGTAATTCCTTTCATGCCTCCAAGGACAGCATAGAAGAAAACGATGCACATACCGATCAGGACACCAGTTTCTATAGGGACCTCGAGGAAACGCCCGAATACTATACCTACCCCTCTCATTTGCCCAGCGACATACGTGAAAGAGACAAATATTGCACAAACCACAGCTACAATCCTTGCTGTTTGGGAGTAATATCTTTCGCCAACAAAGTCGGGAACCGTGTAAGCGCCAAATTTTCTGAGGTAAGGTGCTAGTAATAGGGCGAGTAATACGTATCCTCCAGTCCAGCCCATCAGGTAGACAGAGCCGTCGTAACCCCTGAAAGAGATGATTCCTGCCATGGAAATGAAGGAAGCGGCGGACATCCAATCTGCTGCTGTTGCCATTCCATTCGCTAAAGGAGATACTCCGCCACCAGCTATATAAAACTCTTTAGTCGAACCTGCTCGAGACCAGATCGCTATACCTATATAGAGGGCAAATGAAAGACCTACCAGGATGAACGTCCAGACTTGAACACTCATGAATCGTCCACTTCCTGGACGCCGAATTCCCTATCTAGCCGGTTCATGAGAAGGACATAGGTAAAGATCAAAAGGACAAAGCTGTAAATAGATCCTTGTTGGGCGAACCAAAATCCTAAAGGGAAGCCAGTTCCTGGAATTCTAATCTGGTTAAGGACATCTACGAACACTATGCCAGCCAGATAGGAAGTAATGAACCAGAACGAAAGAAGGATCATCAGATATTGTATATTCTTTCGCCAGTACTGGGCCCTGCGGCTGGCGATTTCATCTATAGAGTGTTGAGTCATCGTGGGCATAGTTTGGGACAGGTTTGTGATTGAGGCAAGCTCGTTCGGTTATCGTCCGATTGACAGTTCGATTTAGTCCAACTCTCTGAGTATTAGTTCTGCGGCCTTACGTCCAGAAAGTAGGGCGCCCTGGATGGACCCGAATGTCGTGTAATCTCCAATCTGAATCAGGTTGTTACGACGCAGTCTTAAAGTATCTAGTTCTGGAAGGCTTCCTGCGGGGTGTTCTGGAAGGGCATAGGGAATGAAATAGGTTCGAAGGTGCGACCAACTTTCGACTGAAGGGCCAAACCATTCACGCAACTGTTCCAAGGCTTTCTTTGGGAATTCGTCAACCTCACTTGCATCGATACCGACTCCAGAGACGGATACAAGGTGCATTCCTTCTGGCGCATAGTCCGGACAAACATTGCTAATGACCGACAAATGATTAACCGGTCCGTGGTTTTCTCCATCCAAGATCAGCACTGGTTCTGTAGAGGGTGCCCTGTGCGTTGAGAAGTAAGCTGTGGTAGCTGATTTGAACTGACTAACAGAGGATCCAGTTAATTTCGTCGAGGACGGTCCATCTACTGCAAGGACAACCTCCCTAGCTTGTAGGGATGAACCTCCTTTGACAATCACCTTTCCTTCGAGAATGTCTATGACCGATGTACCCAATGTGATGCGGCCTTCGAGGTCTTCGGCGAACAGCTCTGGGAGTCGTTGTATACCTTTTGCTGGGATAGCTGTGTCTCCTGAGGCGAAACAACGGAAGTAATACTTGAACAAACTGGAAGAAGTGTTCAAAGATTTTTCGAGATACACCCCTCCTAGAAAAGGTCGAAAAAATCCTTCTATGAATTCGTTTGAGAAATTCAGTGATTCTAGTTCGTCTTGGGTAGAAGAATCAGGGTTGTTGAAACAATTGTCAGGAGAGGACATAAGGAGGCGACTTTTCAACTTGGCCGTTTTTAGCTTATCAGCTAGAGTGCCCACTTTGGCTTTCATTGTCTGGAACAAGTCTGAAGGGTGTTTTAAGGGGTCGGTGATGAGATGGAATTGATCCTTGCTCCAAATTAAGCCACCTGACTTAAAATTTCTTAGATCCAGTTTTTTTAGATCAATTTGGTTCTGCAGCTCACTATAGGAGGTCAAGAGCACTTGAAAGCCTCTGTCCAATAGAAAGCCATCGATTTCATCAGTCTTAACACGCCCACCTACAGAGGAGGATGCTTCTACTACGTGCACATTGATTCCAGAAAGCGAGAGTAATCTAGCACAGGAAAGCCCGGCGAGTCCTGCTCCAACTACCAGTACGTCTATCTCAGACGGCAAAGGTGCAGAATGGAGATTTTTAGAGGGCGACATTGTAATTGTAGAGAAGTCTGATCAACGGATGTTAAGATTGCGATGGATCATCTTTCATCACTTACTGGAATCTGATCTTTTTTAACCCACTTGTTGTACCAAGCTAGATATCTTTCGTAGCGGTCTTTTTGATAGGATGGGGGTCGGAGTCCGTGGCCTTGACCTGGATAGACTACAAGTTCTGTTGGCACCCCAAGTCTGCGGAGTGCTTGATAAATTTGTTCTCCATTTTGGATGGGAACGTTCCAGTCTTTTTCACCGCCCATCACCAGTGTAGGTGTTGTTATTTTATCAACTTTATTGAAAGGGCTGATAGCTTCCCAAGCTTCACGGTTGTTGCCTTCCCAGGGCAAACCCAGTTCTTTTTCCCATTGCAATTGGTAGTGGTCGTGGCCGTAATTTGCTACATAGAGGAATTCACTTGCTCCAGTGATTGCACCTGAGAAACGATCTGTTTTTGTGATGACATGGTCGGTTAGTATCCCGCCGTAGGACCAGCCTCCTACTCCAAGTCGATCTGGATCTGACCAACCACGTTGGATAGCATAGTCCACCCCAGCTATAACATCTTCATAATCTCGAACTCCCCATTCTGCCCACAAGTCAGCTGAAAATTCCTGGCCATAACCTGAAGACCCTCGTGGATTTGTCTGCACTACTACGTAACCATTTGCTGCAAAGAGTTGAGCTTCGAAGTTAAAGGAGTGCCTGTATTGGCTCACAGGCCCACCGTGAATTCTTAGAAGTGTGGGATATCGAATTCCTTCTTCAAATCCTATGGGAAAGGTGACGAATCCTTCAATTTCCGTTCCATCTTTTGAAGGAAATTGAACATTTTTTACATCAGCAATTTTGATGTCAGCTAGAAATTTATCATTTGTGTAGGTAATGCGACTCAGTTGGTTTTCTTGAAGCAAATGGATTTCAGATGGTTTGTCGAGAGTGCTAATCAAAGTCGCTATCACTCCATCTTTCCCTAAAGAAAATTGGCCTACGCTCAGGGGTCCTTTGATCAGTCTTTCAGGAGTGCGATTGCTAGTGGAAATTTGGACCAGGTGGTCCTCAGATGAGTCTTCCATCCGGAAGATTATATCTTTTCCATTTTTTCGGAATTGGGGAGAACTGACATTTCTATCGATATGTCCAGTCAAGATCTCAGCTATTCCTCCTCCCGAAGGAATAACGGCCAAGTGCTTCGTAGCATACCAGATGAGGTCTGGTTCTATAACCGATACATAGGTTATCCATTTTCCATCTGGGCTCCAGGAAGGCGACGAATCGGAACCTGGATTAGAAGTAACTTGAAGAAGAGTTTGACCTTTATCAGTGTTTCGAGAGCTAACTATCCAAATGTCCGTATTTTGATTTCCATCGGGCTCAGCAGTGCGGTTGCTGACGAAAGCGATACGCTGTCCATCTGGACTCCAGGTGGCTTGAGATTCGTCATGGTCACCAGAGGTGATTTGTGTGAGACTCTGAGTCTCTAAGTCAAAAGTATAGAGGTGGGTATGTCGATTGCCTGTCAGGTAGCCTTGCCCATCGCGTTTGAATTGAAGCCGGTCGATGACCCAGGGAGCTTGGGGTGCGTTGGCTTTATTGCTCCCCCATCCATCTTTAGGCTCTGAATCTTGGATGGTCAGCAGCAATAGTGATCCGTCTGGAGACCATTGGTAGTCTCGGACCCCTTGCTCTACAGACGTCAATTGTCGGGCTTCACCTCCACGCCGATCCAAGATCCAAACCTGGTTATTACCTCCATCTCTAGCACCTGTGAATGATAGAAATTTTCCATCTGGACTCCATTGGGGGTTCCCGGAGGATAAGCCTGATGCTGTCATAGGCAGAGCATCGCCGCCATTGGTGGGAACCATCCATACACGAGTTTCGGAACTTTCTTCCTCTAGATTGGTTTCTGTTAATGTGTAAGCAATCCATTTTCCTCTAGGGCTTAACACTGGAGCTCCCACCCTTTGGATTCCGAATTGATCTGTTGGTTCTAGATGACGTAAATCCTGACTTTCGACTTCAGAGGAGTTTCCAGTAATTACGGCCCCTACGATAATCCCTATCAGAAATGATTTTGCACGAATATTTGGGTGTTTATTCTTACTACTTATGGAAAGGTTTTGGATATGCATACGTGACCTGTAGCGTTTAAGGTTTAGTCTACTGACGCCACGGGAATGGGGGTCTTTGCAGGTGCCAGTCGGTCTCTCTTTGATAGGCCATTCCAAAATCAAGGGTGGATTGGTCGTCCCAGGCTGAACTAACAATTTGTACTGAAAGAGGTAGTCCATCTTCATCGAATCCACATGGAATGGCTAATCCCGGGTGTCCTACCAGATTTCCAATAGAATTTAATTTGGGTGTAGCAGAATTGATTTCATTCGGGGGCTCCCATTCTGGCCTGGCTGGTACTGGCCAACCATCTCTTACTTCACGCATCGCCGCTCCATTTGGCCAAGTAGGGGCGATGACCGCATCGAATTGAGAGACCAACTGATCGGCTTCTCGTTTTATCTGATTGCGGATTCGTTGAGCTGTGAGGTAGTCGGAGGCTGGCATCATTCTTCCAGCCATCCATCCTGCAGCACGGTCTGCATTGAATGAAAACATCTCTTTAATACGTCCGTCGTCGAAGAGGCTCTTGAAATTCGTACCGCTTTCCACGGTGACCAAGGTTGAAAAGAGCGCGCCAGTCGGTCTTTGGGGAAAAGAAATATCCTGAAGTTCCACGCCCATTTGCTCGAAGGAATCCAACACATCCTGAAAGACTTTTCTGGTCGCCGCCGAAGCTGATAATTCAAATTCAGCTCTACATACCCCAAGTTTTTTACCTCGCATACTTCCAGGATCCACTCGAAATGCGAATTTTCTCTTTCCAGTGGAGTTATCTTTAGGATCATAACCCGCTATTTGCTCTAGAATATGACCGCAATCTTCAGCGGATCGACCGACTGGTCCTATTTTATCCAGACTCCAAGATAGAGCCATACAGCCGAAGCGACTGACTCTTCCAAAGGTTGGCCTGAGTCCCGAAGCGCCTACCGCAGAAGCAGGATAAACTATCGAGCCTCCTGTCTCTGTGCCGATTCCGAATCCTATGAGACCTGCCACCGCTGCTGAAACAGTTCCACTAGAGGAACCGAAGCTGGTGCGGTCAAGTTTCCAGGGGTTCAGCGCGGTACTGGTATTTCCTCCTGCAAACTCACCCATAGCCATCTTGGCCATTAATACCGCTCCAGCCTGTTCTAACTTATCAATAGGAGTAGCATTACGATCGGGAATCCGGTCTTTGAAAATACGGGATCCCCAAGTTGTACGAATGCCAGTGGTATCTAGTATATCTTTCACGCCGTAGGGGATACCGTGAAGAATGCTTCTCCGGTTTCCTGTGGCAAGTTCTTTGTCAGCTACTCGAGCAGCTTCTAGGGCATGGTCTCTAGCGATAGTGATCATGGTGGCAAGTTTCCCATCATGATCTTCGCGAGGTTCGTTGGGAAGATCGAATGGAGGCACATCGAGTTCCTCGGAACGCTCAAGATATAACTCCGTCAATTCAAGGGACGAGAATTCTCGTTTTTCTAATCCCTCAGCTAGTTCTCTTACTGAACGAAAATAAATTGGCTCTGACACTCTTATCCTCTCCAAAAGACTGTGGACGGTTGCTCATCCTCATCGACGGAAAAATTCCTTAAATTCGTTTGGGTACGGATCATACTACCCACTGCACGACGGAGCCGCTCAAATTCTTCGGCTTCTTGGTAAATCCCTCTAGATCCTTGGGAGTCTAAAAGAACCTCAACGGTTTCAGTTTTCACTTGACCTGACTCCGCCACTTCAGAACAAGCTTGCTGCCAGGCTGCGGCTAGTGCGATGCTGCCAGTTCCAGCTGCTTTAGTAAATTGTCTGCGATTTAGTTTCATATTGTTTTCCTTGACGTCATGAGTGTAAGTCATCAGGAACGCTTCGGTCAACAGATTGGCACTTTGTGGTGAGATTATCTATTATCCGTGATTTGATGAAAATTAACGCAAGGATTTAACAGCATAATGCGAATCTTACACACGCAAACATTCCCTCGATGGATCCGGGACCTTTTTCAAGTGGAGTTCGATAAAGCTGGGATAGATGTAGTTTGGGCGGAGGACGGTCCGGATGGACATTGGAAAAACTTTGCTGATGATATCCAAGTTCTGTTGACATCAAAAAAACACATTGATAGAGAGTTGATGTGTTCTTTCCCTAATCTAGCACTCATACAGGTACAGGGGAGGGCTCCTTGGGCCGTTGACTGGAGGGCGGCTAAAGAGGCAGGGATTCCAGTTTCGGTCTTGCCGCATCGTGGAGCCATAGCAGTCGCCGAGCAGACACTGTCCTTGATGCTAGGTTGTTATAGGAGGCTGATTGATGGGCATGTTGGCACTAGAGATGGGTCATATCTGGATTTTAATGTCGAGCCCAGTAGGACCGATGAACGTAAAATCGCTTTTAATTGGTTAAAATTCGATGATGTCCGCCAATTGCATGGGAAGACCCTAGGCCTTATAGGTCTGGGGGATATTGGTATTGAGGTAGCCCGTCGTGCACAAGCTTTTGACATGGAAGTTCTATATACCAAACGGAGTCCTCTGTCACGTGAGTATGAGACTCAGACCGATGTCAGCTATTTGGAATTTGAAGAGCTGTTGCAAGCTAGTGATTTTGTGAGTTTGCATGCACCACATACGAGTAAAACTGAAAAAATTATTGATGCAAGAGCCCTTGACTTGATGAAGTCCTCGGCAGTGTTGATCAACACTGCACGGGGCGGACTTGTCGACGAAGAAGCTCTTGTGTCAGCCTTGCAAAAGGGGTCTATAGGCGGCGCAGGCTTAGATGCTTTTCTCTATGAACCATTGCCTAAGGAGCATCCTTTGGTCAGTTGTCGCAATGTTCTTCTCTCTCCGCACGTGGGAGGCGGGACAGGAGGCGGGCAGAAAGGCATAATGAGTGACGTGATAAATAATCTAGAGTTGCTGAGATCGAAATCAGAACTAAAAGGATTGGTGGACGTATGATTCAGGACCCTTTATTGGTATTAAGCTTTATGCTTGCGATCATTGCTTTTGCAAGAATTTTGGAAGAGCGTGTAGCATTCGTGAAGAAAATCACTTCTGCGGTGGTTTGTACACTTCTCGGGATAATTTTCGCGAACATAGGAGTGATAGGACACACTGGTCCAGTCCATGAAGCTGTGGGCACATATGCTATTCCGTATGCTATTGTTTTGATCATCATGGGAACGGATATGCGGGAGCTGAAAAATGCTGGATGGCCAATGATTATAGCCTATACTGCTGCATGCTTAGGTAGTGTAGTGGGGGGAATAATAGGAGGCCTTTCGACAGCTGGTTTTGTAGGGCCTGAGACCTGGAAGCTATCGGGTGCTTTTGCAGCAGCATTTATGGGTGGCGGTTTAAATTTCGCTGCTATTGGACAGAGTTTGGATATTGATACAAGTATTTTCGCTGCTGCAGCCGTGGCTGATAACATGTCTACAGTTCCGTATATGTTACTACAAATATGGCTTGCTACTGCACTGGCTGGCGTTTTCTTAAGACGAATTGGTTCGAACAAGTCGGCAGGTGGAGACCGTGGTCACGATGCGAGCATAGCAGGTAGTGGTGAGGGTATTTCTGAACAGGAGGAAGCAGAAGCAGAGGCAATGAGAAAGCGCTGGACAGATACTAAGATTAACGTGTTGGAGTTAGCTGTTCTAGGCGCCCTGCCACTTATCTTTTTGTGGGTTGCTCAGCAGTTGCTTGGTATTTTACCAGGCATACCTGATATCATCTGGCTGACAACTTTGGCTCTGGGAGCCTCCCTGCTACCTGTTGTAAGAAATCTTAATGGGGCTGAAGTACTTTCTTACTTTGCAATGCATATCTTTTTTATCCAGCTGGGAGCAGCATCTGAACTTTCCCAAGTTATGAAGGCTGGCGTCCCTATTTTTTCACTCATGATCATCGTTATGGCTGTTCACGTAATAGTAAGTTACGGAGCGGCGTGGCTCCTTAAAATCGATTTGGCTATTGTCACAATAGCCAGCCAGGCGGCCATAGGGGGTCCAGGTTCTGCACTGGCCATAAGCCTAGCCATGAAGTGGGGCAAGCTAGTGGCACCTGGAGTTATAGTGGGAATCTTTGGTTATGCCGTGGGTAATTATCTAGGGACTGTTTGTGCCTATGCGGTCAGGGCAATGTTGGGGTGATCAAAGAGTGAAATATTTGACGGAACCTATAGAAGGTATGGATGTCCTGGTAACTGGAGCTGGCCGGGGGTTGGGTCGGGGAATCGCTAGTTTCCTGGGTCAAATTGGTGCTCACCTTTGGATAGTTTCCGAAGTAGAAGAAGAGCTTGAAAAGACGGCGGAGAATATTAGAGGTAATGGTGGTTGGGTAAAAACACGAGTTATCGATTTAGCTTCTGAATCTCAGCTATCGATGCTGATCAGGGACGTCAAGCAAGGAAGTAGTAGGCTGGTTGCAATCATTAATAATGCGGCTGTCCTTGAAAGGCAGCCGTTGCAGTATATACAAAGGGATTCTTGGGAGCACACTTTGCAGGTGAATTTGACAGCTCCTGTTTTTTTAACAAGAGACTTGGTTCCTCTGCTTTCGGATGAGGGAGGATCAATCATAAACATATCGTCTCGAGCTGGTGTACTAGGTTTTGCAGATCAGACGGCTTATTGTGCTTCTAAATTTGGGATAGAGGCATTTACTCGGTGTTTGGCATTAGAATTGTCAGGGTCAAAAATTAGTGTCAATTCGGTTACTCCAGGATTAAAAATTAAACCCACTTCCATTACTGACGCAGATGTAGTAGCACTGCAATCAACAGTCAGTCAGGCCTGGAGTAATCCCGCGATATTAGGTCCCGCTTTTCACTGGTTGGCTTGCTTGAGGGGTGGTATTAGCGGTTGTCGATTTGACGCATTCACCTTGGCTAACTATATCGCAGACTGCGGATCAGAATTAACCCTAGAACAACTTCACGCGGTTGCAGAATACGTTCTACCTGGAGTGGACGAATGAATAAATTGAACAAAGTACTAACAGTTGCAGAAGCTCTCTCGGAGAGGGTTAGAGTTCTATTAGATGCTAGCTCCGAAGGGAAATCCAAAAGAAAAGGAGCCATTCAGATTCCGCAAGGTCTGGTTGATAGCCTTAGTTATCACCTGGGGAGAGGAGAGACACATTATCCCGATCGCCCAGGGATGTCAAAACTCAGAGATATGGTGGGAAGAGAGGTGGGGAAATACCTAGATGACTCTCGCGACGGAAATCAAGTATTGATAACGGCTAGTGAAGGAGAAGCTGTCTTTGTGACAATGTTAGGTTTGGATTTAGTTCCAGGAGGCCGGATCACAGGAGAAAAAGGGCTCCATCATCAGAGACTTTTTGATTGGCTGGGCATAGAGGTCTGCGACGCTGAGGACGTGAGTATATCTATAGCCTATCGGGAACTGAGAGGGGGAGCCAATATTGAATTTTCCAGGGGTAGGTTCGATACTGAGATTTGTGCATTGGGCGATACTTTGTATGGTAAAGAAGCAGCTGGCCTGAAGTTTTCTCCAAATACTATCCTGTTAGGATCCCTGTCGAGTTTGCTCGGAAAACATGGTTTTGATCTAGGATTTGTTTCCGCCGACACCTCTGTCTTAAAAGGGATAACCGGATGGAAACAAGCTTCGTCAATCTGTGCCCCATCTCCTTCACAAAGGGCGGCCCTATGGGCATTAGGAGAAAGGCCATGAGTACTATAGGGAAGGACAGTAAGGCTGGCCGCGGAGCGGTCGAATCCGGTGAGAAGGCCACGTCTTTGCGTTATAAAATGATGGATTTGGCTAAGAGTAGAAAAGATGTGATTTCGTTAGGAAGAGGCGATCCGGATCTGCATACTCAAAGGGAGATAATTGATGGGACAATGAAGTATTTTTCTGCCTTGTCAAACCGTGATGCAAGTTCAGATAGTTCGATCCTAGGCCCAGTTCGAGGGTTACCTGATCTCAAAAGGAAAATTGCGGATCGATATATGGATGAAAAGGGAATTTCTGTGGATCCAGAAAAAGAATTGATAATCACAAATGGTGGCCAAGAGGGACTCTTTTTGGCACTATTGGCGCTTGTGGATCCAGGTGACAAAGTGGCTTGTCCAGACCCTCGATATACTTCATATGATCAAGCCATTGGTGCATGTGGGGGTACTATAGTATCAATCCCGACGCAGCAAGAAGGTAGGTTCTTCGAACTAAAGGAAGCAGATCTCAGGGAGCATGCTTCCGATGCTAAGTTGCTTGTATTTGTAAACCCATCTAATCCGACGGGATCGTGCGCAACGACAGAAAGCGTTCGCAAACTAGCTGAAGTAGCTAAGGAGATGGGCATAATCGTTTTGTCGGATGAAATCTATGAAGATATTATTTTTGATAATCACAAATCTCTTTGTTTTTGGGGTGTAGATGGCGTTCGAGATCGTTCTATAGTGTTGTCTGGGTTTTCTAAGTCATATGCGATGACTGGATTCAGGGTTGGTTTTTTGGTCGGTCCTCCAGCTTTTATTGATGCGGTGTCATCGATCAAGGAAACCACGTCTGGACCCTGTCCAACTTTTTCTCAGTATGCTGCGCTGGCCGCATTAGAAATGGAGAACGATTCTCGCCCTCAATTTCTGAGCAGATACCAAGATCGAAGACAGATTTTAATGGATGGTTTTAACAGGATGAGAGTTCCATATGCAGAACACTATGGAGGTCTATTTTTTTGGGCTGATATGACTCGGTTTGGTATTAGTGCTGAAGAGTTCTGTTACCGGTTATTAAGAGATGCGGGTGTTTTAATGTTCCCTGGAAATTCTTTTGGAGATAGTTGGCGAAACTGGGTGAGAGTATCTCTTTTGGCACCCAAGAAAAGTATAGAGGAAGCGATGGTTCGGATGACGGAATTCGTGGAAAGGTTAGAAGAAGATGGCTGATTTATTGATTCGTGGAGGCACAGTTGTCACAGCTGACAGTATGGGCCTTTCAGACGTGCTGATAGGTGGAGGTAAGATTGTTCAGGTAGGAAATGGATTGGAGACTGACGGTACTGTTATAGACGCAACAGGCCAGTGGGTTATGCCAGGGGGGATAGACACACACACCCATCTGGACCATCCCATAGAAAGGTTGGGAGTAAGAACTGCGGATGATTTCTATGTGGGAACACTAGCCGGAGCCTATGGAGGAGTTACTACGATCATTGATTTCTCTCTTCAGGCCAGAGGCGAATCACTCTTAAAGGCCAGGGATAGAAGATTGGGTGAGATCCAACCCAATAGCGTAATAGACTACTCTTTTCATACTATTGTGACGGATGTTAATCCTGAATCGATCAGGGAGGTAGGGACGCTGGTTGAATCCGGGTTTCCGTCCTTCAAGGTGTATATGACCTATGGAGATAAGAAGGTGGGGGATGGCGACCTCCTCATACTGTTGGAAGAACTGGCAGCCAATGGTGGATTAGCCTACCTCCATTGTGAAAATGATTGTGCAGTTACCCACTTAATAGAAAAGCATATTTCCAGAGGAGAGACTGGCCCAGCGTTTCATGCATCCAGTCGTCCTGTCCCCGTGGAAGCTGAGGCGACTAATAGGGCGATCATGTTGGCGGAGGTGGCTGGCGCCCCAATCTGTATTGCTCACGTGACATCGAAGACTGTGGCAGAACATCTTGAAAAAGCTCGCAACCGCGGACAGCCAGTAGTGGGGGAGACTTGTCCACAGTACCTAGTGTTAAACGACTCAGTGTATGATCCGGACGGTGGATTCGAAGTTGCAAAGTTTGTGTGCAGTCCGCCAATAAGGGCAGCAGATCAAGTTGAGGCACTTTGGAGCACAGTCGAAGATGGTCTGCTTCAACAGATTTCATCTGACCATGCACCATTTCATTACCAAGATCAGAAGACCGAAGGGCGGGGGAATTTTACTAGGATACCAAATGGCTTGCCAGGGATAGAGACACGGTTGCCTTTAATGTTTACATACGGGGTTAAGGAGGGACGTATTTCCCCGAGTCGTTTTGTGGAGCTTACTTCTACCAATCCTGCTCGTATCTTCGGCATGTATCCTAATAAAGGAAGTCTAGAGGTTGGTGCGGATGCTGACGTGGTGATTATTGATCCAGAAAAGCAGGTAGAGCTTGATGCGGGGTGTTTACATTCGGCGGTAGACTACACCCCTTATCAAGGACTAAAAGTATCAGGTTTTCCCACTATGACTCTTTCAAGAGGGGAGGTCATAGTCCAGAATGGGGAGGCTGTAGCAGCGAAAGGTCGCGGTAGGGTAGTGCAACGTCACAGGATAGATCCAGGTTCCTTACCTTAGCTGAATTCTTTAATAAAGTTCGTATTGACCATGTCTGTGCTTGCTAATGAACTGATATTTCCAGTATTATAGGACCCCATGGTGTAATGTAAGCTAGTGTGTGCCTAAGAGGATTTTTGAACAAACGGGCGAAATATGGCAGCAGGCTGGATTAATAAAAAGAAGTTCAGGGTGCGAAATAAGCACCCCTATTGGGGGGCTATCAAGGACGGGATGAAGATTGTACCCGCAGCAGAATGTGGAGGTGATGGCGATCCAGGTGTAGTGTTGATGGAGAGCTCAACCCCTACAAACGC